>DASQKG010000059.1:0-14246 GCA_035630655.1 Pyrinomonadaceae bacterium
CCCAGCCCCGCCTGGATCACACAACCCATAATCACTTCATCGACATCTTCAGTCGCAACGCCCGCGCGCCGAACGCTTTCGCGCACCACGATCGCGCCAAGATCCGTGGCCTTGAAACCTTTCAACGATCCTAGAAACTTCCCCACCGGTGTTCTGGCGGCACTAATGATTACCGCGTCTCGCGTTTCACTCATACAACTCCCGTTTGTTTCGAAGTTTGTTGCAGTTAACGATTACTATTTACCCAAAGTAGTGTCAAGGAAGAGGGTGTCGGGTGTCGGGGTGTCGGGTGTCGGGTGTCGGCCTCGAAGAACTAATCAACTTCAATGATTTCGATCAGTCTTCTTACATCGACTAGCAACCAGGAATACCCAACAACACCCATCACCCATCACCCAAAACCCATCACCCAAAACCCATCACCCATCACCCGACACCCGACACCCAACACCCATCACCTGACACCCGGCACCTGACACCCGACACCCGTGAATGGTAGACTCCCGCTTTGCAATTCAACCTTCAAAACACTTTTCCAATTATCAAACATGCAAGCTCTCATTCTTGCCGGCGGTAAAGGCACGCGCCTCCGCCCGCTAACGGTCTACACTCCCAAGCCAATCGTTCCGATTTGCAATCGTCCGTTTCTCCTTTACCAGATCGACACACTGCGACGCGCCGGTATCACCGACATCACTCTGTCGCTTTCGTATCAACCAAACAAGATCGAGCAGCTACTCGGCGACGGTTCCGACTACGGCGTGAAGCTCAAATACACTGTCGAGCCGCAACCGATGGGCACGGCCGGCGCATACAAATTTGCCGAAGATCTAATACGCGAGCCGACCGTCGTATTCAATGGCGATGTCCTGACGGATCTCGACCTTAAGGCCGTCATTCGCGAACACAACGAGCACAAGGCAACAGCGACGATCGTCCTGGCGCCCGTAGAGAATCCGTCGGTCTACGGACTGGTGGAAACGGAAAGCGACGGTCGCATTCGGCGGTTTTTGGAAAAACCAAAAGTCGATGAGATCACCTGCAACACCATCAACGCCGGGACCTACATACTCGAGCCTAGCGTGTTGGACCTCGTGCCGCCGGGTGAGAATCACTCGTTTGAGTACGGATTGTTTCCGGAACTGCTGAAGCGTAAAGAGCCGTTTTTCGCCCACACGCCGGTGCGGACATATTGGATTGATATTGGAACTCCGGAGCGCTACCTGCAGGCCCACCTGGATCTCCTGGGCAACCGCGTTGGACGCATTCATATCAAGGAGCGACGCGGCGACTTCGATTCGGCCACGGCGGCAGAAATCGATGACGTATCTATGATCGGAGACGGCTGCCAAATTAAGCCGGGCGCTCAAATCGTCAATTCGGTATTGGGGCCGGGTTGTTTTGTCGAAGAGCGCGCGCGGGTGGAGAACTCAGTCATTTGGCCGCATACGCGCATCGGCACCGCGGCTGAGGTTTCAGGCGCCGTGGTCGGGCGTGGATGTCATATCGGTCGCTCTGCGGTCGTTGGTGAGGGTTCGGTCCTAGGCGATAAGACATCGGTGACTGACTACACGATCACGGGTCACACCGAAGACGCTTGACGCAGATTTCCCTTTTAGATGGCGCACTTGTGCGCCCCAGTACGTTGAGCGTTGACAAGCGGACAAGTCCGCGTTCTAAACGGGACTGTTTGACACTTTCTCGATGAACGATCTGTCTCCCATCAAATTCGGCACCGACGGCTGGCGCGCGGTGATCGCGCTCGATTACACGTTTGCCAATCTCGAACGTGTGGCCCAGGCGTATGCCGATTATTTGCTGGGTCTTAACAACTCTCCTCTGGTTGTCGTCGGCTACGATCATCGTTTCCTCTCAGAGAAATTCGCGCGGCACGCCTCCGAAGTCATGACGGGCAATCAACTGCGCGTCGCTCTCTTCAAGGAGGCAATGCCCACTCCTCTGATCTCATGGGCCGTGAAAGAACTCAAGGCAGACGGCGGCATCGTCA
The DNA here is from genome assembly GCA_035630655.1 of Pyrinomonadaceae bacterium. Lineage (GTDB taxonomy): Bacteria > Acidobacteriota > Blastocatellia > Pyrinomonadales > Pyrinomonadaceae > PSRF01. Next base: position 2,009 of record DASQKG010000059.1, read on the forward strand.
TCACCGCATCTCACAATCCTCCCGAGTTTAACGGCTTCAAAATAAAGGCCCCGTGGGGCGGAAGCGCGCCTCCGGAAACGACACTAGCAGTCGAGAAGTTGTTGGACACTAACCAACCGCGGCGTGCCGCTCTGGTCGACGACGGGAACGAACTGTTAGCGGAACCGCTAGACAGTTATCGGAAGCAGGTGGCTTCTTATATCGATCTCGAACGATTACGCCAAGCGGAAGGCACAGTCGTCGTCGATGCGATGCATGGATCTGGTGGCAACTGGGTAGAAGGTTTTCTAACCGGTGGTGCACTCAAAGTCGAGACTATTCGTGCCTTGCGCGATACGCTCTTTGGTGGTGTTAATCCAGAACCAATCGACTCGAACCTTGCTCCATTAAAACGTCGCATGATCGAGACGAAGGCACTGGTAGGTTTGGCCACCGATGGCGATGCGGACCGTGTCGGGGCGGTAAACGAGCTCGGGGAAACGATGACCATGCATCAGGTGGTGCCGTTGGTTCTGCTGCATCTCGTACGCCAGCGAAAAATGACAGGCGCAGTGGTCCGAACGTTTTCCCAATCAGTTTTGCTAAAGCGCATAGCGGCCGCTCATAACCTCAAACTCTACGAAACACCGATCGGGTTTAAGTACATCGCTGACTTAATGCTCAAAGACGACATACTGATTGGCGCTGAAGAATCCGGCGGCATTGGTGTCAAGGGACACATACCTGAACGTGACGGAATCCTCAATTCTCTTCTGTTTCTCGAAGCCGTCATCACCGCAGGGGTCACGCCTTCCGAGATGCTGCATCAACTACATGAGGAGTTTGGTGAGTTTCATTTCGCGCGGAAGGACCTGCGCGTTGAACCTGGTCCGGGGCAGCAACTGGTTAATGGCCTGGCCCAGGCACCGCCACGCGAGATGGCTGGGTTTAAAGTTTCGGACGTTGAGACAATGGACGGTACGAAACTGCTCTTCGATGACGAATCGTGGCTATTGTTCCGACAATCGGGAACTGAGCCGGCGCTGAGGATTTACTCCGAGGCCACGAGCCTGGCTAAGGCCAACGCACTTCTGTCTGCCGGTGAAGCACTGGCGCGTGCTGTTTAACCAACCACGGTGGAGTCTTCTATTTGGAGTGTGGCGCCTTACGTTAGAACGCCCGCCCGGCCGCAAGCTGCCTGAGAAAGACCATTCCTGTCTAAATCACTAACTTCTGACGTTAACCTAATCGAGGCTGCGAGGCAGTCGGACAGAAATTAGCCCCATGCGCAGCGAAGCGGAGCGTGGGGAATAAGACGAATTGAAACAGTTAGCCTGCGAAGCTGGCGACAGAAGGAGCTACCCGGGGTTGATCTCTTTCGCCAGCTACGCAGGCTCTGCACTTTTCCCTGTACGGTTCCCCACGCTCCGCTTCGCTGCGCGTGGGGCTAGTGTTCTGTCCGACCGCTTCGCAGCCTCCTTCATGACTACCAGCCCGTGAGCATGATCGTTGCTGTTGACGCCGTCTTGTTTTGCAGGATGCGGAATTAATCAACAGATTAATGAGGCGCAGGAGAAAGCCGCGGTCTAGCCGCAGCACTTCAACGTGTCAATTAGGTCGCGGAAATAAACATTGACTGCTGGTCCAAAAGTGATTAACTTCTCGCATCCCCTGCACGGTAATCTAAAGCCCCCCATTGACAACTCTCAGCTTGGAGGTGGCCTGCTATGAGTTTGGGATTAATCCTGCTGATTATCTTGATTATTTTACTTTTGGGCGCGGTGCCGAGGTGGCCTCACAGTAGAAACTGGGGTTATGGACCAAGCGGCGGAATCGGTCTGTTGCTGGTGATTATCCTCATTCTTCTCTTATTGGGGCGCATCTAGATAGTTGCTTCCGGTTGCGTTCTTGAACCAGTAGCAGCTCCAGTTATCCCGCGAAACAACGTCGACGCACAAATGCCGGAGCTTCCAGAGGTCGAACATGTTGTGCGTTCGCTCCGCCGTGCTGTCCTCGGCCGTCAGATCGTAGCGGCGGAAATACACTTACCAAAACTTGTTTCTCCCTCATCCGCCGTAACCTTCAGCCGCAAATTAAAAGGGTCTCGCATCGTCGCGATCAATCGCCGCGGCAAATACATTTTGATTGAGCTCGAAAAGCCGAACACCCGCACGAACGCTCGCACGAACGCTCGCGCAACTGCCTCGTCCCCGAAGCCGGCGGCGCAGCAGGTCCTCATTGTCCACCTGCGCATGACTGGAAAGTTCGTGGTGCTGACGCCGGATGATGAGCTGCCGCGTCACGCGCATGCAGTCTTCTATCTCGATGATGAGCGGCGGCTGGTATTTCGCGACCAGCGGCAGTTTGGGATCATGCGGCTGGCGGCCAAGTCGCGTGTCGGCGGGACCAAAGGAATTAGCGAGTTGGCCCCCGAGCCTTTCGGAAGTGATTTCAGCGCAGACTACCTAAAAGAAACCTTATCCCGGTCGAAGCGAAGTCTGAAGACCCTCCTGCTCGATCAAACAAGAGTTTTGGGGCTGGGCAACATATACGCCTCCGAAGCGCTCTTTCGCGCGCAGATCAATCCGTTCCTCATCGCTTCCGACCTTTCTTCAAAACGTACTGAACGTCTGCACCAATCAATCCGCGATGTGTTACGCGCAGCTGTTTCCGGCAACTCCTCACGACGACTCAATCTCGAGGACAAAAACGGCTTTTCGTATGGCGAAGCTTTTGGAAAGGTCTGGCAGGTTTACGATCGTGAAGGCCAGGCGTGCTTCAAGTGCGGCACACGCATTAAGCGAATAACCCACGGCGGCAGGTCCACTTACTGGTGCCCGAAGTGCCAACGAAGGTGAGACTCGTTGTCTGTTCCGTGGCCTCTTAAGTTCGTCCTCGCGCGCGGACACCCTATGGAACTATAATCAAGGTATGAAAATCAAAGTCGTAGTTCACGAAGCTGAAGAAGGTGGTTTCTGGGCGGAAGTTCCCGCCATACCCGGATGCGCCACACAGGGCGAGACCTTTGAAGATCTCCTTCACAGTCTTTATGAAGCGGTAGAAGGTTGTTTGCAGAGCGGAAAGGATGTTACGGCGTAACCGTTTTTGCGTCATTATCAATTGCCCCCACTGCTTGCTCCACTGCATGACACATCCTTCGAAATGATCGGGAGCGTTCTTTCACGAGAGTTATATCCAAGAGCTGAGTCATTGGTTCTTGGTCTTCGGTCTCCTTATACGCCCGACCCGCCGACATATATCTGTTTAAGACAGCTTTAGGACTGACAATCTCCTCGACATTCTGTGGTGCCAACCCTGCACGAAGTCCGGCCCTACCGGAAAGCTCCAGGCCGGATATTGTTTCAAGGCTTGCTAGGAACCAGGTTTCATACTCATGCTTTGCGCAGATGATAACTACTGGATAAACGATTCCCATTGCCTCGACTCTTTTGCTAAAGGTCTTAGCCAATTCGCGCGCACAGTCGCGGTCAGCATCAATCAAGACTAGAATGGCGCCGCAATCTCTCTCCTTCCATGCGTATTTAATGAATTTCTCCAAGCCACCTGCCACCTCAAGATTACCGCGCCCGTGAGCATTCTTTGGCGCAATCACCGGCAGGTCATAGCGCCCGAGATCCCAAAGAATTCTGCGTATCAGTAGTGGAGCTGCGCTGACCTCGCCATCCCCTTCAACGATCGGGACCAGCTTAGGCATTTCGATTACCAACGAGAACGGACTCTCGGCGGAGCCCTTCAATTCGGAGCAGGTCTCCCGCAGAAAATAGTTGCTCCTCAATAGTCTCGCGCTGCATCTCGTCAATACGCCCAATTTTGGTTACCCCACGTGACCTTTCGACAACCCTAAGCTCGTCAGCTTTGAATCGCGAAATAAGATCCGGGCTCTGCGTTGTGACCAATATCTGATGTCGGCGAGTCGCCTCGCGTAAAACGTCGCTAAGAACCGCCAGCGCACCAGGGTGTAACGCATTCTCGGGTTCTTCCAATCCAATAAGAGTCCTTGGCGCTCTCTGGTATAGGGCTACCAGCATTGCTAGCAACCGTATGGTGCCATCAGACTCCTGCGCCAATTCAAACCACGGTGAATTGTCAGTTGCAATGTTTTCACTAAAAAGGTCGTCGTGTTTGAGTTCTGTGACCAAGTATCCGCCCACCTCTTTTACATGGAGATCGCTTACACCCTCAACCACACGTCTCAGGGCACCAAGGAGGTCGGGAAACCAGTGCTTCTCTCTTTCCAAACGTCTTACCACCGAGGCGAAGTTATCACCGTGATCTGTGAGGATTTTTTCCGTCGAAGGCTTTTGTGGCTCGCGCAACGTATTCGGGAAAATACTGTAAAAGCTGCCCTGTAGACTCCTTCGCAACTGGGCGTAGAGCGGTGAAAACACCGCCACACCGGGCAATGCTAATTCCGTCGCTTGTAGAGACGGTTGTTTGCGTCCCCTCTCGACGACGCCTTCGGGTAACGTCACCCAGTTTCCGTCTTTTGTCTCAAACGCGTCCTCAATTTTAAAGAATCGGTGGATCTTGTGGCCCACGCTACAGCTTTCACGTTTTACTCGATATGCACCATCAGGCTCACTAGCTAATACAAACGAGTATTTGCCCCAGAAGGCTTGTTGTTCTGGAGATTCGTCTACAGATTCCTCAACAGAAATTGTGATTTCAACGTCGTAGGGTTTCCGTGGTGCCCATCGTCGGAGTGATGAGAATCCATGTCGATCGAGTACCGCGTTTTCCAAACCGGGTCTAAGTCCATCTCGAACGAACCGCAACACATCCAAAAAAGTGCTCTTTCCCGCACCGTTCCGACCGACCAGAATTACAAGGGGCCCCATCTTAAGACTCACGTGGCCCAAGCTGCGGTAGTTTTTGACTTGAACTTTCGTGATCATCAACGCGCCTCCCCAGAGCCTTCCAGTAACCTCCTCGGCAATCCGCCGCTTCACGACCTGCAACCCTCTAGACCGTTCTTGTCTTACGGTTTTTCATCATACCGTGACGGAGGTCGGCGAAGCGAGGCTTGCCTGAGGCTGCGAAAGTCAATTTACAAATTCTCCACAATGTAATCCGTCATCATCTGCCGCATGTGTTTCAACAGCAACGGATCTGTGACACCGTGTCGCGACTTCGGATAGACCATCAACTGAAACTGCTTCCCTGCCTTCTGCAGTTCATAAGCAAATTGAATCGTGTTTTGCATGTGGACGTTGTCGTCGATGGTCCCATGAATTAGCAGCAGTTTACCACTCAGGTCCTTCGCGAAGTGCACAGGTGAACTCTTGCGGTAGCCCTCAGGATTATTTTGCGGCGTGCCCATGATGCGCTCGGTATAGATCGTGTCGTAATCGCGCCAATCCGCTACCGTGCCGCCCGCAATGCCAATCTTGAAGCTCTTGCTGTGTGTTAGTGCGTAACTCGTCATGAAACCGCCGTAGCTCCAACCCCAAATACCGATGCGGTTGCCATCTACATACGGCTGACTCTTGAGCCAGGTGACTCCATCCTCGAGATCGCGCAGCTCGAGCTCGCCTAAGTTTTTGTAAACAGGCCACGCGGATTCTTCACCCTTACCACTGGCGGTGCGATTATCAAGGACCCAAATGATGTAACCCTTCTGCGCCAGCGACTGGTGAAACAAATACGTTGGACCACCCCAGGCGTTCCTGACCTGCGGCGCATGAGGCCCACCGTAAGTGAACGACATCACCGGATACTTCTTCGCCGGATCGAAGCCGGGCGGCTTAATCATCATTGCTTCCATTTCGAATCCATCGCGCGTCTTGACCTGAAGCAACTCCGTCTTCCCGAACCTGTATTGGCCGAGCACCTCGACTTTGTTTGGCTCGATGATACGGACGAGCTTGCCGTTGATGTCGTAAAGACGCGTTTGCGTAGGCGTATTGACGTCGCTCCAGAAATCGATGAAGAGATTGTTTTTCGGACTAACGACGAAACGGTGCGTGCCCGGCGTTGTGGTTAAACGTGTCAGCCCCGTACCGTTCAAAGCGATTCGATACGGCTGCGGCGCGATGTGGCTATTCTCAGTCGCGGTAATAAATACGACGCCTTTGTCTTCGTCGATGCTCTCAAGCGAACGAACTTCCCATTTGCCGTCTGTAACCTGTCGAATCAATTTACCGTCCTGCGCATAGTGATAAAGATGTCGCCAACCGTTGCGCGTGCTCTCCCAAAGATACGAACCATCTTTCAACCAGTGCGGATTGTCGATTACTTCAACCCAGGCTTTTGACGTTTCACGAACCAGCGTATTCGACTTGCCGTTACTTGCATCGGCAAAGTTCAGATCGAGAAATGTCTGCTCGCGATTCTGTGCCTGGTAGACCACCTTCTTACTGTCAGGCGTCCACGAAACCCTGGAGATCAAAAAATCGCTGGGCTGATATTTGTATGTGTCTATCCAACGCGTGGCGCCGCCGGTGGCCTTGATCACGCCAAGCTGTACAACTGGATTCGGATCTCCGGCTTTTGGATACGGTGTCACCTCAACGTTTTGACGATAAGGAATGTGATCTACGACCGTGAACTCATGGACCGGGTTTTCATCCAGCCTCAGATAAGCCAGCATCGTCGAATCAGGGCTCCACCAATAAGCTTCGAAGTTTCCCCGCCCGTAAAGTTCTTCCTGGTAAACCCAGTCGAGTCGCCCGTTGAGAATCTTTGGACCACCGTCGGTTGTGAGACGTCGTTCTTTCTGTGCGGCGATGTCGTAGACGTACATGTCGCCGTTGCGCACGAATCCGATCATGCGATTGTCGGGACTGAATGTTTCCCCAACTTCTTCTTCAGCTCCGTTTGTCACCCGCACGGCCCCGTCGCTGCCGAGTTCGTAATAGAACAGATCATTGGCGAAATTGATCAGGACGGCGGTTTCGGTATGGTTGAAGTCATACGACCCGCGATTTGCCAACTGCTTCGCGTCGGCAGCCGAGATTCCCGCCAACGCTCCAAAGGCGGCTTCCATCTTCGCTGCATCAAAGAGCGGAGAGGCGTCGCCGGTCAGAGCATTCACCTTCTGCAGCCGCGGCAAGTTTCGCCTCGAAGCTTCGTTGACGAGAACGTAATGCTTCCCATCTTTCATCCAGCGAATATTTGGTAGAGTACCGGCGAAGTTTACTTTCTTAACCGGATCGAAGATGTCGTCGATGGTAAGTAGTTTGTCCTGAGCGGATAGAGGCAGGGTGGCCGTGAGGAGGACCAGAATTAGTCCGATTAAGTTCTGTCGAGGTTTCACTGTTTAAACGACTCCTATGTAGTAAAGAAGTTTGAACTCCAACTCCATGCCCGTAGTTCATCCGAACAGGCGTTTAGATTACAAGCTTTAGCTTGCGGCTTTCGCAAGACGCTAGTCTGGGTGGTCTGCCAAGACGCAAACTGAAGGTGGTTCTCTATACACCTGTGAGTTCAATCGCGAAAGAGGGTGGCGGGTCACAAGTTGCGACTCTGCCACCCTCGTCGAACACAACCGCGCCGCCTCACACGCCTGGCATCGCTTTCTTCAGCGGCTTCAGCAGTACGGTAAGCACCACCGCCATGAATAGCGCCATGAGCGCCAGGACCAGGAAGAAGCTCGATTGAAGCCAGATGTCCCAGTAGACGCCGATCTGCGTCAGCTTGTTTCCGATCGCGGTTGCGACAAACCACCCGCCCATCATCAGACCGCGGATACTTATCGGAGCGACCTTCGACACCAGCGAGAGGCCCATCGGCGAAAGCATTAGCTCACCAAGCGTCACGATCGCATAAGCGAGTACCAGCCAGAACGGCGAAACACGGAAGAGGTACGCGTTTTGAAGGATCGCGGCCCGGTGCGCATCACCGGCGCCCGGCGAAGCCGCGTTGACGGCCGCAATTAACTGTTGCTCGCCGGACGTTTCTACCTTCGTCGCCTCATCCGTCTTCTTGGAAAACTTAACACCGAAGACGCTGTTCTTGCCGTCGGCTGCTTTCGCATTTTGGATTTTGTCCAGCACGTCTTTCGAAACACCTGACGCAGCGAGGTTGGTGAGGACGCGCTCGTTGATGCGAAACTCTGCGACCGAAAGCTGCTCGGGTGTCTTTGTCATTTTCTCGCCGATCGACGCGCCGTACCAGAGCACGAGGAACGAAAGTCCGGTGAGCGTCATACCGAAGGCCATCTTCGTCGGCGTTGATGGCTCCTTACCGCGGCGATCCAGAAATCCCCAGAACCAAACCAGCGGGAAGGTCAGGACCAGGACCCAAAACGCGTTTATGGAATTCGAGATCGTACCGGTGACGTTCCACTCCGTGTTGTCATCGGCAAAATAGGTCAGCGTCGAGCCGTTCTGGTGAAAGACCATCCAGAAGACGATGACGATGATGAATATCACAATGAGCGCCGTCACGCGCTTCCAGTTCGGGACCGCCAACATTTCGGCGCTCCGCCCAGCGTCTCCGCCGGCGCCTTTCGCGTGACCACCTTCGTCCTGATCGCTGATGCCATGCGGCGGGGCGTCTGTCGCCGTGGCGGCAGTGTCAGCTGCTTGCTGCGCATCTCCGGCGGCCATGCTCTCGATAACAGGCTTGCCGACGGCCCTCTTATTATCAGCCGCCATTACCAGATTTTTGAAATACCACAAGATCGCGACCGATATGACTATTCCGAACGCCGCAACGGCGAACGCCGGATGGAATCCGAACTTCTGACGAACGATCTCCATCACTATCGGCGCGAGAAAAGCGCCGACGTTGATGCCCATGTAAAAAATGTTGTAAGCGCGGTCCTTGAGGTGACTGCCTTCAGGATAAAGATTGCCGACCATCGTCGAGACGTTCGGTTTGAAGAAGCCGTTTCCAATGACGAGGCATGTCAGCGCGGCGTAGACCGCCCAGAGCGCTGGAATCGACAGCAATCCGTGACCGGCCATGAAGAAGAATCCGCCGATCATGACGGCCTTGCGATAACCGGTGATCTTGTCTGCGATCAATCCGCCGATCAGCGGGCTGGCGTAGACAAACATCAGGTAATTCGCATATAGCGCCGTTGCTTGGGCCGCGGTCCATCCAAATCCTTCGGCCGGGTCGCGAAGATAAAGCGTAAAGAGTGCCAGCATCGAGTAGAAGCTGAAACGTTCCCACATCTCCGTGGCGAAAAGCACATAAAGCCCCTTCGGGTGGGTAGTGACGCCCTCTCCATTGTGACTGCTCATAGTGTTGGCCGTGGCCATAGTTCAAGTTCCTCCAGAATCTTGGACTAAATAGCAAAAACGGGGAGTAGCACGGGGATTTGTGGACGCATTCAGCCAAAGTTTGCGGCCCATGTCAAGGATGTTGTGGTGGCAGATTACAGAACCGAGCACGAAAATGTTTGAGGACGATTCTGGTGTTAGCGCTGAAGGCGCGAAATGTAGCAGCCCAGGGCAACGCCCTGGGTGAGGGTCGCGTTGATCTTGGGAAGCGCTGAAGGCGCGAAATGTGTTGCGTGCCGAACATTTCGCGCCTTCAGATGAGAGCTTAGATGGCCACTATCCTGGGCCGCTGGGCCAGGCTATTACATTACGCGCCGTTGGCGCTGAGCCGCCAAACCCTCTCTATCGCGCGCTCGGTTCTGTAAATCATTTGCTAAAACGACTAATAAATCTGACGGCAGCGGTAGCCATCGTTATGTCATGCCTCCTTAATGCGGCCGCGCAGGATGATTTAACGCCACCCAAAGCAGAGGTGAAGGCGACCTTTGGCGGGGCGGCCTTCGACGAAACTTCTCACAGCGTATTCGGCGGCTCGGCTCGCTTCTACGTCACACGACGACTCAGTGTGGAACCGGAGTTTCTTTACATGCGAAACTCGGATACCGATCAGGACTATCTTTTTCAGCCTAACGTTGCCTTTGATCTCTCTGATCCGACCGGAAGATTTGTTCCCTACGTGATAGGCGGAGCTGGAGTAATCCATCACCAGGCGCGCTTTCCTGGTTTTGATTTCAGCAGCGGCGTTCCCCGCGTTTTTGATGCCTCGTTTACAACCTGGACTGCTAGTGCCGGAGCAGGCGTAAAGATCTTTGTCACTGATCGATTGTTTGTTTCGCCCGAGGCACGATTAGGGCGTGAACCGAACTTGCGCGCAACAATAAGTGTGGGGTACGTGTTCTCGGGAAGAAAGCGAGACTGAGCTCCCAGGCACCCAATTTGGTAACCGTTAACATTCCCTCGGCCTGAGAGGTGACCGACAGGAATGTCAGTCCTACCAAGTGAAGAAAAGCTTCCGCGGGCGAAACTCCGAGCGCTCTGACGCCTTCACGGAACTCAGGGTCCGGATAATGGCCAAGTAAAGTCGGGTGCGAAGGACGGGTAAATTGATCTTTCTCGCCAGACCTAGAGCATAGTCCGGCCCTTCACTCCGCAGATACTTCAACCCAGCCTGAAGGTATAGCGTTCCTGTTCTCGAATCTCTCATCTCTCGGTTCTCTATACTTTCAGAAAGCGAAAGAGCATGATCAAGATCGCCTTGACCAAAACGCCAGGCATTAGAAGCGGCAATGTCTAGATACTCATCTCTCTAGCCGGTAGGTTCTGGGAATTCCCCTTAAGGGCCGGATGAGTTGGCCGTAGGATACGCATCTCAGGATGCTGCGGGCGGGAACCGTCCGCTGCTCACTTTGCTGCCCGCTTCCTGTTACGGCATCCTTGCTGTTACGGCATCCTTGCTTGACAGCTTTCTCCTGACAGGCGTATAAGCACCATGACAAACGTGGTGAGTTAAGGCGACTTGCGGCCACGTAAAACAACCCGCTAAACAGCTCGGGCAGCCTAGAAGAGCCAGACCCGAAAAACTTCAGTCCTGACGAAGTCCCGCGTTGTTTAGCGCGGGACATTTTATTTTGGAACTTTGTTCTTTGCCCTTTGTTCTTTGCTTTTATATCAAGGGTGGGATTGGGTCTAAACCAGCTTTACTCAAAGCACAAAGCTCAAAGTACAAAGCTCAGAAAGTACGATGAAAGACTTCAGAGAGATCCTGGCGGGCGAAAGCATCCACGTCTTCGACGGCGCGATGGGCACGATGCTCTACGCCAAGGGCGTGTACATCAATCGCTGCTACGACGAATTGAATATCAGCAATCCCGATTTGGTCCGGGAGGTTCACGCAGAGTATTGCCGCGCGGGCGCGGACATCCTGGAGACCAACACATTCGGTGCCACTGCGCCAAAGTTGGCCCAGTACGGACTCGAAGGAAACCTGCGGGAGATCAACATCGAAGCTGCAAGGCTTGCACGCGAAGGTGGCGGTGGCGAATGTTATGTGGCGGGCGCAGTGGGGCCGCTTGGGTTGCGTATCGAGCCATATGGGCCGACGTCTTACGAGGAAGCGAAGGATCTCTTTAAGGAACAGATCGCGGCATTGCTCGAAGGCGGCGTGGATCTTTTTATGCTGGAAACGTTTTCTGATGTCTCGGAAATGAGGCAGGCCATCGCGGCGGTCAAGGAGCTTTGCGACTTGCCCATCATGGCCCAGATGACGATCCAGACGGACGGCAACACCGCATACGGCACTACGCCCGAACTGTTCACCGCGCAACTGGATGAATGGGGCGCCGACGTCATCGGTCTCAATTGCGGAGTGGGCCCGGCAATCATTCTGACGGCGCTGGAAAAAATGCGCGCGGTAACCAAGAAGAAGCTGGCTGCACAACCCAACGCCGGACTGCCGCGCGACGTCCAGGGCCGGCAGTTTTACATGTGCTCGCCCGAGTACATGTCGAAGTTTGCCAAACGCTTCATACAGTCAGGCGCGAAGTTTATTGGCGGATGCTGCGGCACAACTCCCGCGCATATCAAGCTAATCTCCGATGCGGTGCGCGCCGCTTCACCGCGCGCGCAGAAAGTCATTTTCTCGGCCGGGGCCCTGGCCCAGGTAACAGAAGTTTCACCGGCCGATCTAAAGGTGGTGCCGCCTGCAGAGCGTTCGAAGTGGTCCAGGAAAATTGTCGAGGGCGAGTTTGTTACTTCTGTCGAAGTCCTGCCACCGAAGGGTGTTGACGCAAAGAAGACGCTCGATTCGATTCGGCTATTGAAAGATGCCGGTGTCGACGGCGTGAACATCCCCGATGGCGCGCGCGCGCAATCACGCATGAGCGCGCTGGCCACGGCGGTCCTCGTCGAACAGCAAATCGGAATCGAGTCGGTACTGCATTACTGTTGTCGAGATCGAAATCTGCTGGGAATGATGTCCGACCTGCTGGGCGCTTCTGCGCTCGGGCTGC
>DASQKG010000060.1:0-4536 GCA_035630655.1 Pyrinomonadaceae bacterium
CCCGATCCATAAAAAGGCGGACGAATTTCAAATTCAAGGCGCGGGGTATTCGTGGCGGCATCGTTCGATGGACTGGCGAGAGGCCATGCAATGGGTCAATTATCTTTACAAGAATATCCACAATTCTCACTATCTTCCCACACATGGTTTCAGCCTCTGGGCTGTTTCGTATCTGCTCTCTCGCGGGATCTCTTTGGAACAAATCAAGAAGTTCAGCAATATCGTCAGACCAATGCTGCTCAGCAGCCTTGACGAAGCGCCGATGGACTTCTCCAATGTGGAGGAGCAACTGACTGAGCTATTCCGTGATACTTCGGTGCTTCCGCGGTCGAGGGCCTTGTAATAGCGGAACGAAGTTTTGGTTGGCTGTCTCGATCCCGCCGGTTAGCCAGAGATTACGAGCGATTATCTTAAACCCCGGCCGATCTACATTACTTGGCCTTCGTGATTCTGATGTTAAAGAACGTTGCGGAAATACTGACTTAAAGTAGATAACACGCTCTAGGATTACTCACTCCGGCCACTGCCCATTGTGGCCAGGCGGCCGCTTTGCTCGAAAAACGCCAGCTCGTCCTGGATGGCGCTTATGCCGCTCATCCGGGGCGCTTTGTCGAGAAACCTCCCACAGTGCAGTCATTACCTGACGCTGTGTGGATTAACCACCTGCGGCCTCTGCCGGAAGCGGGCGCCGAGCCTCCTATTGGAGTCTAAATTTTTCACCTAGGTGTCTCAAAGCGATTGACACATTCCGATTTTGCGCATTGATGGCCCAATATAATGGGGGCCGTCATGGCAATTCCCAAAGAACCAATATCTACCCGTGCGCGACTCATACGAATTGTCATACGGAGATTGAAAGGAGTAAACAATGCTGCCAAACCAGAAGCTGAATTGCGTCATTATCGGTTATAACGATATTGATTTCGCTACATCAGCGGCAAGTCAAAAAAGAACGGAAAGCATATCCGGCGCTTACCAGGAGATCAAGACAAATTCAGTGTTGCTTCAAGGCAAGCGATATACCTATATGGAAATAATTAACCAGGCAATCGCGCGGGCGCAAGGTAGCAACCCGCATCTGAACGTGTTTGAAGCGCCGTCACTGGGCTCATTCTATTTAAAAAACTTTTTGCACAATAAAGGGCTCCGCGCGGAAGTTGTAAATTTTTTCAATTACGACAAGGAGAAATTGGTCGGATTGCTTGGGGAGCGGCCGGACGCTGTGGCGATTACCACAACGTTTTATGTGGACAGCGCGCCGATTGTCGAAGTCGTGAAATTTGTCCGCAAACATTGCCCCGACACGAAAGTCATTGTAGGAGGCCCATATGCTCTGAATATCGCGTTGGACTTAGACGCAGAGACCTTGGAGTTTGTGCTTCAGGAAATAGGCGCTGACATCTACGTTATCGATTCGCAGGGCGAAAGCACGCTGGCCAAGGTCGTCGAATGTATACGGAGTGAAAGCATGAACGGGCTGCGTGCTATTCCCAATCTTCTCTATACAGTTGATGGAATAACATTCACACGAACACCACGCATGCCCGAGAATAATGAGCTGGATGAAAGCACAATCGACTGGAGCTTGTTTGACTCTCATGAGATAACGCCGGTTTCATACCTTCGGACGGCGCGCAGTTGCCCCTTCGCCTGCACATTTTGCAACTACCCGGTCATGGCGGGAGAGCACGTTGTTAGTAAAATCGAAAATGTGGAGAGTCAACTCAAGTACTTATCTTCGATTGGAACTACCGATATTGTTTTTATCGACGACACTTTAAATGTGCCCCTAACTCGATTCAAGAACATGCTTCGAATGGTGATTAAGAACGGGCTCAAATTTCGATGGATTTCATTTTTCCGCTGCTCAAATGCGGACGAGGAAGCTATTGACTTAATGAAAGAAAGCGGGTGTTTGGCAGTCTTCTTGGGCCTCGAATCGGGAGACCAGCAAATCCTTAAATATATGAACAAAGCCGCTACGCTTGAGCGATATAGATGGGGCATAGAGAATCTCCATCGGCGTGGCATTGCCACTTTCGCCTCCTTGATCTGCGGCTTTCCCGGGGAAACTCAGGAATCAGTAATAAATACCCTGAACTTCATCGAGGAGATGGCGCCGACTTTCTTTAATGTACAACTCTATTATCACGATTTGCGTTCCCCGATCCATAAAAAGGCGGACGAATTTCAAATTCAAGGCGCGGGGTATTCGTGGCGGCATCGTTCGATGGACTGGCGAGAGGCCATGCAATGGGTCAATTATCTTTACAAGAATATCCACAATTCTAACTATCTTCCCGTACATGGTTTCAGCCTCTGGGGTGTTCCGTATCTGCTCTCTCGCGGGATCTCTTTTGAACAAATCAAGAAGTTCAGCAATATCGTCAGACCAATGCTGCTCAGCAGCCTTGACGATGTGCCGACGGACTTCTCCAATGTGGAGGCGCAACTGACTAAGCTATTTCGTAATACTTCGCTGCTTCCGCGGTCGAGGGCCTTGTAATAGAGGATAGATGAGGTAGCGATAAGCCGAAGCGAGCGAACTGTAAGAAGCCAGCATTAGCTCGACGCCGAGAGAAGTCTTAGAGCATAGTGATCCTCTCTTTTCTACAGGACAAATATTCTCGTAGTATGAATCAGATTACGACCGACAGGGAGAGGCGGATGTTTCATCGTTGGAGGGCTGGGCCGATTTTTATTTCTGCAAATGGCCGGCCGGGATAGGATCCGTCTCGGAATACTTTCTCAACCTCAATGAATCGCGTATCAAGGAATACGACGGCCCTATGATTACCTTGTCGCGTTTCCTGCAGCGGCGCGAGTTACTGCCCGCCATAGAAAAGCTCAGTTTCAAAGGGCTGCCGCTGGTGGCCGGCGCGCCGGCGCTGGATCGTCAGATCAGAGCGCTCAATGCGGTGATCCATGTTTTCGGACACAGCCATATCGACTTCGACCGAGTGATTGAAGGAGTCAGATACGTTCACCATACATTCGACTATCCGAGAGAGAAAGGCTGGTCGAAAGGGCCTTTGAAACAGATTTGGGGATCTGCGGCGCAAGCCGAGGCCGACCGCCGGAGGGAAGAGATGTGATGGACAAGTCGTCAAACAAATGGGTTATTTTCCCGAAGCCGAATCCGGCGGCCGCGCTGCGTCTGTTCTGCTTTCATCATGCGGGCGGGAACGCGCATGCCTTTCATGGCTGGCTCGGGCATCTGCCTCCCGTCGTGGAATTAGCGGCGGTGCAACTGCCTGGTAGCGGCTACAGGCTCAACGCGCCTTATATAAGACGAATGGCGTCGCTCAGTCGCATCGTAGCTCAAGAGTTACTGCCCTACTTGGACAAGCCCTTTGTTTTCTTCGGCCACAGCCTGGGAGCGCTGTTGTGCTTTGAAACGGCGCGCAGCCTGCGCCGCGAGAACCGGCGCCAACCGGAACATCTATTCGTCTCTGCGTCTGAGGCTCCTCATCGCCGAAACCCGGGGGAACTGCTCTCCTGCCTGCCGACAAACGCATTGGTCAACAAACTTCGTGAGTTCAACGGCACCCCTGTGGAAGCGCTGCAAAGCGACGAGCTATTGGATTTAATGTTGCCGACGATCCGCGCGGATTTCGAACTCTGGGACACTTATGAGTACCATCCGGAATCCTCGCTGGAATGCCCGATGACAATTTACGGCGGGCTGGAGGATCAGGAAGTAGAGGCGGGGCGGTTGGCGGCCTGGAGCGAGATGACCGTGGGAGCCTGTGAGGTTCGAATGTTTCCCGGCGGTCATTTTTACCTCAACGGTCCGCAGTCAATCTTTCTGCAAACCTTCGCGGGTGATTTGCTTCGATTGCGCCCGCAAAACTGAACCGAGAATTTCCACCACAATAACACTTAGAGTAGGAATGTCCGAGTCTTATAAAGTTTATTTGTATAACATCCCCAAAGTTTCAGAAGACGACAAGAAAGCAACCCTGTCCAGGACAGTCTGGTGAAGGAGTTAGACGGCATTGATGACGTGAAGATATTCGCCGCCGAGTATAAGAACAACTTCGACCGGGTCGCGCTTATGCAAGAAGACGACGAGGGGCAAAAGATGGTCGTGAGATACATGAAGAGTGTGAAAATAAAAGTTGCGTGCGATCAATAACTTGTAGCAGCGCCGCTGCCCAAACTGCCGCGTAGCGGCAGGGTGAATTTAGGCCGGCGTTTCAACGCCAATGGCGTTAAGTTAAGCGTTGAGGCGCTTGAAATACTTGATGAATCGTAATTTCATCGAATGCGCCCGTTTTATACGCGGATACTCTCGTCCTGGTTTATGGCGCGTCGGAGTCTGCTGAAAGAGCCGGTGCAATTCATCCCGGATCGTTTCCAGATCCTGACTTGTGTCAGCCAGTAGCATCACCACGCGGTCGCACAGGCTGACATAACTCAACGCCCGATTGACACGGGCTTCAGTCTGCGTCTGTCGTTGCTCGTCGCGTTCGTTCAAGGTCGTTTGCGCACTTTTCGTCAGGACACCTTCAAGCGTCGTCAGAAAGACCATCG
>DASQKG010000061.1:0-11700 GCA_035630655.1 Pyrinomonadaceae bacterium
CGGCGCTGTCTACAACAGCGAGCAAATTGTGCCTTACAAACTCCCAGACCAGCAGACCAAAAGTACCGTCAAGACCAATACGTCCAAAGGCGGCGCCGGCTTCAATGAGATTCGTTTCGAAGACAAGAAGGAGTCGGAAGAACTCTATTTCCACGCGCAAAAAGATCACAACATAGTAGTGGAGCATGATCGCACGAAGAAGGTCCTCAATAACGAGACAAACACCATCAAGAAGGACCGCGCCACAACTATTCAAGAGGGTAACGATACTTACGTCGTTGACAAAGGTAACCGCACCTTTCAAGTCAAAACCGGCAACGAGACTTATGAGGTGAAGGGTACTCGCGACGTGACGGTTACTAGTGATGAAACCCATACCGATAAAGGAAACTTCACACAAAAAGTCACCGGCAACTATGTGCTGAAGGTAACGGGTAATCTCACGATTGACGTGACCGGATCTATCACCATCAAATCGGCAATGGGAATGACGCATGAGACACAGATGGCGATGACCAATAAGGGCATGTCGATAACAAACGAGGCCCAAACGGCCATCACGAATAAAGGCAGCGCAATGAATACCGTTGAAAGCGGTGGCATCACAACCATTAAAGGCGCGCTGGTAAAGATCAACTGATGCGACCCGAAGCGAGCAGTCAGGGTTCAACGTCAGGTTGTCTTCGATACGCAAGCTAAAGCTTGAACTCTAAACTGCGTCACTGAAACGACAGTTTTCGACGGGACCATGGCTGAACCGGAACTAAAGCTCGAGTCACAAGAAACCGCCCCGTCTCCGTTAGACGGCGAAGTGCTGACGACTGACGATACCGGCGCAATTAAGCAGAGATCCAACTTCAAGAACGGGAAGTTGCAAGGCGAAACAGTGATCTATGACGAGACCGGCTCGGTTGTGCAAAGAGTCAATTTCCGCGACGGTTTGATGGACGGCGAGATGGTCTTTTTCGACAGAGGCAACGTGTTGATGAAGTCGGCTTACAGAGAGGGAAGATTGGACGGACTTTCGACCACCTTCGATGAAAACGGCAAACCTGTAATGCAAGCGCAATTCAAGGACGGCAAACTAAACGGCGATTCTGCCTGGTATGACAAACAGGGACGAGTGTTGAAGAGGTCGCAGTTTCGCGAAGACAAACTCGAGGGCGTTACAGTCGAGTATTACCCCAGCGGCAGGCCGCAAACGAGATCGCAATACAAGGCCAACAAGCTTCACGGCGAAAAGGTGGAATACACCGAAGACGCGAAGATTAAGGCCACAGTTCTCTTCAAGGCGGGCGAACCACAACCGCAGATCACGGAGCAGGGGCAACAAACTCCGCGTTAGCTGAAAGGAGGATTTGATCATGGCAATTCAAGTGTGCATGGGCGCGACCCTTCAATGCAGCTTCGGCATGGCGCCAAGCACATTAATGGTGTTGCCTCAAAACCGCACGATGACCGGCACTCCGGATGCAAACATCATGGACAATAAACCGATGGTCAACATTCTTCCATTCGGCATGTGCACATCGCCGTCGAACCCGACGGTGGCGGCGGCGACGGCGGCAGCATTGGGTGTGTTGACGCCGATGCCTTGCGTTCCCGTAATTCCAGCTCCCTGGATTCCCGGTTCGCCCACCGTAATGCTCGCCGGCTTGCCGACACTCAATAACAACTGCAAGTTAATGTGCGCCTGGGGTGGTGTTATCCAGATTCTGAATCCCGGACAGATGACTGTGATGGTTCCTTGAAATGTCTGCAGGACAGACATTCCTGTCTGTCTCAGTCCGCAAGGGTTTTGCAGGAGGTAGCTATGACTTACGATTTTTCGCTGGACAAGAAAGCAATGATTTCGTTGATAGCAGCGTCGCTCGTTCTGGCAGTGCTGCTGTTCGCGGCTGGTTGGGTAGGCGGGAATTATTGGACCAACGGTTCTCCAACATCAGCGGCCGCTGCGTCAAAGACGGCGCCTGCGACTGATCGAGAGGCTCTGCCGAAAGAACCTGTATTAATCGAGGAACCTCTTGACTCAGCTATTGCCGTCCCGGAGACCGCCTCGGAAACAGCAAAGCCTGACCCTGTTGCTCCAAAGGCAATCCCCGGCTCGATACCCGGTGTATCAACTTCTCAAGTTGGATCTCCCGAATCAGTAATCGCTCTGGCACAGCAGCCCGAAACCACCATGGACCAGAGTGTTAACCGTCAGGAACAAGCTCATCCGGCGGGCGTACGCGGAAACATCGATCAGGATGTAGCCGAGGCGAGTGAGTTTTTAACAGCCGGGAACAATGCGACCGGCAAATCCGGATTTTTCACGGTCCAGGTCGGAGTGTTTCTCGAGCAGCAGGAAGCGAGTCGTTTACTCCAGGCAATGGAGCGTAAGGGATACTCGCCCAGCTTCTTCGCCGATCGTGATTCCGAAAACCGGCAGTGGTATGCGATCCGGATCGGCGCGTATTCGGACAAAAACCAGGCGGCAGCGGCAGCGGCAAATTTCACGAAGCAGGAATTGATCAAAGCCACTGTACGACCGCTGGGATCGCTTTGAGTGCGACACGATATGTGCAATTGAGCTGAGGCATTGGTTTCGCGTCAGCGCTGACCAGGTCGTCGAATTCGGCAGAGACAAAACAATGCAGCGTCACGGAACGAAAGAAGCATCCCGTCCGCACTCAATGCGACGGCAACCTTTCAAGCAGCTAGTTGTGCAAACAAAGACGTCTGCGGTTTTTCAGACGAGACAAAACCCGACTCCGCCACCCGTGTATCGACCCCAACCGGTGCCTAAAGTGCTACAGAGAGAGATGTCCGCTCAACATCAACCGACTAATCAAACCAGCCGTGCGCCGGCCAGCCCTCCGGTCTATCGACCTCAACCCCAAGTTTCGCAGAGAAGGGTCGCGTCTGGACAGATGACTGAACAGGCGCGATCACGCCGGCTGCCGGTTGCCCCGCCCGTCTATCGACCAGAACGGAAAAGAATCGTGCAGCCGAAGATGGCGACGCCTCATAAGGCTGCGAATGCAACCGATCGAGCAACTTCTTTGCACGTCCGGACTCAGGCTTATCCGGTCGTGCATAACCATTTCGCCAGTGGACATAAATCAGCTTCAGGATCATCGCCCTGCCGCTCCGCTCCGTCGCGATGTCCCGCACACTCGATGCCTGGGCTTCGACGACAAACCCAAAGCGGCTCGACTGTGATGCCGACGAATGGGGCCATCAAGATCGGTGGCTTGAAGCTTTCTTCTTCCGGCGCATCCTGCGGTCCGTCGAATCGACGTCCGGTTTCAAATGTTCCGATGCCGCCGCGGCAAGCTCCCACAATACAAGCTTCATGGAGGAACGGCGGCACCGACAAAGCCTTTGAGGAGATTAGAAGAGCGCTCGGCGAGCAGTTCAATACTGGTCATCATAAGCTTCCTAAGAGCATGATTCAGCAAATATACAACTTGATGACTCCTTCGCAGCGACAGCTGGCCAGACAACTACTCGACCTGGCGCCATCCTCGGAAGCTACTGCCTTAAAGAATCTCGGCTCGAATATTACGGTCGGCCCTCTTTCGGGCGCCCGTGAAGATGACCCGAGCCGAGGTTTTGATCCGAATCGCACGCGAGGTGGTGGCTTGACCCCTCGGTCCCAAATGTACGAGCAACTGTTCGACTTCATGACTAAGCGCGGGAACTCTGACAGCGCAACGCAGCCGTTTTCGGACGAGGAATTTGAGTTTGTTTTGAGCCGTCTCGAAGCTGCCGAGAAGATCCACTATACGAAGACCGGGGGTGAGTTGCTGGACTCCGATATCTCGATGTGGAGTCAGGATACAGGTAAGTGGACGCGGGTTGCCATAGGCGGCTATGAACCCACGATTCTCGATGTATCTGTTAGGAGTCTCAAGAACGAAAAACATCGGGCCGCTGCCGAGAGACGAAGATCGTACGTCGATATTCTACGTCCTCAGTTATGGACAACATCTCTCAGCCCTCATTGGGAAGCAGCTTACACAAGAAGCAGTGCGCTTGATGCTCTTGAAAGTTGGGGCGAAGGTGGCTACACACGTTATTACAGCGCGAAGGGTAACGACTGGTGGTACATTCGCAACGACCAGCTGGAAAAAACCCTTGCCGAGAACAAGGATAAAGGCCTGCGATACGCTCACGTTCCGGAGGACGTGTTTCGCGAGCAACTTAAAAAGGAAGCCGCCAAACGCGAAGAGCGCGAGGGCATTACGCGCGAAGCCAACAAGACTCTCCGACTGCAGGCGGAAGCCAGTCACCGTGATATTGCAAGAAACGAGGCGAGTAGATGGCACCGAGAACAACAGGCTGTGCAGGTTGGTTTTGGAATGGGCCATGGGACGAAACCGCTGAGAGATCACTCGTCAAGCTACATCAGTTGAGATAAGGATGAGACTGGCGCGCCAGGGGCGGACGAAGATGTCGGGTATTTTGGAAACACGCCACGCGCTTCGCGATAGACCAGATCGCAACTCAGGCAGAACTGGAACCGAAAGCGTCAGCGCTTCAAGACGCAAGTGGAGGTTATCGGATGAATAAGCCAGAACATACAGTCAGTGCAGTTTCATCAAGCCGGCAGCCGAAGGCAGCGGGCCCTCAACCTCGAAACGCCCTGGCAGTGAAGGCGGCAAATGTTCAGTGTTCGCTCGGCACGCATCAGAATGGTGGCGCACCCATCGCGCCTGGAGTAGTTGGGATGCAAGTCTCGTCCAAACTTTTGCAACCGAAAATGCGTGGCTCCGCCCAGCCTGGCTACTCTCGTGCCGTAGCAACTTCGGCTGGGGGAGTGTTGCAAGCTAACGTCGTGGGCGGGAATCATGCACTCCAGGCCCGCCTTAAGTTATGGAACACCAGACTGACTCGCGGAGCTAATCGAACGGTTGGCCAGGACATCGGTGACAATCCAGTACATGCGACGGGCGCATCTAACGGCTCCCGAGCCATACAGCGCAAAACTGCTCCGGGCGTTGAAGCATTTCGAGTTCCGCTGCGACCCAAGAGCGGTGGCCTACCTATGCCCGACGATGTCCGTGCAAAAATGGAGACGGCTTTCGGCGCTGACTTCTCTGACGTGCGGGTGCATATCGGGCGCGAAGCTTCATCATTGGGAGCCATCGCTTATACGTGGGGCACGAACATACACTTTGCTCCCGGCCAGTACAATCCGCATACGCTCCAGGGACAAAAGCTTTTGGGCCATGAGCTCTGGCACGTGGTCCAACAGAAACATGGGCGGGTGAAGAATCCATTTGGCGGCGGTGTCGCGGTAGTTCAGGACCACGCGCTGGAAGCCGAAGCGGACCGCATGGGAATCAAGGCTGCGCTGACGCAAATAGTAAGGAAGGCTGAAAGGTAATCTTTAGCAGTTGAGATTAGCGGAGGCTGCGAATGAAACCGCCAGGGAACTCTCCTAAGCAGAGAGATAGATCAAACCGACTTCTATTACCGGGCCCCGCACAGAGTCGGGCTCCAACTCTGCCGGCGCACGCCGCGGGATCGGCTCTGCCGATGCATAGTAGCGCTCCCGCTGCGCCGGGTGTACGCGCTCAAGCAAATGTCGCTGCTCAGCCAAAGGGTGCGGCAATTCAGACCCGCGGCGCACTGCCGCGAGTGGCCGCTAATCGTCCTGGCGCTGCGCTTAATCAACATGGGCCGAATCGCCCAACTGCTGCAGCGACTCCCAGAGCGCCCAACTACAACGTCCAACCACCGATTCATCTCGGCGGACGTAGTCAGCAGATCAGGGCGACCATCCAGGGAACCCCGCAAGTGGCCGGCTCCGTCGAGATCAGTGCGATCGGCCCAGGCAAGGCATACATTTCAAATCTAAAGGTGGACCAGCAGCATCGACGACGCGGTGTCGCCGCCAAACTGATCGATGCCGCAATAAACACCGCGCGCCGTCAGGGTTTCAGTGCCGCAAGTCTCGAAGCGCGGCCTTCTGATAACGGCATTACACCGCAAACTCTCGTCGCGATGTATCGCCGCAAAGGTTTTAAGAGCGTCGGAAAATCTCAGCGCGGGAGCGCCTTGATGGAGCGGAAACTGTAAACCCGAGTTATGAAACCAACGCGAGGTAACAAGCGGCTCTCGGAATTACAAGGCGGCAGTACTGTGCCTCAAAAGGAGTTAGCTCAACGTGCCAATTCGGTTCCGCCTCTAACGGTGTTCAGTCAACGGAGTGCTCGCCCGTTGCTGTCATCGGCCCCGCATCGGCCGCAAACGCCGCCAAACGCGCTGCAGCGTAAATCAGTTTCTGGTCACGCGCCGCATATGACTAAAGCCCCGAGAAAGATGCAGCCTCCAGCGGCGCCGCCGGTTTACCGCCCGCAGCCGACGCCGTTGGTCTTGCAGCGAAATACAGACGCACACCGAAGTGCATTGCAATCAACTGAAGCAGCCGTTTCTGCCCGCCGTCTCATGCTGATTCCGAAGGTGTTACAGACGAAGGCCGTCGGTAAGCAATCGCGAACGACACCAGCAGTCGGCCGCGCAGATGCGCCACCGGTGTATCGTCCGGAGCCGAGGCCAACACAACGTGCGCAGGTCGCGCCGGTACAGTTAAAAGAAACCAGGCGTCCCTCTATCAGGCGCCGCACTGTTGAGTCACCGGCCAGGATGAACCGAGGGCAAGCTGTTGTTGAGCACAGAACCAAGACGGTCCAGTTGATGGAGCAGCACAATCGCATTAGCTACCCGACAATCTACACGCATATGACCACGCGGCCGACAAGCCAGGTAAATCCAACCCCACAAGGCCCGCATACGGTCGCGCATTCATTTGTCAGTCACGGCTTTAACATGGCGACGGAAGATCAGGATTGGGACATGTTGGGTGGAGTGTGGGGAACCCAGATTCCCAACATTTCTGACGTTCAAGCTACTTTGGATTTCGAACAAACAGCCAACTTAAATACCAGTATGAAAGCCCGACGAGAAAGATATCTCGAAACATACGAGGATATGTATGATCAGGCAGAGCAGGGCATCAACGCTCAGTTGGATTTTGATACCACCTGTGATCAGATGCGCGAGTTAATGGAACTACATCCTTACCAGACTTCCTCCTGGAAGACAGGCAATAGGGCCGCCCATAAGTCTACGGCGGGGAAGGGCGAAGGGCATTACCTTAAGAAATGGTTAGAGACGGGAGACCGGGAATATCTGATGAAGCTGCTCGATCTTGCACGCTGCAGGTTTAATGACAAACAGTCCTTTAAGCGATTTATTGAAGACAGATTAGAGATGGCCGGGGTACCTCGCAATGACATCCAGTGGGTACTGCAACAAATCTGATGGCGCCGGGGATTTGCATTCGATTTCAATGAAACGGCAAAACAACAACGGCCGAAGGCCTGGTGCGCATGACCACCGTCAAAGTCAAACGACAGGGCGGCAGCCTGGACTGGTGCAGCGCAAGACTGCGGTTCAGATGAAACCGACGCCCGCAGCGCCGCCGGTGTATCGTCCCCAGCCGCTGCCCAAAGTGTTGCAGAGAAAGTCAGATCAGGCAGCACACATCGAGTCGAAAAACGGCTGCGCGCCGGCAGTGTTCCGAAGCGGTTCCACAGCAAAAGCTCCACCGGTTCAACGGCGGGCCGAGAACCGCGAGAATTCCACCGGGCGGGGCGAGAACTCCACACAGCGCGGCGAGAACTTTACGTTACAGCGCTTCACTTCGCGCGTGGTGCAGGCTGTGAAGTTCTATCCTAATCTGCATCCGGGCGCAGTCGAGCCAATCGACCCTGGCAACATCTTCCGTCTGAACAGTTTTGCCAATCAGTACCGGCTTCAGAAAGTAAACAGCCATGGTGTCAACGTTCCGAATCAGCAATACAACTTCGTGCGCACGCGCGAGGGCGACATGCTGTTGCACAGCCGGTATTGCCATCCCTCGATTGCCGAAGGCAAGCAGGTGCTCTATGCCGGTGAGATTTTTTTTAATAATGGACAGCTTGAATGGTGGTCCAACGGCTCGGGCCACTATCAACCTTATGTAGAAGACGCTGAGCAGGCGAGTCTACCGATGGACCACTTCTACTCATATCAACAGATACTCAAAGGCGAGCACATTAGAAAAAAAGGTTGAGGCTGCGGCGTGAATCCGACAAACAAGAAATCGCCAAAAGCACAGCACATCCCTCCAGTGCTTAAGCATCAGGCCGTACCCAATCATCGATTCAGGCCTGCGTTAGCGCAATTGAAAAGCGCCGTCTCTTCGCAGAGGACCAAACAACCCGTTGCGCCTTCGATTTACCGTCCGCAACCGGTGCCGAAGGTCTTGCAGAAAAAAAGTTATTCGTCCGCAAGCCCACAAGCGGCGACGCGCCAGCCGATCGCACCCCCTGTGTATCGTCCTCAATCACTGCCAAAAGTCTTACAGACAAAGCGCGCATCCAGTCAGAGCACACATACAGGTCAAGCGCCGCGTCAGCCTATCGCACCTCCGGTCTATCGGGCTCAACCTCAGCGCGACAAAACTGTGCAGTGCATGGAACAGAACCGGCCGTCCAGTTTGGAACACGTTCTTGGCACCGGCGAAGTAGCGGAGTCAGTATTTTCCTCTCTGGAGGTCGAGGACATTTCGAATCTCGCAATAACGTCCAAAACTCTCCTCCAGATTTACGAGCGGGAGGTCCACAGAACGATTCCCAGATTAAAACCGCGACAATCTCCTGGGACGTACGAGTTTGTAGAGCTTGGAGCCGGTCCTATGTGCTCCGCTGTTGCTCTGTGGGCTTCTTTCAATAGCGGCGTGTTTACTGAGTACCGGTCGCTAGATCAACTCTTTGAAAACTATGGCGTGCTGGTGGGTCTCCAGTTTCTAAAGCTATGGAAGGAAAAGTGCAAAAACGGGACCTCCCCTAATAATGCAGTCCTTCTTGGTGTGGACGCCACGTGTCTGGTTAAGGCGCCGTGTCAACTCAAGACCGCGATTTTGCGTTTCACAAACCCGAATATAGGAAATCAGGACCTCGCTAGTGCAATCAATACTCAGTTGGTACCGGCGATAAAGAAATTGGATGAGCACGAAAATGAATTATGGGTACGTAGTGGACGTCAGTTATTTAAGCTGCGTCTACCATATCCCCTAATCCAGTGGTTGCAGACCTCACCGGAATCGCAGCAGTACAAGCTTTTTGGCCTTATGAAGCAGACCGCCTGGGTCATCGCGGTTTACCGTAATATCGATCTTCTTGGACGATTCTTTGCCAACGCTTGCGAATGGCTAGAGAAGGAAGGGGAGGTGCAACTAGTGGTCCTCCAAGATTACATAAAGCAATGGAACATCATTGAGCTAGCGGAAAGAGTGGGTTGGAAGTGTGTGAAGATGGAGCCGATCGAGCTCGGTTTCAAGCATATGCAGACACAGGAAGCGAGGACGGTAGCGCGTACGGGCAAAGGTGGTAAAAAGGAAAAGGTGCCACAAAATGTCCTCCTTACCTTCAAGCCGATAGGTTTAGTTAAGCATTTGCAAGAAATCATCGAGTTTATTAGTCAGCTAAAGGTCGACTCACAAGCGGCTCACCTCGTGATAGGAGTGAGGGACAGCGGGACAGCAGTAGATGGGACAGTGATCGTGATGGGACATGCCTGGGACTAGTGCCGTGGTCATCGCGACCTGCTCGCTGCCACCGCGTCGGCCAAAGCTAGATTGAGCCATATTCTATGGACCGGATTTCCTGACCGGCAGATGAGTCCTTGGTGCATAATGTGTCCGATGTCGATGATCCGATTCCAGAGGAGGGTTGAATCTTAATGAGCATGCGACCCGGTGGTGAGTTAGCAACACGTCCCCTTCATTTTATCTGGATGGCGGATTGTTCCGGCTCGATGGCGGTTGACGGCAAGATACAGTCGCTCAACAACGCTATCAAAGAAGCCATTCCCAATATGCAGGATGTCGCCGATGAGAATCCCAACGCGCAGGTACTCGTGCGCGCGGTGAAGTTTTCCGACGGCGCGCAGTGGCACGTTTCGCAGCCAACAGATGTCGCAGACTTCAAGTGGGACGATCTGGAAGCAGGCGGCGTCACCTCCATGGGCAAAGCTCTTAGTATTGTTGCCGAGCAACTTCGCATTCCGCCGATGACTGACCGTGCGCTGCCGCCAGTGTTGGTACTCATCTCCGACGGCCAACCTACGGATGACTTCACTGGCGGTTTACAGGCTTTGATGAACGAGCCATGGGGCCGCAAAGCCGTGCGGATCGCAATCGCTATTGGCGAAGATGCAGACAAAGAAGTGCTCGAAAGATTTATTGCCAACCCGGAGCTCAAACCTCTTCAAGCGAACAATCCCGAATCGCTGACCAAGTACATCAGGTGGGTGTCGACCGCAGTTCTCAAATCCGCTTCATCTCCGGCAACCCAAAGCGCCCTTGCTGTCGCGGCCGGCTTGAATGTTCCCATCCCGGCCATCCCGGCTGCCACATCATCTTCAACGGATGATGTGTGGTAATGAGTGACCCCCACCGATCGCAATGGCAAGTTGTCGGTCATAGTGTTCGCGGCGCTTCTCATGAACGAAGCGGGCTGCCGAACCAGG
Source organism: Pyrinomonadaceae bacterium (assembly GCA_035630655.1). Taxonomy (GTDB): domain Bacteria; phylum Acidobacteriota; class Blastocatellia; order Pyrinomonadales; family Pyrinomonadaceae; genus PSRF01. The sequence continues at coordinate 10,567 of DASQKG010000061.1, forward strand.
ACGCGATTCGTTGGCTGCCTGAATCCGGGGCGGGTCCATCTCTAGTTTTAGCCGTGGCCGACGGGCATGGCAGCGCAAAGTATTCGCGCAGTCACGTGGGCGCCAGTCTCGCCGTCGAAACAACCGCACAATTGATGTATGAGTTTGTCGCCGGCCAGACAGGTGCGGACAATCTGTCGCTAACCAAACGTGCTGCCGAAGAGTGGCTGCCTGGTGCGCTCGTGCGTGCGTGGCTGGCAGCCGTTGCCGAACACGCCAGCGTGCATCCCTTATCCGATGTGGAGCTTGATGCCTTGGGAGGCAATCGGAGCGACCTGGCGTCCTCAATCAATGAGAAGCTCTCGATAGCTTACGGCACTACCATTCTCGCCACCGCCGTGACTGAATCATTTGTCCTTTATCTTCAACTTGGAGACGGTGAGATTTTGACGGTAACCACGCGCGGCGAGGTATCAAGGCCGCTATGCAAAGACGATCGGCTCTTTGCTAATGAGACAACTTCCCTTTGCGCACCCGAGGCGTGGCGCGATTTCCGCGTCAGCTTTCAGCACCGGCCACAGATGGAGCCGGCGCTGATCCTGCTCTCGACCGATGGCTATCCCAATTCGTTTCGCGATGAAGCAGGCTTTCTAAAAGTCGGCTCGGATATTCTGACAATAATCGAAACTGAGGGACTCCAGAAAGTGGGCCAGGACCTCGAAGGCTGGTTAAAAGATTCGACGAATGCGGGAAGCGGTGATGACGTGACACTCGGTATTCTGTGGTCGAGTCAGGAATTTCAAGTGGATCGAATGACGATCCACGAAACGATCCGAGTCAACGCGAAAGGCAGCTAGTGCATGTTCGTGTAATTTCGCGGATCGTATGTACTTTTCCATCGGGCTAGCATCGGTCAGGAATTTCAAATAAATGGACGAGATTCTCAAAGCTGGTCAGACAGTACGCACCACGTCATCGCGGGTGGACTGCGTCGTCGAAAACTTTTTGGGCGGCGGGGGACAGGGAGAGGTGTTCAAGGCAGCGCTCGATGGCAAGCCTGTAGCGCTCAAATGGTACTATCCGGCTTCGGCCACAGCCGAACAGCAAAAGGCACTCGATTCGCTGATCAAGATGGGCCCTCCAACCGATCGGTTC
>DASQKG010000062.1:0-22522 GCA_035630655.1 Pyrinomonadaceae bacterium
GTGTGAAAACTGAAGGTACGAGTGAATAACGCTGAAAGCGTTCGCTAATTCCAGCCCAGGGTTGCGCTTTGGCAACCCTGGGAAAGAGGCATTCATTTTTAGAAGACGCAACTCTGAAGGAGTTGCGTCGCCATTCGCCAACCGCAAAAGCAGCGCAACTCCTTCAGAGTTGCAAAGAATCTCTTGGAACGTCTTGAACCCAGGGTTTCAAAGCCAACCCTGGGCTGGAATTCGCGAACGCTTTCAGCGTTATTGGTCGTACCTGAGTTTTCACACAGCCTCTACCGCGCGCGGTTCTGTAAGCAACCTACGCCTGATTTCTACCTTGCTCGCTGCACCTGGTCTCTGAATATCTTTTCGATAACGTCTGGATACGCTTTTTCCCAGCCACCAAATTTCTCGATCGTAAAAGGCGTTTCAATCTTCCCGAAATCTTTGCTTGCGTCGTTGAAGGCGTTGTTGGTGACGGAATAAAAGTAGTGGTTGACGAAAGCTTGCTGCGCTTCGTCGGTCCACAGATATTCCATGAAGGCATTGACTACCTGTCGTTTATTCGCGGGTACGTTTTTGTCAATCACCACGGCCGGGTGTTCACTAAAGATAGTTGACTTCGGCGCCACAATCTCGACCGGCGTCTTCTTCGACTGCTTCATCAAAAGCCCTTCCAGCTCATAGGTGAGCAGCGCGTCGCCGAACCCAGTTTCAAATTGCGTTCGCGCTTCTCGCGCGGAACCAGGCGTCGATTTAACGTTACGCCAGATTGCCCGGAGTGTTTGCAGCGCGCGCGCCGTGTCGGCTTCTCCGAATTGCTGTTGTGATTTGACGAGTTCAGAACCGTAAATCGCAAGGATGGACCATTGGGCTCCGCCGGAGCTCACCGGGTCAGGATGAATCAGACCCACCCCGGGTTTCGCAAGGTCAACAAAATCGGAAATACCCTTCGGGTTACCTCCTCTGACCACAATTACAAACGGCGTCTTGTTTACAATTGATTTATGCGGATGCGTTCGCCAATCAGCGGTAACAAATCCACCGTCTCTCAAGCGCAGAACATCTCGCTCGATCGAAAGAATGGCGACGTCGGCATTAACCCCCTGCAGAATCTGATTGGTTACCGTTTCGGATCCGGCAAACGAAGAAGTAAACCGCACGTCCTGCGCATGCGACTGTTTCCATTTGGCGGCAAAGCCCGGAAAGATACCTTTCTCCAGCGACTCCTTCATGATCGAAAAGGCGTAGACAGTGATATTAACGTCGCCGGATTCCGATGGCGGTTTAGGTAAACAACTACCAGCGACAAGCGCAACCACACAAACCGTCGCGAAAAACCAAACACTTCGGTTTACTGTTCGCTCATTCATAAAGGAAATAGGACAGACATTCCTGTCTGTCTAGCGTTCGTTACAAGCACCTGGGGACAATACTTCTAACCAGTCTGTGACGGCCAGGAATGCCTGTCCTACTAATTCGACCCAATTCGTTGCACGGGATAATTGGTCTATACCATACCTTTGTCTTCTCTGGAAAGATTAAGACAGTGGGGCACGTCTTCTTCATTGGGTTTCGCCAGGCAGGGTAAAGCCATATTTCCGCATGATCGGCCTTCCTTGCGGACCGTTGATAAAAGAGGCAAAACGGCGGGCCTTCTCTTCGTTCCTTGTGTCTTTGATAACAGCAAGCGCCTGGTCCAAAGGCTTGTGCAGTTCTTCTGGTATCAAAAACCAATGTCCCTTACTTTGCATGCTGAGAGAAAGAGCCACAACAGAAACGTCGGTGTTACCGGTTTCAGCGTACTGCAACGCCATGCGCACGTTCTCGGCGAAAACCATTTTATCTTTTACCTGGTCCCATATCCCGGCCGTCTGCATAGCTTCCCGAGCTGCCGCGCCGTAGGGAGCATGCTCTGGGACAGCAATACCGACCTTTTGGACTTCGGGGCGAGTAAGGTCCTGCAGTTTGTCGATCTGCAGTTTACTATCAGGATGCTTCCAGAGTGTGATTCGGCCGCGAGCATAGAGAGCCTTGGTGTCTGGGATGATTAAACCTTTCTTCTGGAGGTCGTCAATAAAAGCGACATTAGCTGCAGCAAACAGGTCCATCGGAGCGCCGTTCTCGATTTGCTTAGCGAGTGTGCCGGTTGAACCAAAGCTGAACGTGACTTTAGTTCCCGTAGTCTTTTCATATTCACGGCCAATCTCTTCGAAAGCAGGGCCGAGATCAGCGGCGGCTGCTACCAGGATAGGCTTCTGATCAAACCGGTCGGAACTGTGACAACCCGATAACAGCAGAGCTGACACAGCAACGAGGGCGAGACGACCAAACAATGGGCCACGCATAATGTTGTAAAGCATATCAGTGACTGATCCCCTCCGCTCAAGCAATTTACCTGCAAGTTGACGAACGTTTGCATCAGCCTATCGACCAGGCGTTGGGCATCGTAAAGACGTCGCAAAAGGAAGCTGCGGCGCGAAAGTTCGTAGACCTCCTCTTAAGCCGGGAAGGACAGGAGATTCTCGCAAAGAAGGGTTATTTCAGTGTTAAAAGCAATTAAAGCCTCTCTGCGCTCTGTACTGAGTAGTACGGAACTGGTATGCTGCCCCAGAATTTAAGGCCCCGATCCTGGTGAAGATTTTCCCTTTCTTTCTGTCCGCGCCGTAATCAGCACGAACACCTCAAAGGGTTATCTGAGTTTGCAACTGCGTTCGTAAGGAAAACTATGAAAATCTTGCTCTATTGCCCTGATAACGGGGTCACTCGAAACTTCATGCCGCACCTGTGGATGTTTCTCCTCCAGTCGCTGACACCTCCCGGTCACGAAGTGCTTCTCGTCGATGGCAATGCCCGTCCCATGGACGAAGAAGAGCTTGTGCGGTATGTGAAGGACCAGGGAATCGGACTCGTTGGAATTGGCGCGATGACGAGAATGGTCGCCCGGGCCTATCGAATGGCGGATGCGATTCGCGCCGCTGGAGTGCCGGTTGTGATGGGAGGCCCCCACGTTACCGAGGTTCCGGACGAAGCTCTGGGACGCGATGGAGGGGTGCGCCACGCCGACGCAATCGCGTTGGGTGAGGCCGATGAGACGTGGCCGCGAATCGTGGAAGATGCCGCCAACGGTTGTTTAAAGGAAGTCTATGAACCGGTCGATGAAACCGGCAAAGAGCGCAAACCCAGCCTGCAACCATATCCCGAGATCCCCTGGGACAAGATGGACCTTGAGCAGTTTGACATGGTCCCGAAATTTGCCAGACCGTGGCTCAGTAAAATGGGTTCGGGATGGGGTTCGGTCCACGTTGTACCCATCGAATCAGGTCGTGGCTGTCCCTACGGCTGTGAGTTCTGCACAGTGACGGGCTTCTTCGGCGACTCGATCAGGTTTCGTTCAAATGAGAGCGTGGTCAACGAGCTCTTGCGGCTCAAGAAACACGCACGCGAGAATCGCACTCAGGTAATCGTCTTCTTCATCGACGACAACTTCGCGATCAACATCAAACGCACGAAATCACTTCTGCGAGACATCATTGCGGCCAATGCGCAGGTGCCCTGGCTGGCGCAGATCAGCGCGAATCTTCTGCGCGATGAAGAACTGGTGGATTTGATTGAAGCATCACACGGCAAGTGGATCTTCATTGGTATGGAGTCGATCGACGCAGTTAATCTCGCCGACGTAAACAAGAGCTTTAACAAGCCTGCCGAATACGCCACTGTCCTTAATCGTCTGGCCAAGCGAAATATATACGCCATCACTTCCTTTATCATCGGTCTCGACAACGACACGCCAGGAGTTGCCGATCGCACACTCGCTCAGGTTGAAAGCTGGCCGCCGGGATTGCCTGTCTTTGGACAACTAACACCCTTCCCTGCCACGCCGCTTTTCGACCGTTTGGTTGCCGCCGGACGTCTGACGCGCCCCAAACACTGGATGGAATTCGCGCCGTATCAAATGGCACATGAGCCGTTGAAGATGACGATTCCTCAGACGCAGTTTGAACTGGATCAAGCGTGGTCGAGGTCATATAGTCCGGAGCGGAATAAGCAAGCGATCGATTCACTCAAGGATCATCCAGTCAGCTACCGCGTAATCCATCTGGTGATGCGTCTGTTCTTCCGCGGAATTTACTTTCCACAGATGAACAAACGCGCCTGGTTAAAAGTGATATTTCAAAACCGCCGGTCGATCTTGAGTCTTTCAAAGGACGCCTATAAGGGCATCCGCGCGTCGAGAAAGAACAAGAAAGGTGAAAACGCCGAACCCTCCACGGTGATGGACCAGCAGAGGGCTGCTTGAGCTTGCTATTAATAACCGCGCTTGTTACAGAACCGAGCGTGGTAGCGCCGGATGCCAGAAGCTGGTCAGGCTGTGGGGGATTTATTCAGTTTAAGCGTCAAATCAGCTGCAGTGCTCCGAGCTGCTGAAGCTAGAGTGGCCTCTAGCATCCGCGCTACCGCGCTCGGTTCTGTAATGTACCCGTTCTTAGTTCATAGGGTACCCACCCAACATTTAAGGTCCTCCGACCATGAATGAGACTGGAAGCCGTCTAGCTAAACTAGCCGACTACCTAAGTCTCGAACGCAACGTCTCTATTTCTTCCGCCACCGTTTTCATGATCGGTCTCGGCGAGGAGTTATGGAAAAAATATCTTCCAAAATACCTTGAGACACTTGGGGCCTCTGTCCCCGTAATCGGCCTCTTCGGAACCGCCGAAAACCTTCTCGATGCAATTTACCAATACCCGGGAGGTTGGCTGGCAGACCGTGTCGGCAGGCGCCGCGCTTTTCTGGTTTTTGTAGCGCTCGCCTCGGCGGGATACCTGATTTATTTATTCAGCGCCTCGTGGCCGCTGGTCTTCATCGGCCTGGCATTCGCCATGGCGTGGCAAAGCATGGCCTCGCCCGCCATTTTTGCTGTCATCGGCGATTCGCTCCCACCTGACAAGCGCGCGATGGGTTTCACGATCCAGTCGATTCTGAAGCGCGTTCCAATTGTTATTGCTCCCATGATTGGCGGTGCGCTCATCGGCGCGTTTGGAGTTGTGCGCGGCATTCACATCGGGCTCGTGGTGACGCTGTTTCTTGCCGCCGTGACAGTGCTTCTGATTCAGCGAATAAACATTGAGATAAAAGTTGCCGAACCCACCAACATCCGCGGTGTTTGGAAGTCGTTTCATGCCGCGTTGAAGCGTCTTCTGATTTCCGACGTTATCATCAGGATGTGCGAAGGCTTGACCGGAGTGTTCACGGTTCTTTACGTAACCAACGTGCACGGTTTGAGTGCAGCGCGATACGGAACGCTGATCGCAATTCAGATGGTGACGTCGATCCTCGTGTACATTCCGGCTGGAAAAATCGCCGACCGTGTTGGCCGAAAGCCTTTTGTCATCGTTACCTTCATTTGTTTCGCACTGTTTCCTCTGGCGGTTATTCTGGCATCAAACTTTGCTCTGCTCGTGGGCGCGTTTATCATCGGCGGCCTGCGTGAAATTGGCGAGCCGGCGCGTAAGGCGATGATTGTCGATTTTGCGAGGGAGGATCTGCGGGCAAGATCGGTGGGGCTTTATTACCTGGTTCGTAGCCTGTCAATCACACCGGCGGCGGCGATTGGCGGACTCATGTGGCAACTTAATCCCGACGCGCCTTTCATTGCTGCGTCCGCAATCGGGCTTCTCGGCACGATTGTTTTCGCAACAACGGTGGAAGAACGATTCGCAAGCTAGGTAGGACAGACATTCCTGTCTGTCGAAGATTCTTGTTAGATTATAAACGGACTGGTCGGCTACGCGTGACAGACAGGAATGTCTGTCCTACAACATGACAAAGCGTCTTCTCTTAATCAGCAACTCAACTCTTCATGGCAGCGGCTTTCTCGATCACGCTGAAGCCGAAGTCCGTGATTTCCTGGGCACTATCGAGCGCGTGCTCTTTGTTCCCTTCGCGCTCCATGATCGTGACGGCTATGCGCAAAAGGCGCGGGAGCGGTTTGCGCGCATGAGTTACGCTTTGGATTCAATTCACGAGATTTCCGACAAGCAGCAGGCGATGCGCGATGCGCAATCGATCTTCATCGGCGGTGGGAATACCTTCCGCTTGATGAAGACGCTCTACGACTTTGACCTGTTGTCGTCAATTCGCGAACGGGTTGAAGACGGAATGCCGTATATCGGATCGAGCGCTGGTTCAAATGTCGCAGCGCCCACGATAAAAACTACGAATGACATGCCCATCGTTGAGCCGCCCTCTTTCAACGCGCTCGGCCTCGTTTTTTTTCAAATCAATCCTCATTATCTCGACCCGGATCCAGGTTCAACACACATGGGTGAAACCCGCGAAGAAAGGCTTCTTCAATACCTTGAAGACAACGACGTCCCGGTGGTTGGTTTGCGGGAAGGTGCGATGCTGCGTATTGAAGAAGGTGTGACTCTACTCAAGGGATCTACGGGCGCCCGAATTTTCCGCAAGGGACAGGAACCCATTGAGGTCCTTCCGGGCGCAGACCTCGATGCAATCCTCTAACAGTTCGAACAACATTGCATCAAAAGGCAGAGGCATGTCAGGTTCGGCTTAGCCCGCCGGATGCGAGGCGCAGGCTATGCCCCCGCCTTACAGTGACCAGACTCCCCTTGGGCTATGCCCTTAATGACTTTTAAGTCAGAGCTTATCCGAACTTAATTTTGAGCGGAGACCCTTGATGAAAGATCATAGACTTCGGCATTCGTTTAAGATGTTTCTGTAGTACTATGGCCGCGCGGAAAAGCCCCCAAGACTAATCCGCGAGGGTTTCCTGTTCATGCGCGATTTCTTTGCGCGATTCACAATCGCGATTCTGCTTGTTCAATCTCTAAACGTCGTTCCAGCGTTCAGTCAGGAAGAGATACGCCCAAGGCGCTCTCAGGCTGAACGTGATTCAAGGCAACCTCAACCGACGTCGACGCCCGCGCCGAATTCGGATTGGAAAATCCCGACCCCGAATCGGATCGTCTCACTAGAGAAGCTCGACCCAACTTCCAAACAAGAACCCACGATTCGCGTGGCGCTTGCGACAGATGCCCGCTCGGCAACCGTATCGACCAGCGGGCGTTTGATGAACGCTACGGACCTCGCGAACACCTTCGCATCGCTCAGTGTTCCGCGCGTGCGACTCGAACCACGACTTCTTTCGCCGGTGGCGCTTCCTCCAACCGAAGAGCCCGCGTATCGATTGCAAATTGCGGGAATGGCGTCGCGTGTCGAGGCCGAGGAACGATCGAAAGAAATCCGCGACGCCACCTCACAGGAATCGCAAGTCATTCAGGACACAGAAACGAAAACCTGGGGACTGTTCGTTGGCCGGCGACTCGACCGTGCGGAAGCCGAAGAACTCCGTGCGCGTTTGGAGGACGCGGGCTTTGCCGTCTCAGTTGTACCCTTACCGGGCGCGCCTTCCAATGAGGTCTCCTCGCCGAGGGTCGAGGGTCGTGAGTCACAGCGTCAGTCGAATGCTTCCCTGACTCGCACGTCAGCGATGGTTCGCCCCGTGGCGCGGCCGAGTTTGCCGTCGAGAGAAGTGGTTGCTTTTTCCGCCGGCAGTGGAAGGCTTTTTAGTTCGAGTGCTCCGGTCACTTTTGCGTCTGATGACGAAAAGGTTCCGGTGCGCTTCAACGATCAGCCATATCGAGGACGTATTGAAGTATTCACAAATACTCGCGGCGCGCTCACGGTAGTTAACGTCCTTGGGCTTGAAGACTACGTTAAAGGCGTTGTGCCCAACGAGCTTTCAGCCGGCGGCTTTCCGTTGATCGAAGCGCATAAAGCGCAGGCGATCGCGGCCCGCACCTATGCTTTGAAGAACCGCGGTCAGTTTATGTCGCAGGGATATGATCTGCTACCGACCACGCGGAGCCAGGTTTACAAAGGTCTCGCCTCTGAAAATTCGTTGTCGTCTCGAGCCGTCGATGAAACACGAGGCATGATTGCCACCTTCGAGGGCGAGCCTATCAATGCGCTTTACACATCGACTTGTGGAGGACGGACTGAAGAGGGCGAAAACATATTCGTTAACGCTGTTGGTTACCTGAAAGGCCGGGAGTGTGCAGCCGAAGGCCGCGCCGCACTCTCTCCGTTTACGATAAAGACCTCGCGCGATCCTGCCGAGCTTAAGGAAGAGCAAAATCTTCCACTAGCCCGCGACGTTGCCCTTCTAAGTCTCCACAGTTTCACCTACCTGCGCCCGAAGGTCAGCGATTCATGGCTCGAGGACGATTCAGAGGTCGACGAAGTCCGCAGTTGGCTTTCGTCAGTCGCGAGGCTGGCGCGGCAAGTTGCGCCAACGGTGACTGAAGATGTACATCGGCCACCGGCATTTGCAACGGCTTTGAGTGTGGCGATATTCGGCGATAGTCGTGGCAGTACGCTGCTGAACAATGCTGACGTTGACTATTTACTCGCGGTTCGCGATGCCGCCGATATACCTCCGGCCAATCGGGCCGACGTAGCATACCTACTACGCGAGGGTTACCTTTCGGTGCTGCCGGACGCGACGCTGCGCGCCCGTGAACCCTTATCTCGTGGACGTGCGTTGCATTCAATTTCGCGGGCGCTGGAATCGAAAGGTTTGTTGCAACTGCAAAAAGGAACTGCCCGGCCGACTTCGGAAGACAACCTGGTGTTGCGAAGCACAAAGGGTAAGGACCAGCCGATCAAGGTTAGCAACGATCTATTTCTTTTCCGGCAAATCGGTGAAAACCTCTATCCGGTCAAGTCGGTAGCCCTGGTCGGCGGCGAGCCGGTAGTTTTTCACGTTAACGCCGCAGGTGAAGTGGATTACCTCGAAGTAAGACCCGCGCCAAACGGTGCGGCCGCCGATCGCTTCTCGCCTTATTCCAATTGGACGACGGAATTGTCGCTCGGACAGGTACAGGCGCGTTTAGGACGCTACGCACGCGGCCTTGGGTCGCTGGTGGATGTGCGCGTCATTGCTCGCGGAACTTCACGAAGAGCATTGGACCTGGAAGTTGTGGGCACCGACGGGGTGGGCCATGTGCGCGGCGGCCGCATCCGTTCGGCACTCGGTCTGCGGGAACAACTCTTTGTCATCGAACGCAAGTATGACGATAACGGCAGGGTTACCGGTTTCGCATTTCTGGGCCGAGGTTGGGGACACGGCGTCGGTATGTGTCAGGTCGGCGCTTACGGACTTGCGCGCCAGGGATTTACTCACGAACAGATCCTGAAGGCCTATTACGCGGGAATTGAATTGACACGGATGTATTGAGCGCCTCGGGCGAACTCCTAAGCTCAATTTCATCCAGGCCTCCGGCCAAAGGCATAGCACGATCCACGAACTACACGAACGAACTCACGAACACAGACAATACGCGGAGCGATCTCATTAGCACCGCGGCTTCAGCCCGGTGACAAGGAAACCGGAGTGGGCAAGAAACCGTTTCAACGGTTTTGGCGGTGGCGGAATCAGAAACCGTTAGAAACGGTTGAAGAATTTCATATTGCTGCTGATCACCGGGCTGAAGCCACGGTGCGAATCAGATCGCTCCGCGTATTTCGTCTTCCGTTCATGTGATTCGTGGATCGTTTTGTTTTGCAAATCGAAGAAAATCTACCAATAGTCTCGATGAAAGAATTCCTGCATCTGCCGAGCCCCCCACTCTTTGCGGCTCGGCGTGTCGCAAGCCAAACTCTGTGCTAGATTCTCACCCGTTAACCCGCTATGGAAATGAAGGAAATCGACATGGCTTCAAAGATTGAACCTCTCCTGACAGTCGCCGACCTGGACGCTTTTCCTGAAGACGATGGAAACCGCTATGAGCTAATCGAAGGAGAACTATACGTGTCTCGAGCTCCCGGTATTCCACACCAACGCGTGCTTAACAATCTTCAATTGGAACTTGGGTCATATCTGAAAACGCATCCGATTGGAATCCTCGTCCCCGGCGCCGGCGCCATCTTTAGCGATTACGATGCGGTGATCCCTGACCTGGCCTTTGTTCGCCACGAACGCTGGGATCAAGTTGTCACCGGCGAAAAGTTCACTGGCGCAGTAGACCTCGTGGTTGAGATTCTTTCACCAGGCGCAGCCAATCGCCGTCGCGATCTCGAGGCCAAGCGGCGGCTGTACGGGAAATACAACGTAGAAGAATATTGGATCGTCGACAGCGAGAGTCGATCTGTTTCGGTGCTTCGACTGGAAACAAACAAGCTAAATGAGATTGCCACCTTGACTGGCGACGATGAACTTACTTCCGCAGTCCTTCCTGGTTTTCAGCTACCGGTAAGCGCAATCTTCAATCTGTGATTCGTTAGTCTCTAGTCGATGCGTTTCTCACGCAACCAGATCATCGGCGCGCTAATCCTCCTCGGCCTCATCTGGTTAGTAATTTTCTACCGCATGATATTCTCTCCGGCGTGAGTCGCAGCGAATCCCGCAAACCTGTCATCGCCATTGTTGGCCCAACAGCTTCAGGCAAAAGCACCTTGGGAATCGAGGTCGCTCTGCATCTCGGCGGCGAGATCATCAACTGCGACTCAGTGCAGGTTTATCGTGATATCGAGATAGCCACTGCCAAGGTTCCGATCGAGGAACGCAAAGGCGTGCCGCATCACCTAATCGACTTCGTGCCTCCGTCAATCAACTACACAGCCGGCGAATGGGCACGGGAGGCTGCAGCCAAAATTGAAGAGATTGAAGGCCGCGGCCAGGTGCCGATACTGGTGGGTGGCACGGGACTTTACCTGCGTGCGCTGCGCAATCCATTCTTCCCCAGCCCGCAAACTGATGGGGATATCCGACGTCGTCTCAACGAGATTCGTGAGGACCGCGGGGCTGAATACCTTTACCGCCTTTTGCAGAAGCTTGATTCTGCCTCCGCCAAAGAGCTTTACCCGCGCGATTGGCCTCGCGTCCAACGCGCGATCGAGGTTCGTCTGCAGACCGGCAAACCCATGTCGGAACAAAAAGCTCGACGGCCCGATCCCCATGAGAGCACCCGCCGGCTGCGCATAATGGCTTTGAATCCGCCCCGAGCCGCACTCTACGCCCGCATCAACAAACGTACTGAAGGTCACTTCTCTGCCGGCTTGGTCGAGGAGGTTGAAACGTTGCTTTCCAAGGGCGTTCCTGCGAATTCGAACGCCCTTGGCGCTCATGGTTACCGCCGCGTGGTCGAGTATTTGGCGGGCAAACGCGATTTGCCGAGTGCAATCGAACAGACAAAGTTGGATGTCCGCCATTACGCCAAGCGCCAACTGACGTGGTTTCGAAAGGAGCTGGGGGTTGAGTGGTTTGAGAGTTTCGGCGAGCATTTCCAAATAAATCAATCTGTTTTGAAGGCGGTCTTAGCGGATTCTTAAGCGAACCACGTCAATCCCGGTTCACCTTGAAGCGACTTGCGTACGGCTAACCCTAACGTTTCCTTCACAATTTTAATTGTCCTTGTCAGGACTTACACACTGGAGTAATCTGTCACCCCCTACCTAATTTAGTCTTCAGGTGCCATACATGTCCGACGGAAAGCCTGCGCCGCAAAACATTCAGGACGCTTTTCTAAATACCGTCCGCCGGGAAAAAACCGCGGTGGTCGTGTATCTGTTGAACGGCGCGAAGCTTACGGGCCGTATCCGAAGTTTCGACAAATTCTCCGTTTTACTGGAGTCCGGATCCCATGAACAACTAATCTTCAAGCACGCTATCTCGACGATTTCTCAAAACAGACGCAGCAGCGGAGAACTGCGCCCGCATCCCGCTTCCGAGTTCTCACAAGAGGAACCGACTCACTCCCAGCGGGACCAACCGACCGGCTCGCCTCAGCCGTAACATTCCTTTAAACTCTGTCCGCTAAATCTAAACTTCACTGAAGAGGATCGGGTGGCAGGAACTTTTATTACCTTCGAAGGGATCGACGGCAGCGGCAAGTCTACGCAGTTACGCCTACTTGCGAATTTCCTCAAATCCAAAGGCTGCGATGCATTACTGACGCGTGAACCTGGCGGCACACCTGTTGGCAACCGTCTCAGAGCCGCGTTGCTTGACGCGCATGAAGAAGTTGACCCGCTGGCGGAGCTGCTTGTCTTCGCCGCGGATCGCGCGCAGCATGTGCGCCGAGTTCTGAGGCCGGCGCTCGCTGAAGGTCGACTAGTGTTCTCCGATCGTTACGCAGATGCCACTGCGGCTTATCAGGGAGCGGGGCGCGGTTTTTCACCAAAGTTAATCGGCGAGATCATTCAGCTGGCGACGGAAGGCTTGAAACCGGATTTAACGCTGCTTTTTGATCTCAGCGTAGACGAGTCGAACGTTCGCACGCGGCGCCGGTCAAACGAAAAGCAGCGAGGCGATCGCCTCGACGCGGAGGCTGAAGACTTCCACATCCGTGTGCGCGACGCTTACTTGCGTCTCGCGAACGCGGAACCTGGGCGAATAAAAGTTGTGGACACAAATAGGGCTGCGGAGGAAACGCACGAGCACGTCAAAAAGATTGTGGTTCCATTTTTGCTTCGCAGAGGATACTTAAGCGAAGAGGTAGAGCCAGCCGCCGCGACATTGGAAACTAAGACATAGAATCAAATGCTTGATCAATTGGCTGGAAATGACCGTGTCAAAGCCTTACTCAGGCGCACTCTGGAAGCAGGCCGCTTGCCCGGCGCTATGCTCTTCACGGGAGAAGAAGGCGTTGGGAAAAAACTTTTCGCTCTGGAGATTGCGAGGGCCCTTAACTGTCGTACGCCCCGGGGCGTGGAAGGTTGCGGCGGGTGTCCCCCTTGTGTGCGTACGGGCAGGTTTAATTACCCGCAGAGCGCTGAGTCAGATGACTGGAAAGGAATTATTTGGACTGATCACCCGGACGTGGGAATGGTGGTTGCTCCTAAGCGTTTGTTGCTGGTGGATCAAATGCGACAAATAGAGCGCGAAGCAAACTTCCGTCCCTACGAAGGAAAAGCGCGCATGTTTTTGATAGAAGACGCCGACAAACTAAATGATTCGTCGGCAAATGCGTTGCTGAAAGTTCTGGAAGAGCCGCCCGACACAGCTCACATTGTGCTATTGACGTCGCGCCCGGCAATGTTGCTGCCGACGGTCCGTTCACGGTGCCAGATGATTCGATTCTCGCCACTGAAGCCGCAGGAAATCGAAACCTATTTGGTGGAAAACAAGCTGGCGGTCGCGGCGGATGCACGTAGTCGAGCCAGGCTCGCTCGCGGCAGTTTGGGTCGGGCTGTCGATCAGGATTTCGACGAATACACTTCTCAGCGTGAGGCAATGCTCCGAGTATTAAAGTCACTCGCGACCGGGGACGATCGCGGTGAACTTCTAAAGTCAGCAGAGGACCTAAACTCAGCAGCTTTCAAGGACGAGTACGAAGCGCGACTCGATATTCTGGAGACACTGATCCGAGATGCCTGGATGCTGGCGATCAACGCTGCGCCGGAAATCGTGGTCAACGAGGACCTGCTGGGCCAACTCAAGCAGATTGCCAAAAGTCTCGACAGTGTGCGTCCAGCCCGTTGGATTTCCCAAATTGAAGAGATGCGCGAACAGCTCGTGGTCAACATCAATCGCAAGGCTTCCACCGATGCCCTGTTTCTCACCATGGCTGCGACGTCGGCTTCCGAATTGCCGCCGAAGAGACGCTTCCTGATCAAGTAGTTGTAGTGGGCGCCTACCTTCCCTCCGGGATGATGAGCAACTTGAAGCGCCCAGGCTTCACCACGCCAAACTTGACCTTAATAAACAGGACTTTGGTCGTAGGGCTTGTGCCAACTGCGGTAGCAAACACGCCGCTGCCTCCCGTGACCCCATCGCCGGTCGAACTAGCGTTAAAGGATGGGTTGACGATCAGGCTAGTGTCAATACCGCCACCGAGAGGCGACAACGGCCCCGGTGCGGCGAGGGCAGCCCCCCCGGTTATGCTCAGGTCCTCGAGCACAGTTCCGTTAACAGCCTGCAGTGTATTTTCGCAATCCATCACGAATTCGCTCATTGAATTTACCGCTTTGAGAATCGCAGTGAAACTTTCACTGGCCTGACAGTTTGGCGCGGGCGAGAGATTCCGGGCATTACCCGTGGCTGTAATCAACGAGGCCTGGTTTCCGCAGACTGTCGAGAGATCATCCACTCTAAATCGCAGACCAGTAATCGCAGCGGCAGAGAGATTGGTGTACCTGAACCGCAGGGTAAAAGTACCCTGGGGGACATTGCATGGATTCGCTATGCTTGGATCCTGATGGTAATTGCGCTCGGCATTTACGAACGGGCAAGAAAACCCTGCCCTACCAAGCTGAGTCGACGGAATATCTGTAGGGGCGCTAAGGTTGTGCGGTCCGGCCGCGCCGAGCACCGAAGTTATACCCGAAATGCCGGTGACGGTCTGTCCAACATTGCCTGTGGCGGCGTTGGGCGAAACCAAAATGAAATCATCGGCGTTGTTGCCTGTGTCTTGATGCAGCGTACCCACGTTCGGGTTAAACGTTGTCTGCCTGCGCAGGAACTCGTACTGTCCGGATTCGCCGTAACAAACCGGCGTACCACCGGAAGTTGTGCCACCATTCCCAGGCGGAATAGTACCCCCTGAAACAACAGGGAATGATTGCGGCGCACACGCGGGGCCTGCAAAGAGTGGGCAGACTCCCCCGGGTCCTAACGTAACTGTGCTGGCGTCCCCAACTGGTTGAAGGCAAGTTCCCTCGCAGAAAGATGGGGCGACGGATGGAGATGCCGGGGCGGGCGCACCCAACCCGTATGCCGCAAAACCCACCTTATCGAAAATGAAGGCGTTTGCAATGATAGAGCCGCTGACATTGAGTAAAGCGAGACCGGCGTCGTTGGCAATGTCGACAATGATGGGCGCATCACCAACCGACGTAGCCCCTGCAAACCCTCCGTTACGTCCCAAATTTCCCAGGCTGTAGCTGGCACCCGCACACAGAAAATAACCTCGTGCCGGAATCACAGTGCCCTCAGGAATCCGACATGCGAGTGATTGGGTGTTTGAGGTCGTGCCATTTCCAGCCGTGGCAAAAATTCCGTAGCCGGAACCGTCACCCGATACCACGGTATGAGATGAGCTGAGAGGATTAAAAATCTCTACGAACTCATCACGCGACCCGGCGGGCCCGTTCTCCCTGAACCGGCTGATTAGCAACGGGTCAGGCTTTTGCGGACAGCATGTGACGGAGCCGGTCATCTCGACCCGCAAGCCCGTCACGCCCTCGTTATTCTGTACTCTAAACTCGAGTGTGTTTACGTTCTGGTTGAAATTGCCAGGGCCCGTGATAACGAATGGCGTGAAGGAGCCAAAGGCAGCCGAGCCGGTGGTTCCGATAAGGTTGCCGTTGAGAAAGATTGCCGCCTGGTTGTCGCTCGCCCACTGACCGGCGATGATGGCAGTGTTCAAGTCGGCGCCTGCGGGCATCGTGAAGGTCATAGTGTAGGTGTAGGTGCCGGTAGTCAGATTAGCTGGCGCTGGCCCGATCCATCTCGAAACGCTGTTGTTCGGCACATAGCTGAGCGGTATCGTTGCGAGCACCTGCGCGGACGCCGTAGTGCTGTTGGGCAGGGTAAGAGTGTAATGCGGGTCGCTCGCTCCGCCCGCGAGCACACCGCGATCATCGGCCACGCCAGTGTTGAAGAGCGGCAGCGGCACCATCGGGCACTCCACCTTCAAATTATAGATCTGGCTCTTACTGCAACCGCAGCTGTCGGTAGCCGTCACTGTGAAAGTGAAATCTCCCGGCTGTTTCGGTGTGCCTGATAACACACCACTAGTAGAGAGTGTGAGGCCAAACGGTAAGGCCCCGCTCGTAATACTGAACGTAAAAGGTGATGCGCAGTCGCCGCCCGACGCGGTGAAGATTTGGCTGTATGGAGTATTGACCACACTCGCCGGCAACGCGCCAGCCGCCGGATTCAACGTGATCGGAGTGACGCATCCACAACATTCGACTGTGCCGGTCATCTCCACGCGCAAGCCGGTCGGACCTTCGTTGTTATTGACTACGAAATCCATCACATTCAGCCCTGCATGGAAGGAGGCGTTGGTGCTGTTGAGCGTGAACTGCGAGAACTGGCTGAAGCCGGCTGTCGGAGTCGTAAAGGAAGTGTTGACACCGTTGACGCGAATCACGCCCTGGTTGTCTGAAGCCCATTGTCCATTGATAACGACGCTGCTCGGATCGCATCCGGTCAGTGTGAAGGTGACTCGATAAGTGTATTGGCCGGCGGGCTGACTGCTGTCGCCCGGCCCAATCCACCTCGAAGTCGCGTTGTTTGGAACATAGGAACCAGGGATGGAGGTGAGCACCTGCGGTGAGGTGGTGTTGCCATTCGGCAGGATCAGCGAATAATGCGGGTCCGTGGCTCCGCTAGCGAGCACACTGCCATCATCCGCTACGCCCGTATTGAATAACGGCAACTGCACTAACGGGCAATCAACGTTTAACGTGTAGGTCTGGCTCTTGCTGCACCCGCAGCTATCTGTCGCCGTCACGGTGAAGGTGAAATCGCCCTGCTGCGTTGGCGTGCCCGACAACACGCCGTTGGGTGAAAGCGTGAGACCGGCAGGCAGGGCTCCGCCCGTTATGGCGAACGTGAATGTTGATGCGCATCCTCCCGTCGCCGTAAAGATTTGTGTGTAGGGAACATTGGCCCGGGCTGGCGGCAAAGCGCCCGCCGCCGGATTTAAAGTGATCGCAGGGCACTTACACTTGCCCGAGCTACGCGCGTTGAAGATTTTCTGAACTTCGTCTTGCGAGAGGACGCGGTTGAAGAACTCAACCTCGTCAATGAGCCCTCTGAAATAAGCATTGGGCGTATCCTCAAGCAGGCGTCCCAGAGCAAACCCAAGCGGATCGGTCGCATTGTAGCCGGGCGTGAAGCTTGTGCTGTAGGGTGACCCGACAAGAGCCGTGGTTAATACCTGTGCCGTCCCATTCAAGTAAATGACGGCATCAGTAGCCTGATTACCTTGATTCTGATATGCGACCGCGATGTGGTGCCATGTGTTGGGCGTCAGAGAAGTTGAGGTTGTCCATATGAAGGTCTGACTCGTCGCCACGTTTTGTAACACGAACTCGACCGATCCGTTGGCGAGTGATATCCCATTCCACCAATCACCCGTTGCATGGTGATTCGATATGATGGTACGGCTGCGTCCCGCAGGGGTGTCTAGAGGGTTAATCCAAAAATCATACGTAAACCCGGTGGCAGGAAATGGGTTGAATGCGCTGTTGCTGAGTTGTACGTAATCGTTTGAACCATCGAGACTGAAAGCCTGTCCAACCTTACCAGGTGCGAACGTCGTGCCGTTTTGTAGTGTGCCGTGGTTGCCCCCCTGGATGTCGTTCGCGTTACCTTCGCCGGGAAACCAGGCGACCATGCCCGAAGGAGCCGGAGTGCACGGTGGGCATCTAACGGTGAGGGGCGCTGAGACACTAGCCAGGTAATCGTTGAGCGGGGGACTTGAGCCGTCGCGCTCGCCGTCCGACGCGCCCGAGATTGCGGGTGTGGTGGACATAGGCGGACTATTGGTTGTTGTTCCGTTGGGTCCAGGGAGACTCGTCCACGTCGTCCTGGCATTGTTTGTCAGGGTTACGGGGCAGGTGATGGGGTCAGCTAATGCCTTGTAGGTAATAGTGACGACACCGCCAACCGGTATCTCGGCACACGCCAGCGAAGGTACTGCGTTTATTAGAGCGGGCGTCGAACAGCCTCCGGTGAAGTTGACGGATCCAGGATTCAGGATCAGACCTGAAGGTAACGTGTCGGCAAACTGCACCTCGAACGCCTTAACCAGACTTGAGTTTGTGATTGTTACGGTGTACGTGACCGTCGCCCCCTGGACCACCGTCGTGGGTGAGACGACTTTGGTGATCGTCAAGTTAGGTTCGCGGACGATAACGTTAATTGCGGGTGAGCCGATGATCGTGGAGTTGTTGACCGACACGCTGAAAGAGTTAGACAGCGCCATGCCGTCCTGGTTTCCCGCGTCATTACAAACCAGCGCGTTGAATTCGATGACGACGTATTCAAGGTCATTGTCGTTATCGTTGTTCTGAACGTTGCCGAGATTGAAAGTCACATCAGCGCCGCAACCCGTGCCAACGCCGATTGCGCTGGAAGGAACGGGCGGCAATGGATTGAGCGTCGCACTGGGAGGTGGCGCATTACCGCCTAGGTTGAAGGCCGGACCGAAACCATGAGTAATCCCAGCTCCGTTTGAGACGAACGCAAGGCGCCCGGTACCCCCGTCTAAAAACTTCATTCCCGCCGGTAGCGCGTCGGTTATCTGTAAGTTCGGAGAAGAGCCTTCGGGCAGGCGCACCTCGAGCCGATAGCGAACGATCTCCCCGATCGTAACCTCCGGCGTACCAAGCGCTGAAGTCTCTGGTCCAGTATGGGCCTCAGACGTAGCGACTACGGATTTTGTAAGAGTGGGCCTGGTGCAAACTTCAGCCGAGTCTGCGTAGGGCGGATTAAAGCCGGCGGCGACGAAGTCTGGCCCGTTGGCAATCGAGGCGTATTGAGTGATCTTGGCTTGGTTTTGGCAGCAGCCGGGCGTGATATCTGCCTTAATCCTGGCCTGAAACGTTATGACGATAATGTTCTCACCGGTGGTAGTTGTAGTGGGATTAAGCTCGGCCAGAGGACCGGGCGTGGCGAAAGTGAAGCCCGGACCTGGCGGGGAAATTGTATGGGTCAAGCTCGCCTCCGAGCCAAGTTTGACTACAGTAGTGTTGGGAACGATTTCAAAACAATCTGAAGGGACTATGTCATCCATCTTCACATCGAACGCTGGATGCCCCCCCTGGTTCTCGATAGTTATGGCAAAGGTAACCAGATCATTCGCATCAACGTTCGAGACGTTGCTGTTTAGAACGCCCGTAAGTAGATCGTTTGAGTTAACGATGCCGGCGATCCCATTCTGACTAAGTGTCGCGCCCGCGGGCGGCCGAGCTGTTGGAGGTGTGGTCTGAGGCGATGCTGGATCGCTGAATGATGCGTTCGGATTGCTGGTAGCTATGATCCCTTTTCGAATCTTCAGGTTGGGCTCTCGCAGATTCACCTGCGCGATGGCCACCTGGCAGCGTCGGGAGCGGAAGCTGTTGTCTTCACACTCCTGCACTTCATTCGTCAGGAAGAGCTGATCAGCAAACGGGTCATTCCTCACCGTACTCGTAAACAGAAGATCAATCTTGTTCGGCATGTTAGTCGTGTCGAAGATGTCCCCGTATTGGAACTCGATGCTGTTCGACAAGACCCCAGGCATGAATGTGGGCTTCGCCGGAAACGGGATGTGCAGAGTGTCACTTGAGTGAAAGCATCCGCTGTTCGCAGAAGGTACTGCCGTTGGACCACACGGCGTAAGGGAGAAGCTGCTACTGACATTAATATTGAAGATCGGCAGCGGTAGCCAATCCTCAATGGTTAGTTGTTCCGCGTCGGTCGATGGAATCGTTTTCTCGATGCGGAAAGTAACATCATCGCCGGGACGTACTTCCTGAGGCGGCATCGGAGAATTGGAACAGGCGGCGCCGCTAGTAGAAACGATTGAGGATGGCGCGCAAATAAACTGACCGCCTCGCTGAACGGAGTAGACTGTCTTCTTGAGAGTATCGCCGATGATCTCGAGCGCCGTGGAGCTGCCGTCATGGCCGAAGCCTTCGACTATGTTTGGCAAAGCGGGCGGATCGACGTTTGTAAGTGACTTGCCATCAATGGCGACACAGTTGTTAATCGGATCTTCTTTGTCCACGAAGTTATCCCCGAGCTTTGGATTCGGTTGGGGCTGGGGAAACGTGAACTTGTCATCTATCTTTACAAAGAGCTGTATCGTGCCAATCGCTCCCGGCGCTGACCCATTCGAGGTCGCGCGCCCTCCAGTCAAAATACCCGCTGAGTGCCTCGGGTTTGAAGCCGAAGCATGGGCCATCATTGCCTGAGATACCTTAAACTTCAGCTCAGTTACACCAATAACCCCTCCGCATTGCCCGGCGGGATCGGGTGTCACGATCAGGTCTGTGCCGGAAGTGAAGTTGCCACTCGTGCCGGGCGTGAACTGATCCGTCACTGTGAAGGTCGCCGCCATTCCCACGGCTAATGACTGCCCGTCCGATAGCGTGTCAACGATCTCCAATTCACCAAAGCTCTTGAAGTCCGAGACCTGGAAGTTGAGCGTGTACAGAAGCGTATCGCCCGGCGTCAGGCCGGGAGCGCCGCTATCAGTAGCGAAAGCCCAACCTTTCTGAATCGCTATGCATTTGTCCGTGAGAATGTGGTCGGTGGGCGTCACGTCGCTCGTGATCGGACGAGGCGACATATCGCAGACATCAGTGGGCAGCCAATCGCCCTTCGCCTTGATGTCATTGTTTGAAAAAGCGTTGCTACAGTCTGGTGCAAGGATTAGATTCCCGTTGGCATCGTTTCTAGGAATGAAGAATTCAAAAACGACAATGCCGTCCGGTCCGGGCATGCCTGTGAGTGTGGGCCACGTGACCGTGAAGCAATTATTCAGTGCGGCGCTACCCACTATCGGCCCGGTTGAGACGCCCGATTGGTTGATCGATGTGAATTGAAGAAACGCCATGTTGTCAGGAAGGCAATCCGTCAAGATCACGTTGTTGACGGTTTGAAGATTGGCGATGTCAACGGTAAGCGTATAGGAGCGAGGGAAGTTTGGCCCGGTGGCGGTTTCATTTTCCGGACCCCCGTATATTTTCTTGAGGATCATCACCGTCGGGGTGGTCTGTTGACTGGGCCACAGGGTGCTATCACCGACCTGGGTCCCCAACGGAGTGTCATCGCTCAAGATCGGAGGATCGGGATTGATACCGGTGGGATTATCCAATGGGTCCGTGCCGTAGCGAAATCCACTGCGCGCGTAGATATTGAGCGGCGTGCCGGCGTCCGCAAGATTGCTGACGTTTACTGTGACTTCAATGACAATTTCAGGTTGATCTGGCTCAAAGCTTCCGAAGGGGAGAGCCAATGTCACAAGTTGAGCTCCCGGACGCATGGTCACATCGATGACGCCACTGGCTGCAAACGGATGATCCACAGAGACGGGGTTTGGCAATTTTGCACAGGCCGTGGTGATCGGGGAGGGTGGAACCGGTGGAAGCGCTAGTGGGCCGCCGCTGACATCGACCATCCGCGCACTAACAAACTTGATTCCGTCGCAGACGCACGGCGGGTCTGGCAGTGTCGGAGTTGGTTTGGCAATATTTGCACCACCGGCATCGAGAACGATATCTACAAACGGACCATAGCCAACGGTGGTGCCCGTGTTCTTAAATTTCACCTTGAAGGTCATCGTCTCGCCGATGAGCACTTCACTCGGAACGTCGAGCATCACGGATGGCAGTGGCGGCGGTAAAGGTGAAACCGGCGGACTCGTTGGCCCCGCTGGCGCTGACTGCGCAAGTCGCAAGCTCAATGAGATAGCCGCCGCAAGAGACACGACTGCCAGTATTGATAAAACTACTCTACGGTTTGAGGAAACAAATCGTGATGTGCGCAGTAGTGAGGACGGAGAAAACATGAGGACACCTCCACCGGTGAAGAGAGGAATGAGTGTGTAGTGATGTTTTGTGAGATCGCAACATCGCTTATCAAATCAAAGTTGAAAAAATTGACTACAAGCTCTCGAGTCAAGGGGACGAGGAGTTTGAGAGGCTGAGGTCAGGTCCGTTGCCGGATACAATGGGCGCACCATATGCCCATTACAGGTCAATACCCGAATTGCGTCATACCTGAATTGCGATCGAAAAGCACTAGTCTAAGACCTGTGGCTTACTACGCGACAATACTTCGGACTTCGATAGCTGTATGTTCAATATTGGACAATCTTGAAGAAACTCAGTGGCTAAAACTGAACAAGGCGCAGAGAAAAGGAAAGTAGCGTAGCCGGCCAAGGCAGGTTTGAGCTGCTGTTTGGCGTCCGGTTAGTTACATAAGACCTGTCAATGGACTAATCAGCGCGGCAAGGCTTAGCCACACCCCCGGCGAGATAATCCGACAGCTTCCTTTCCTTGACGATCAGAAAGTGTTGGGGCGTTATTTCAACGAACCCTAACGCTCGAAACTTATGCATGAAGGCGGTGATGCGCGGGCGCGTCGTGCCCACCATCTCTGAAAGTTCTTCGTGCGTGATTTTCTGTTGAATGCGGGTGCTTCGAGGGTCGGGTTGGCCGAGCTTACGAGCGAGCATCAGCAACGTTTCGCCTAAACGGTGTTCGCTATCCACGGTAATCAGGTGCGAGATGACCTGCTGCTGCTCACCCACTCGATTCGCCAGGTACTGCACGAAGCCCTCGACCAAGGAGTTATCAGCCAGGTGCAGCAGGAACGCCGATGATGGGATTCGTTTCAATGTGGTGTCTCCCATGGCAGTTGCCGTTTCCTGACGCGGATCTGATCGTGCCAGACACAACTCACCGAATATATCGCCCTCCGTGTGAATAGCCAGCAGGCATTCTTTGCCTTCGGGAAAGCATCAGCAACTTGATTTGACCTGATTGAATGAAGTACACGCTCTCCGAAAGG
>DASQKG010000063.1:0-7580 GCA_035630655.1 Pyrinomonadaceae bacterium
TTTGACTCTGCAAACGACCAGCTCGTCGTCGGTCGTCCGTCGGATAACATAGTTACACTATTTAAGGTCGGAGGCTCACCAACGCCAACACCCACACCGACAATTACACCGACTCCTACTCCGACGCCGACACCGACACCAACTCCGACGGCGACACCAACTCCCACCCCAACACCAACACCCACTCCAACTCCGACTCCAAGTCCATCGCCCACGCCGACGTGTCCGCAGGCGCTCAACTACACGGTCAGCGACACCTCGCTCGTCCTGGGCGGCGACGAGTTCTTTATCTTTGGCAACGACCACACCATCACGCTCACGGCCGGCACACCCGACGACGATCGGTTCATGGGAGGCTTCTTTATCTTTCCCGGCAGGTCGACGACGCCTCCGGGTGTCTACACCGGAACGGTGTCGCAAATCATAACCTTCAACGGCGGCCCTTCGGCGACGGTCTCCCGCAGGATCACTTACACGGCCACCGACACCCAGCGACGCATTGACTTCGACATGGGCGAGACGAAGACCGTTGACCTCGGCCCGCTTGGTAAGGTTGATGTGACGCTGAAAAACATCATAGGAATTTACGGCCTCTCCAACAACACCACGGCCATCCTGGTTTTCCCGTCATTCATCGACGACGCGACTTTCCTCCTTCACGACGTCCCCGGCTCGCCCTGCGCCACGCCGACTCCAACTCCGACTCCGACTCCAACTCCGACTCCGACTCCGACTCCGACACCCACTCCAACACCGACACCGACACCCACTCCCGTGCCGGGTCAACTGATGATTAGCCAGTTCCGTGAGAACGGACCGAATGGACCAACCGATGAGTTCGTAGAGATCTTCAATCCAACGAGCTCAGCCCACGCTGTCCTGGGTGCTAACGCGTCCGGCTATGGCCTTTTCGCCTCCGCCGGAAACGCCACCACCTCCGACACGGTCAAGCTGGTGTGCGTTATTCCCGAAGGCACAGTGATTCCCGCGCTCGGATACTTCCTGTGTACAGGCACCAGCTACAGTCTTGGGAATCTCGGCATTAACGGAGGCGCCGCCGCGCTTACTGCCGCTGGCGGCAATGTTCCCAACGTAAGCGCAAGCATGTCGGCCGGTGCAGTCGACGGCACCGCTGTCAATATTCCCGACGACGCCGGTCTGGCTCTAATCAGCGTCGGGACAAACATCGTGACTAGCTCGAGTGCGGGATTTGCTGCGACTGGAATTGGCAGCATAACCGTCTTCGACAAAGTTGGTTTTGCCGCGTATGGACCAAGCGCGCCCGGCGGTGCGGGACGTCCGCCAAACGCCGGCAACTTCTGCGAGACAAATTGCCTGCAACCTGTCGGCAACGCCGGTAACGATGCTGACTGCGCCGCTACCGGTCCCAACTTCCCTGCCGCGATAACTGGTGGGGTCTGCTTCGGCCAATCAGGCCAATACACGATCTTAAGGAAACAACTGTTCACTACCCTGGCCAACTTCAGAGCTTCCGGCACTATTGGCCAGGATACAAATAACAACGTAGACGACTTCCTCTTGCTGGCGCCCAACCCGTCATCCCACACCGGCTCATTGGTGACAAACGTCGCAGGTGTAACTTCAATCCAGGGTGCAGCTTCTCCACACAACGGTAGTGCTCCCTCAGACGCAGGTACACTGGGGCAGGCGCCATTTGATAGTGCTTTTAACCAGTTGTCCGGGCCGAATGCCGAACGCAGCTTCATCTCCGAAGATCCTGCTACAGGTCCGGCCGGCACGTTTACTCTCCGCCTGCGGTACTCCAACGTCGGTACACGTAATCTCGCCACTCCCACTGGCGCTAATGTCGTCGGTGGCGTTGGTGGTGGCTTACGTTTCCGCCTCGACATGCTGGCCACGCTGTGTGGAGCGCAGGCTTCGCCGTCGGACAACTCAACAACTGCGACTCATACCGCCAGGAATCTTCGGTCGCCGGGAAGCTGTCAGGAAGGCTCCGACTTGTTCACCGCGATCCTGAAGGCCGTAAGCTCAACCGGAGAAAGCTTGCAGGATACGGGAGGCACGCTGAGGAATGTCAGAGGAACTGTGCTCGAGGATATTCTGGTCGGAGGATCTGCTCCAGGCGGTCTATCGCCGCTGGGTGGTGGCTTCAACAACAGTCTGGTAGTTACAGCAGCGAGCCCAGGCGCCGCAACAGGCACCTTCTCTCCCGGCACTATCATCCCGGGCGATGTCATCTTCGTTAAGTTTAAGTTTGGCGTGGTGAAGTCTGGACGTTTTCTTGTCCTGTTCACACCCGAGGCGTCGTCATCACCTACACCATCACCGTAGCTTCGGTGAGAACGCTGTGCCTTAGATCACCGTAAGGTGCAGGCCCGGAGGGCCGCAAGTAAGTAGCCACGTCCGTAAGGGCGTGGATCGCAGCCCAATCAGATCTCTGAGGGCGCGAAGCGCCGACAGAAATGGGGCTTCTGACGGCCCTCCGGGCTACGCATAAATTTGCCAGGGCGCCACGCCCTCACGGGCGTGGCTATTAACTTTCGGCCCTTCGGGCCTTTTTCTCAGGCTTGATTTCTGAAAGCCCGGTCAACAACTTTTTGCTCATGTATCACCTTCTATTATTTTTTGAAGATGATGATCTGTTAGCGAAGATTGTGGATCCGGGGCCGCACCCTCTTAGTCCGTGGTTACGAGCCGTTCCAAAACCCTCGCACTTTGGCCCGCTACGGATACACGCTTAAGCTTGGAAGAGTGACCGCTGGTAATCTCAACGGCGCTCCGCGGCAAATTCAACTTAATCGCCAACACGCGAATCAATTCGATATTAGCTGCGCCGTCGACTGGTGCTGCAGCGATCCTCACGCGCAGTGCGCCGTTATGCTCGCCGACAATCTCGCTGCGGGACGCGCGAGGTACGACGTGCACACTAAAAATAACCTTCCCGTCTTTTACTGAACACTTGATCATGAGGTAGGACTGACATTCCTGTCTGTCTACGGTTCAGCTCAGGTACGACTTGACAGACAGGAATGTCTGCCCTACTTACGACTAATAAAACACCAACGGAAATCCACGCAGAAGCGTACCTGCGATCGCGGCTTGAACGACCCACAAGATAATGAAGGCTACGATAGGTGAGATATCGAAGGCGCCGGCAGTGGGCACGATCCTTCGCAACGGGACAAGCATAGGGTCAGTGGCATTCACCATGAACCGCATTACACGGTTTCGATAGTTGGTGGTTCCGTAGGAAAAAATTATGCGAATAAAAATTAGCAGAATGTAGAGGCTAACCAGTCCGTAAAGCACATAGCCAATCGTAGCCACGAAGGATTGCGCCCTCAGGCTGATCAAGACGCCGGCCAGCATGTTCGCTATGCTTGCTACCAGTTGCAACGCAAACCACCCCACGAGAATTGCGAGCAGGATGGCCACCAGCGGCGCATACTTCGGATCGACTCCAAAACGCGTCAGGCCGCGACGAACAGGATTGATGAAGGGATCCGTGAGCCGGCGAATCGTTCGCGCATTCCAACTGAAAGGGTTCAGATCAAGCTGGTTAGCTATCAAGCGCAGGACCATCAGGACGATGACGGTAACGATAGCGGTAATAAGGACCCAGGAAATGAACCAGTAGAGCCGGCTAAGAATGAGCATAATGTTGTCTGGCAAACTAACAGCTTACTCTAGTCCATCAAACTTCGTTCACCGAATATTGCCGTGCCGACGCGGACCATGGTCGCTCCTTCTTCAATTGCGATCTCAAAGTCGTCACTCATCCCCATTGATAACTCGCCGGGCAGATCGCCGAAGTGGCCCTGATGTTTCAATTCATCGCGCAACTCTCGCAGGGTCTTGAAAAATGGCCGCGCGCAATCTGGATTTTCAAAGTAAGGAGGCAATGTCATTAGTCCGATCAGTCGCAACCGCTTACAGGACCGCATTTCGTCCAACAATTCCGGCAGCTCGCGAGGATCGATTCCTGTTTTGCTTTCTTCTCCGCCAAGTTTGATCTGAATGAGTACCGGAAACTCTGCTCTTCCCTCTTCAACACACAAACGCTCCAACCGGCGCGTCAGTTCAGTCGAATCAAGCGAATGCAGGTAGTCGAAAAGCGTAACCGCCCGTCGTGCTTTGTTTGCCTGAAGATGGCCCACGAGGTGCCAGCGAGCGGCTTTGCGTCCGAGTGTAAGAATTTTCTCTTCTGCTTCCTGAATGCGGTTCTCGCCCAGATCAGTGAGGCCCATCTCAAGGCCCGCCCTTAATGTTTCGGTTGGATGGGTCTTGCTGATCGCGATCAAAGTAATCTCTTCCGGCCGGCGCCCACTCCCCTGCGCTGCCGTAACGATCTTTCGGCGAACGTTCTCTAATCGTTCGCTGAGGACCTGATGTTCGGATGAACTGTTCGCCATTTCTGGTGACAATGAAATCGACACAAAACTATAAGACTATTACGGCATGGGTTGTTCGATACTCACGATAGCAGATCAAATCGTGGGTTGCATCGGCGCAAATGATGTAAGCGGGCCGGAGACTAACCCGCTAGCCTCGTACCCGCGCGGCAATCAATGGATATAGCAGCCGTTGGCACGATGATTGTTGGACAATCTTCGAACTCTCCTCGTTTTTGGACAACCACGTCAAAAAGTTCTGGAGGATTTTTTATGCAACGTTCAGATCGTAGACGAAGCCGGCGAAATTTCGTCGTGTTAATGCTAATGACTCTTCTTTTGGTCGCCATCGTTCCGGCGACCTCGTTTGGTGGCGATCGAGGCCGCCGCAACGGGCGCAGTCGCGACCAGAGTTGGAAGTGTGGTCGGTTCATCAACTGCCACGACGCACGCGACGGCCGGAGGGACAGGCGAAGGCGGAACGTCTTCTTCGACGACCGGCGAGATAATCGCTGGTGGAGTACTCGATCCAGGGATCGTCGTCGTTGGAACCGCTTCGACAATGACCGACGGTGGAATAATCGCTTTGACAGTCGACGTTCGCGTAGTGACTGGTCACGAGATCTGCGCTGGCGACGAAACTAATTTTACAGAACCGAGCGCGTAGCGCCGGATGCTAGAGTTAACTTTGGTTACACTCGATCCCAGAATCGATACGAGTGTCTCTAGCCTTCGTTGTTTCACGCTCGGTTTTGTCATGCAACTTTTGCATTCTTGACAGCCTCTAAGCCCGTTCGCATAATGAAAACTCAATCGCGGATGTGGCGGAACTGGCAGACGCGCAGGTCTCAGAAGCCTGTGATGGTGACATCGTGGAGGTTCAAGTCCTCTCATCCGCACCAAATTCAAGATTAAAGCGAGCCTGTTGTTAACAAGGCTCGCTTTTTGTTCGTCAACATATTGGAACCAAAGCCACTCTGTGGCGTATTTCAAACTGAGTCTCCCGCTCGGCCAGAAGTGTTTCTAAACAAAGTCGTACTAAAAGAAGATTTTTAAGGGGGTTGAAATGAGCGCTGAAGCCAAAACGATCGAGCCGGCCAGAGACCGTGCGCCCCAGGGGCCATCAAACAACGCTGAACGTTATGCGTTGAGAATCGCTGAAAAACCTGAGCGAACCTCGGTGCAGCGATTGATTGACCTGACGACTTCGCTCCTGCGTGAGGCCCAGACCCTGGCAGGCGACAAGGCGCTCGCGGATGAATCGCAGCGCTTGCAGGCCCTAAACTTTTCCGACGGGATTGATTTCTTCGATGAGGTTAAGCAGTTTGAGACCAGCTTGATCAAGCTTGCGCTGGCGAGGACAGGCGGGCATCAGGCCCGGGCTGCGAAGCTTCTTAACATTAAACCGACCACACTAAACTCGAAGATTAAGCTTTACGGCATTCAGTATTGAGTGCGGGCTCACCCCATTTCATTTTAGTTAACAGCCTGGGAGGCGCTGTCAGCCAGGGCCTCACGCCCGTCTGACACGACAAGCTGCTGTTCGTCGAACAGATTTGAATTAACCAAAGTTTGCACCCAGTACTGCCCCGCCGCTGGAAACGTTACGTTTACAAAAAAACTAATATTGTCGGCATAACCGCCGGGAGTGATCTCGAAGCTGGTCGGCTGCGAGACTACGATCGGATGCTGACGATCGGGCGTCAGAATCCTGACCTCCGAGAGGTGGGTGCCCTCACCGCGCCAATGATTTACTACCGCAAATTTTATTAGCGACACCGGCACCTGCTGCACCATTATGTTCTGGAAGACTCCCATGAAGGAGAGCTTGTTGCCGGCTTCGAGACGAACGTCGTCACAGAACAAGGTGTAAAGAAGCTCGAGTTTGGAGTTATCGGTTTCCTGCGTTGTCATTTGTTCTCCAGTAGGACAGACATTCCTGTCTGTCTAAGATTGGGTTGAGACTCGTGTCGTCAAACAAGCCTCATGCGTTTCTCCGACAGGCAGGAATGCCTGTCCTACAACATCTTCTTAAACGTTTCTTCATTGACCACTGTAACACCGAGGGCCGTTGCTTTATCAAGCTTAGACCCTGCCTCTTCGCCAGCCACTACATAATCCGTCTTTTTGCTGACTGACGATGCAACCCGTCCACCGCGACTTTCGATCGCGGCCTTAGCTTCATCACGCGTGTAGCCTTCGAGTGTTCCAGTCAAAACAAATACTTTGCCGGCAAACCTATCATCAGATGGCCCGGCTGCTTTCCGCATTTCTGTGCGCACACCCGCCAATGTCAGCCGGCGGCACAGTTTGAGATTGCCCTCGTCGTCAAACCAATCCCGTACGCTCTGCGCTACCGTCAACCCAATTTCAGGCACATCGTCGAGCTCTTCCACCGTCGCCTTACTCAACTTCTCCAGCGAACCGAATTGTCTGGCCAGGGTGGTTGCCGTTCGGTCGCCGACATGTCGCAAGCCCAGCGCATAAATTAGATTCGGAAGATCGCGCTCCTTGCTCGCTTCAATTTGTGCTATCAGATTTGATGCCGACTTAGTGGCCATTCTCTCAAGGCCGGCAATGTCTTCGAGCGTCAAACTGTAGAGATCGCCGGCATCATGGACTTTCCCGCTTTGCACAAACTGGTCAACCAGCGACTCCCCCAGGCCTTCGATGCGCATTGCGCGTCGCGACGCAAAGTGTAAGAGACGCCCCTTGAGTTGAGCGGGACAATCGGCCGCAACGCAGCGTGAAACTACTTCGCCTTCAGGCCGTGAAATCTCGCCGCCACATACGGGACATTTTTTCGGCATTCGGAAAGCCTTCTCTTCGCCCGTACGCTTCGACTCAATGACCTTCAATACTTTCGGGATGACGTCGCCGCCCTTTTCAATCAACACCCAGTCGCCGATGCGAATGCCCAGCCGCTTCACTTCATCGGGGTTGTGCAGGGTCGCGCGCGAAACAGTTGTGCCCGCCAGGCTCACGGGCTCAAGGTTGGCCACCGGCGTCAGCGCCCCTGTTCGACCGACCTGAACACTGATCGACACGACTTGGGTGGTGGCTTGTCGCGCCGCGTACTTGTAAGCGATGGCCCACCGCGGTGCTTTATTCGTCGCGCCAAAATCCTCCTGGAGCGCGGTGGAGTTGACTTTGACCACGAGGCCGTCGATTTCGTAATCCAGATCGTCTCGCTTTGCTTCCATCCTT
>DASQKG010000064.1:0-11554 GCA_035630655.1 Pyrinomonadaceae bacterium
GCGCACTTCCATTCCCGGCACGCGTGGCGTCGTAACGACAGTCTCGCGTTCAGTCGGTATGGAGAGTGCTTTCTTATTCTGATCGTCAACCACGGGAAGCCAAATCGTGTAGGGGAGGACATTGGTCTTGGCTGAAGCGACATCAACAAGGACGTCGAAAGTTGCATAACGCTTTCCAGGACGGCTTGCCGTCTCGCCTTGAATCGTCAGGTCGAAACGTCCGGCCGGTAAGCCTGAAAGCAGAAAGCGTCCGGTTTGGTCAGTCAGCGCAACTCGCTCGCCGATTTGCATCGTGACGTTCGCCAATGGTTGTCCACTCAGAGTGAGCACCTGGCCCGCAAGCGCAGTTTCGCCGGCGGCGGCCGTTCGCGCAGGAAGCGATTGCGACGAGGCGTCGGGCCGGCCACTGCTCCAATCACCATTCAGATTTCTTGCTTCGGGAATCCAACTGTCATGGTCAATGATCTGTTGACCGTTCCCTCTTGGCTCTTCGTGTGGTTGAGAGTGTCCCTTCGTTTTGAAGTTCACCGCACTGAACCCGAGTTTTTCGCCGTCCGGATCCGCGGCGCCATCAATTACCAGAGAATAGGAACTGTCCGGTACGAGCCTGGCCGACGGTGTGACAAAAAGTAGCCGTCCGGTTTCAGCCGGAATGACTTTTGCCGCGACTTTCCCTCGCGGGCCGGAAAGGACGACCGTATGTTCGTTGAGGCTCTCGACGCGAAGTGCTTTTGAGAAACGCACCGCAATCCGGACATCTTCAGCAACCGACATTTCGCCGTCTTGCGGCAAGGATGCAGTCTTGTAAGGTGGATGGGCATCCGGGTGCCGAGCATGTTCTCCTGCCAAACTAATGCTCTGTGTTTCTGACTCAAATATCTCGCCGCCTTCGATCTTGTTTCCATCCTGATCGCGACCACCCCAAAGCAAGACGTTTCCGTCTGCCATAAGATCGGCGCTGTGCTTTTCGCGCGCTGTGATCAAGGTCGCTTGAAGATCCACTGCGCTCCCGGTCTTGAGATCGAGCAGCTCCAGCGGACCGGCACTTCCACCCGCGATCAGCACATGTCCGTCCATCAGCAGGGTTGCCGTGTGACGAACGCGCGGAGTTAAGCCGGTGATGGATAACGACTCGAACTCTTGCGTAACCGCGTTGAATAATTCCGCTGCTTCGATCAGTTGGCGCTGTTCACTCTCACCACCCCAGATCAGAACATTCCCGTCAGGCAAAAGCGTCGCTGAGTGCCAGGCTCTCGACCGCTGTAGACCTTTGGCTATGCTGATTGTTTTACTCGTCTTCGGATCTCTGATTTCTGCTGTTGCGACTGGTCGACCATCTCTCTCACCGCCGACAACAAGGAGGCGTCCATCCGGCAACAACGTCGCACTCTGCCCCGCAACCGTTTCCTGAAGTGCGAGAGTTCCCTGAGCAGATGCATTCCTTATTTGACTTGCACAGAAGCGATCGCCTCCCTCGGACGGGTGCGCAACTTTATCGCGACCCGAAAGGGTGTTGGGTATGGCGACGGTGCGCCGGGACGCCGAAACGAAGTAGGTTCCCAACAGGAGGATCACGCCGGCGCTCAAAGCTAAGACGAGGATAAGTCGGTGTTTCATGGTTCTGCCTCCACTCACACTTAGCGTTACGGGTTGGTTACGTTGACGGTCATTTGGCCCGTGGTGGTACTCATGGGATTGATGGTTATCGTGTATGTGCCGGTTACGGGCAGCGTCTGCGTCGGCAGTATCAGGGTCGGCGAGGTCGTCCAGCCCTGGGTTAAGATTGAGCCATCTGGCCGATTCAGCCTGACGTTGGCGTTGTAAAGATTGTCATTATTTGTCGCACGCACCGTAACCTGCTGACCGGCCGTTCCCTCGAAGGTAAGCACTGCGTCCTGGCCTGGAGTTGTGATGGTTACGATGACCGGCGGTCCTCCGATTACGACAGAGCCGGTGACGTCCGGCGCGTCATAGAGAGTGAAAGTCGCACTGCCCGTATAGATGTACGGAGGATCGTAAACAATCCCATAAGTACCACTTGACTGAAGCGTCTTTGTATCGATGAACGTGCCGGTCTGGCTGAAGCCCACTGAGGCCAAAGTGCTTCCGTCGGGGTTGTAGATAAATACCGAGTGACTGGACGTCGTAATGTTGGACACCAGAAGACTTATCTTTTGTCCCGGCGTACCACTAAAATTCAGGCGCGCTCTCTGTCCCGGAATGGTTGTGGTAACCGTGACCGGCGCGCCTCCCGGTACAATCGTCCCGATGACGTCGGCGGAATCGTAAAGCGTCCAATCCATGCTGCCGCTGGTCTCAAGTGAAGGATTTATGAAAATGGTGTACGTTCCAGTCGTTGGCAAGGTCAGAGTGTCCAGGAACCCACCGGTCTTGTAAAAATCGCTGTAGGTATGGACCAAAGTTGTTCCGTCCGGATTCAGGATGGTGACCGGGAGAGCGTAATTTAGGTCCAGTGTTCCATTAGTTGCGTGGAGAGTGACCCTTTGTCCTGCCGTTCCAGCAAACGTTAGTCGCGCATTCTGGCCCGGCACGGCTATGGTTGTGGTCACAGTAGGACCGCCGGGAGTGATACCTCCTGTGAGATCGGGAGGAACCTCGTAGAGAGTCAGCACAATGCTCCCAGTTCCCATGTAGCCCTGATCTACCAGGACATAGTAAGTGTCAGTAGCAGCCAACGTCTGAATGTCGATGAAGGCGTTGGTTGTGCTGCTGTAGAGCTGGACTGACGCGAGACTGGTTCCGGCGGAATTGCGGATCGAAACATTACCTCCATACTGATTGAACGTGATTCCTGACATCTTCAGACTGATCCGTTGGCCCGCGGTACCGCTGAAGCTGAGCTTGGCGTTTTGTCCCGGAACCGTGCCGCTGACTGTGACAGGAGATCCTCCCGGTGTAATTGGAAGGAGCAGGTCGGACGAATCGTAAAGTGTTAAGGTCGCGTTTCCCTTGTAAGCTTGCGTTGGATCAAGAAGAACAGTGTAAGTTCCACTTACAGACAGCGCTGCGTTGTCCATGAACTCTCCATTGATGTTCACTCCGACTGAGGTTAGCGTGGTGCCATCGGGCTTGATGATCGCCATGGTGCTGCTGGTGATGGTCATTCCGCCGGCATGCAAACTGACTTTCTGACCGGCATTGCCGTTGAACGTTAACCGCGCTGCCTGACCTGGAGTTGAAATGGTTACCGGTGTTGGCGTTCCGAAAGCGATGGGGCCTGTAACGTCGGGGGGTACGTTGTACAAGTTAAGCGTCATCGAGCCGCTGTAGTTGGTATTGGTATCGAGCAGCATTGTGTAGGTGCCGCTGACTGGAAAGTTCTGCGGCTCGAAGAAATTTTGGCTCCAGGTATACATACCCTTCGACTGCCAGAGCGTGCCGTCAGGCTTGAAGATTGAGAGAGTGCTGATACCGATGTTATTGTTGGATGGATCAAGGCTGAACCGTTGACCAGCCACACCGTCGAACAGAAGTAACGCCTTCTTGCCGACGGTGGTGATCGTTACCGTTTGACTTCCCGGGAAGTTCATTCGGCCCATCAGTTCAAAATCCGAAGCTGAAGTGCCGGAGGGCAGGACATAGAAATCGCCTGTGCTGGTAGCACTGCCTGCCGGCGTGGTAACCGCAATTCGGCCTGAGCCACTAACCGGCACACTCGTGGCGATCGAAGTAGCCGTAGCTGAGGAGGCGCCGGCGTTGGTTGTATTGAACTTCACCTTGTTGTTCGCGGCTGCCGTTTCAAAGTTATCGCCGCTGATGGTGACCGGTGTTCCGATGTAGCCGATTGTTGGAGCGAAGCTGGAAATGGTTGGCGCTCCCTGCTCGCTCGTCACCATAAATGGAATAGCGCTGGTTGCAGAACCATTCGGTGACGTGACACTAACCTGACCAGTCGTTGCGCCGGCAGGAACATTCACGACAATTTGCGTGGTCGTCGCTGAAGTAATGGGGGCCGCGACGCCATTGAATGCAACTGTGTTTTGACTGGCATTTGCGCTAAAGGCAGTGCCGCTGATGACGACGGTGGAGCCGATTGGACCACTCGCCGGACCTAACTGAATGATCGAGACTTGACTCGAACTTTGACGGGAAATAGAGAGCAGATTGCCGACGCCGTCGTAGCTATAGACAACCGTATCAGCCGGACCGACGGTCGATATCAATCTTCCCACCGCATCGTAGACGTAGGAAACGGCTCCGCTCACAATCGCATCCAGACTTAGATTGGCCGTGGTGGTTGCGCCTCCGCTAACAATCACCAGGCTCTTGCTTTTTGTACCGTATCCAGAAGCAGAAGCCGCGACGGCATAGGTTCCAGGATCGACAGCGGCGAACGCGTAGTCTCCTGTGCTGTTAGTGGTTGTGCTGGCCACAACGCCGGCGCCCTGGAGCGTCTTAACAGTTGCGCCCGGAATTGGTGATGCTCCGTCGGCAGCTGTGATTTTGCCGGAGATTCCGCCCGTGGTTACGACCGTAAACGTGAGGCTGTCGCTAGGCGCGCCTCCGACAGTTACGATCACCGGTCCAGTCGTAGCACCGGCAGGGACCGCAGCGACTATGCTCGTGTCGCTCCAACTTGTCGGCGCTGCGGTTGTTCCGTTGAAAGTAACTGTGCTGCTGCCCTGACTGGCGCCAAAGCTCGACCCGGAAATGGTTACGGACGTTCCGCTGCCACCCGCGGTCGGCGAGAGACTGTTAATCTTCGGCGTAACAGTGAATGTGACTCCACCGCTCGCTTGCCCGCCGACCGTAACCACCACTGGGCCAGTGAGGGTGCCGGGAGGAACCTGGATCACAATACTCGTGTCATTCCAACTTGATGGCGTTGCTGTCGCTCCGTTGAAACTAACTGTGCTGCTACCCTGAATCGCACCGAACGTCGTGCCGCTGATCGTGATTGAAGTACCTACAGGACCTGATGCGGGCGAAAGGCTGTTGATTTTTGGGTTGACCGTGAAGGCAATTCCATTACTTGCGACGCCGTTCACAGTTACGACGACCGGACCCGTCGTCGCAGCAGACGGAACAAGCGCGGCTATGCTGGTCGCGCTCCACGACGCAGGCGTGGCTGTTACGCCATTAAATTTCAGCGTGCTGCTACCCTGGGTGGCGCCGAAATTAGAGCCATTGACAGAGATTGAAGTTCCGACTGTTCCTGATGTGGCTGAAAGGCCGCTGATCGAAGGTGTACTTATTGGCAGCGGCACAGCTACATATGAATCGTAGTTGCCGTTGAGTGTTCCTTCTACGTTCAGCGTCCCCTGAAAATTCGAACTACCCCCCGCAGTGAGATTTACTCCGACCCAAAGATAAAATCGGTCTGTGGCAGCCATCGAGACGCTTGCGGCAGTTGTGCAGGTCAATGTGTATTTGGTGAGTGTTGTGGTGAGGGCGGTTGAACCGGTCGCGGTACAGAGTGAAGTGCCCGTTGCGCTGTTCAGCCTCAACTTCGCTCGTGGAAACATCGTCCCGACGTTGGCTGATTTTTTCAGCCAGAGCGTGAAGGTCACGGTCGACGATGCAGGGATCACGCCCGAAGCGTTGGGAACGCCACTCTGCGTGTCAAATGCCTTGATAATGTACTCCCCGGTGGCCAGGCTCTTTAGATTTGCGGAATTTAGAGCTGCGGTAGCTGCGTCTGGCCCTGCCGCCTTGAGCTGGTTCTGCCCAGTGGTGGTTGATGCGTCTTTGTGAAGGCGGTAGGTGGCGTTTTGCGCTACTACCGAACCCTGGAGCGCTACTACGAGTATAATTGCTGAAATTCCAAGGCAGGCGCTTCGAGAAAAGGATGGTTCTGACACTTTGATCTCCTCCTTAGTTTGGAGAGTGGGCATCTTTTCCAGGCTCGGTTTCGCTTTGCACAGTCCGAGTTTCAGACTACAATGCAGCCTCTTTCAGTCATTTCCCGACCTTCTCGTGCAAATCTGAATCTCACTAATCAGTGCGGGGACAATACTCCCAGGGTTCCATGAAAGTCCTTAGAGAATTCCAAAAGATTTCTAAAAGAACTCCAGCGGGCGAGGGCACAACCAGCTCAGGCAGGATGGTCTACAAATTTGGTCCGTTTGTTCTCGATCAACGCGAACGGGTGCTGCTGTATGGTGAAGAGAGCGTTTCGTTGACACCAAAGGTGTTCGACACTCTCGTGGTGCTGGTCGAAAGTGCGGGTCACCTGGTTACCAAAGAGAGACTGCTGGAAGAAGTCTGGCCGGCCACGTTTGTGGAAGAAGCTAATCTGAGCGTCAACATTGCCGTTCTTAGAAAAGCCTTGGGCAAAGGTGGAGGCAAGCGACAATACATAGAAACAATTTCTAAACGTGGCTATCGCTTTGCAGCCAATGTAATAAAAGTAGAGCGTGAGAGCATCGAGAGTGTCGAACTAGCGACGCAGCCCTCCCCACCGAACAGCAGCGCAGGTGACTCTCGCCGTGCAAATTTTCTGGCTGTTCTGCCTTTTGAAAATGTAAGCGCGGATCCAAATTTCGAATATCTTTCCGAGGGTCTAACTGAGAGCATCATAAATGGTCTTTCGCATCTGAAAAACCTGCGAGTATCAGCTCGCAACACGGTTTTCCGTTACATGGCTGTCAAGCGAATAGATCCACAGGAGATTGGAAAAGAGCTCGGCGTGCACTCAATAGTCACGGGGAGGGTTTTACAGCTCGGTGACAGAGTAATTATCAGCGCGGAGTTAGTGGATGTAACGAATGGATGGCAGTTGTGGGGTGAACAATATCATCGCAGCCTATCGGACATTCTCGGGATACAGGAAGAAATCTCGCAAGCGATATGTTCAAGATTGAAGGCACGATTGACTCGTGAAGAGAAGGAACGATTAGGCAAATACTACACCGAGGATCCGGAGGCTTACCACCTTTATTTGAAGGGTCGTTATCACTGGAATAAATACGCCGAACAAGGGTTAAGGAAGGCGATCGATTATTTTTCACAGGCGATTGAGGTTGATCCCACCTATGCGCTTGCCTATGCCGGACTTGCTGACAGCTATTACCGCTTATCAAATGTGTACGCACCCGTCACGGAGGCGATGCCAAAAGCAAAAGCCGCGGCCCTAAAGGCTCTTGAGATCGACGATACCTTAGCCGAAGCTCATGCTGCGCTTGGTTTGGTCCACATGTCCTATGAGTGGGATTGGCCGGCGGCGGAGGCCGATTTTACAAGGGCGGTTGCTCTCAAACCTAACTACGCCATAGCTCACCAAAGACTCGGGTTATTCTTTCTATTACAGGGGCGGTTTGATAAAGCTTTTGTCGAAATGCAGGTTGCGGTTGAGCTTGATCCTTTATCGCCGCAACTCTGTCAGAGTATTGCGGCAACTTTCTTTCTCATGCGCGATTACGACCAGGCTCTGAAGGAAATCCAAAAGGGTCTCGAAATGGATGGCAACTACTATCCGGCGCTCTACCTGCTCGGACGCATCTACGCGCAACAGGGTAATCTCACCGAAGCGATCGCAATCTTCCAAAGAATCTTGACTATCGATGATGCGCCAATACTCCAGTCGGCGCTTGGCAGGGCCCTCGCATTGGCAGGTCAACTAAGCAGCGCACGCGATGTGCTCGAAGACCTTGAGCAACGGTCGAGGAAACGTTATGTCTCGGGAGCTCACAAAGCCGTCATCCACTTGGCGCTGGGAGACAAAAACCGCAGTTTCGAGTGCCTGGAGGAGGCATTAAGCAATCGTTGCGAGATGATGACCTGGCTCAAGGTAGATCCAGCGTACGATACAATTCGCCAGGATCTGAGATTTACAAAACTCCTGCGCCGAGTCGGTCTGGATCGTGAGTGTCAATTTCAGAAGTCTGCTGCTTCCTAATAGCGCGAGAGCGGATGCGCGAGAAGTCCGCTGCCGCAATCCCAGTGCGGCCCTGCGCGCCGCGAACGCTAAGCCCGTCACAGTCGAGCGCTTTGATGAGCTCGGCGGCCAGAATTGCCTTGAGCTGATCGGCATCGGCATTCTTGTGTCCCAGGTCGCGAAAAACATTTCCGCTTCCCTTCACTATCTCCAGCTTCTCGCTTTTCATCGCAGTGAAAAACGGAACCTGGTGAGGATCGACATTAATTCAGAAGCTCGCATAGCTGGTATGAGCAAAAGTTTTCGACAGTTACAGACATAAATCCAGGGCAGGGATTTGCAAAATGTCTGCGCGGAAGCACTAGCCCAGTTTAAAAAGGCGAGAAGGTTTTCCTCAATCTGTCCGCCGCGTTTTCTTCTTAGCTTCTCTTTCAGCCGTTACTCTTTTGACCGCAGATCCCGCAACGGCAGCCAGAGTTCTAACTCGGTTTACACCAGGATCAATATTCAGCGCCAGCTGAACTGCGGCGTCCTCGCGAGAATCTGAGAACCGAAGAATACTATCAATCAAGTTGAATCGCGCCACCGACTCCCCATACCAAATCGGTTTGTCCTGTTGACAACCGAAATTAACTCGACGCTGCACTGAGAGTTGATCGATCCTAATGTCCTTATCACGATTCACGGCCGATACAGCATCTCTCAATAGGCCGAATCGATCGTCGGCGTCTGATTCCGCCAATTGCTTCTCGATAGCGAGCAGGATGCCAGCCCGAGTGGAAGGCTTCATTACTTTTTCAGCCAGCTTGGTTGCATCAAATAGTAGCTGTTTCACTAGGCCCTGGTCACCATTCTTCGAGACAAAGGCAGCGAGTTTCACAAGCAGGAGAGCGTGCAGTTCAGGAGACTCCACTCGTCTTGCGTATCCCAACGCATCGTCAACAGTGATAGACGATTCTGAGGCCGTGCCGGCAACCGACATGTCGTAATAAACAAACTGAATCACATTCCTGCGGAGATCAAGTGCGCCGATCTTGTCCGCAGTCAACATCGCTCTTTTGAAATTCTTTTTATAAGAGAACTGGAACGCTGCCTTGGCGCAAATTGCATCCCTTTGACAGCTGGAAGCAAGCTTCTCAGCTTGTTCCAATAACTTCCTCGGATGAGTCCTGGTCATCTGTAGTTCGAGTCCGAACGCGCTCTCTCTCGGCAAGAATATTCGCTACTTACTCAGGATCGCGTCTCGACGACTTGGATTTATTCGTTGCGAGGTTTGATTCTTCAGAGTTGCCCAAGGTGCGTACAAATCAGGGCGATATTTTTCAGCCTCGGGCAGCAGGTAAGTTACCGCAAAGAATACTAGACCTGTAAGCGCTTCGGCTTCTTCAGGTGTTGCATCGTTAGTCATATTAAGCGTCGCAACGATACTTTGATCGGCGATGCTCAAGAAAGCGGCTGCCAAAACACGATTATCTTTTAGCGTAGGGAAGTTGAAACCCGATATTCCAGTAAACTGCATCGGATCCGTTGACCCTCCGAGGGACTCTCCATAGCCAAAGGGATAGCCCGCTAGCCAAAGCAATCGGCTAAGGCTTCTTGAGTTCGGGTTGTTGAGACACGCGTAATAAACGCGATCGGCCGCGGCCGAGTCGCGCTTTTGTAGCTGAAAGATCAGCCATGCCGTGTCAATCCGCGAACCGGCGCCGCGTATAACGCGTAAATCGTTTATGCAGTGTAATTCTTGATCGAAGCGGCTCGAAAAGTCACATTGCGCTACTAAAACTGTATGCGAATCCCGGCAGAATTCCGGCAAATCGATTTTCAATTCTCTCGAGGTCTGTACTCAATTTTCAGCCGCGAGTCGCCGGATTTACCTTTATCAAAAGCTTGCCTTGTTTAGAAGCGAGGCTTTTATTATTTGGGGTTAGCAGTCGTAATTAGAAAGGGTAATTAAACAGACTTATTTTTGCCGTAATAGACACCAAACAGACACCAAACTCCTCTCGCTACGGTTCTATTTCGGCAATGCCGGAAAGCACGACTGGCTCACCTTTCATCAACCTGCGGATTCAAATCTCAGCGCCCGCATGGCGGCGTTGTTTCCAACCTGGTCCCTTAGAAAGAATCGCCAAAACAGATCCTGATTATTAATCGCATTGCGGACGGGCGCCGCGTCGTCTCCCCGACTGACTATTGCCACCAGCAAATAGACCTTATAGGGATTGGTTGCTGAGGTGTCAGGATCCGCAGGATTGGCAAACTCAATTGGCGCCGCAAATTTCCAACCTTTGGCGGGAATGTCATCGACGGGCACAGTCGCTCCAATCTGGTTCCACCTATTGCCCAGGTGCATGTCGTTGAAAGGAACCTCGAAGAGATCCACGCTGGCGGAGAGTGGCACGCCGCGCCGGTTATGTACCCGCACATAGACGTGATTTGTTACTCCACCTTTTATTTTGTCGCCGGCGTGACGATCAGCCAGGTCGCTGAAGATCGCGTCGGGAAAAAGCTCTGGCGTTTGCTTTACGATTATGTCAGGACTACGGGCGCCCCAGGCCACCGACCCTGCTCTCCCGTCATCGTCTACTCCGTCGCGTATGTAAACATCTCCGACGAAGGGTGTGACCGCAACAACGCGGAGCGCCGCGCGCCGCTCGTCTTGAAAGGCCTGGTTAGGATTGGCCGGATCGATCCCAGCCGGCGGAAGAGCTGCAAGCGTGTCATGCGGGACGTGAGTGCAACAGGCTAACAAGGCTACCGGATTCGGCACATTCGCCGGCGGCGTCCAGTCGAAACGCGCGACAGTTGGCTGGGCTGGGCCGACCGTTACCGGTATGGCTGGTCCTATCTCCTGCCAGGCAGCGCCCCCCGGCGTCGCGGCCCCACTCGCAAAGAATAGATGGACCTGCACATCAGAGACAGTCTCACTGCCGCCATTATGTACCTGCACGTAGATCATATTGCGCTCGCCGGGAACTAGTTGGTCGCTACGCAGCTCTTCATCAAACTCCACGCCGTCCATCACGTCTTCAAAAAAATTGAATGGCGGGGCATCCACGCGGATGTCAAATGCCTGGTTAAACGGGGCGAGGGCAGGCGCAGGTAACTGTCGCGGGTCATTAGCCAGAACTGCTGGTGGGAAATACTTGCGGCCATCGTCGATGGGCGTCTTCCGGATGTAGAGGCGCGCGGTGGGCGTGCCGGCCAGATCGCATTCATAGATGCCGCGGCCAAGCGTAGCGCAGCGCAGCGCGGTCCGGGTAATGGCGGCGCCGTTTCGTTCCACAACCGTCGCCAGGTCCTGAATGAGCACCCGCGGCAACCTGTTGCTGAATGTCCGCCATACGGGCGCTGGCGGCGCCGGCGCAGCGGGAACAGGAGGGGTGGCGTTTCGAATCACATACACACCGGCCAACGTTCCAACATAAATGATTTGAGCCGCGCCAAGCGCCGGACTCTGCGGATCAAACGCGATACAGGTGATGGAAGACGGACATAACTGATCGGCTGCAACTGAAGCAGGACTCGGTAAAGCGGAACGACCGGAAATTTCATGCCAGGTAGTCCCCTTATCGCCCGTTAAGTATAAGCGGCCTGGAGTGGCCGGGATTACCGGTGGGCCGGGAAACTCCGGCGTGCCTGCCACCGCAACCGCAACAATCCGCGGATCGGTTGGATGGACCGCGATATCACAAATAAATCGATTGCCTATGCCGG
>DASQKG010000065.1:0-13330 GCA_035630655.1 Pyrinomonadaceae bacterium
GGAAGAAGCGCTGTCGCGCAAAGTCGAGGAGTTGGCGGGATGGGTTGGGCAAGCGGGAAGCGAAGCACGGCTGCGAGACATCGCCTATACGTTGCAAATGGGGAGGAGTCAGTTCAATGAACGGGTGGCGGTAGTGGTGGAGACGGTCGAGGAGTTAGTGGAGAAGTTGGGCGCCTTGAGCCGGGGTGATCTGGTGGCGGGAGTCTACCGCGGTAGGATAGAACGTGTTCGACTTGGCAGGGGGCCGGCAGCGAAGGAGCGGGTGGCGGAGTCATTTGAAGAGGAGAGTGAGGGGCCAGTCAGGGCCGAGCACTATGTGAACCGGCTGGAGCGGTTGGCGCACTTATATGTGCGCGGCGGAGAAGCGCCGTGGGCCGAATTGTACAGCGCGGAGGACCACCGTCGGGTGTCGCTCCCGACTTATCCTTTCGCCAAAGAGTATTACTATGCCCCCGAACCGCAGCAGCCCAGCCTCTCGTTGACAGTTCAGCTTGGTCAGATAGACAAACTTCACCCTCTGATCGATCGCAATATTTCAACCCTGCGTGAAGAGAGGTTCGCAACTCGTTTGACGGGTAAAGAGTTTTTCCTCACAGACCATGTC
Organism: Pyrinomonadaceae bacterium; assembly: GCA_035630655.1. GTDB lineage: Bacteria > Acidobacteriota > Blastocatellia > Pyrinomonadales > Pyrinomonadaceae > PSRF01. Next base: position 605 of record DASQKG010000065.1, read on the forward strand.
ATATTCGAACAAAAGATCCTGCCGGGGGCGGCTTATCTCGAGATGGCGCGCGCGGCCGGAGCTATTGCCGGGGAACGAAAGGTCAGCAAGCTTAAAAATGTTTTCTTCGCCAAACCCATCCGACTTGATGAAGGTTCTGATGTGGTCAACGTTTCCGTCAACTTGTCTCCGAATCAAGAGTCGCTCAACTTTGAGATTACCAGTTCCGTTGTAGAGGAACTTGATGTTGTGAACGCGCAAGGAACGATCGTTTTCGAGGGCGAAGTATCTGCACAGCATGTGCCCGAATCCATCGATCTGGAATCCATCACTCAACGCTGCACTCAATCGCTCCAAGGTGAAGAGTGTTATCGCCTGTTCGAAAATGGCGGAGTGAAATACGGTGCGAGCTTTCGCGCGATCAAGCTGCTGCACTACGGCGAGAGCGAAGGTTTGGCGCAGCTTGAATTGCCGCCGAGCCTCAGTCAAGCCTTTAGTAAATTTGTCCTCCATCCTTCGTTAGTTGATGCGGCGTTACAGACGGTCATAGCTTTCAAAGGCGAAGCGGAAGCCGGCTCGGCCTACCTTCCCATCGCTGTGGGTGAGGTTGAGCTGTTGGATGATCTGCCCGAGAGATGCTACGCGCACGTTCTCCGAACAGACGGCGCCAAAGCCTCTGCGTCACAACTGAAGAAATTCAACATTCTCATCGCTGATGAAGCAGGTCAGGTACTAATAAAAATAACGGACTTCGCCGTAAAAGCGTTCCGCCTGCCCATAGCGGAGGCTGAATCGGGCGCCAGGCAAAGTCACATGAACGACACCTCGCCGAGAACTACGAGTGTTGACCTCTTGAACATTCTTCGAGAGATAGAGAGCGGTGCGCTGAACGCTGACGATGCTGAAAGAGCGCTGGAAGAAATTTATGCATAAACTCCAATTGACTAGAAAAGACGTTCTAAAACAAATAGAAACGCACCAGCTTTCGTCAGCAGATGGTCTGCGGCTGATCCAGCAAATTACCTCTGCCAGCGCAGGACCTTCGCAGCCTGAACAGGAAGTTTCCCGCGTGATGTACTTTCGGCGTGAGTGGGAGAAAACCGAAATCGCACGCGAAGAATCAGGCCAAGCGGTTGGTGACATCCTGATTTTTGATGGTGATGGAAAAATTTGCAGTTTTCTCAATGAGCAATTGGAGAACAGAACAGAAGCGCACAGCCGGGTCACACTCGTGCAACCCGGTGAATGCTATCGCCGACTGGGGACCAACGCTTACGAGATTAACCCAGAGAGTAAGGACGACTATCGCCGCTTGTTTGAAGACCTGCGAACTGAGCGCGCAATACCGAACAAAATACTGTACATGTGGACGCGGAGAGGTATTAGTTTTGACAAGAATCAACTGAGTAGAGAACTCAGCCTGGGCCTCTTTTCAATCTTCCTATGCAGCAAGGCTCTCATTGAACTTAGAATAAAAAACCACATCGATTTCTTATATGTTTACACCGGTAATGAAAAAACCATCCAGCCTCAACACTCCGGAGTAAGCGGCTTTGCGCGCACTCTCCGACAAGAGCATCCGAACTTCTCATGTTCCACGGTGGCCGTGGATGAACCAACGGAGACTGAGTGCGCAGCCATCGTGCTGCGAGAAATTCTCGCTGGAAACAGTACGGCAGAGATTTCTTACCGTCAGAGTGAGAGATACGTGAGGCGCCTGAAGCCCGTCGAGTCACCTCTTGTAGACCAACAGATAAACTTACGCGAGAACGGTGTCTACATTATTACGGGCGGCGTGGGCGGGCTGGGCAAGAAATTCGCCGAGCACATTGCCGGACAAGTAAAGGCCCGACTGGTGCTCGCTGGCCGGTCCGCGTTGAGTGCGGAACAGGCCGCATGGCTTGAAGAACTTAACGCGTCCGGCGCAGACGTCTTCTATTGTCAGGCAGACATTTCCAAGCGCGAAGACGTTGAGCGACTCGTCCAAGAAACCAAAGCACGCTTCAACACAGTTCACGGTGTCATCCACTGCGCCGGCATCATCCGCGATGCACTGACGTTGAAAAAGAGCATCGAGGATATGTCTGCAGTGCTTGCTCCGAAGGTCTATGGAAGTGTCTGGTTGGATGAAGTGACCCAGGATGACCAGCTTGATTTCTTCGTGCTCTTTTCTTCGGTGGCCGCGACTTTCGGGAGCGTCGGGCAGTGTGATTACGCTTACGCGAACAGTTTCATGGATGGCTTTGCGGAGTGGCGAGAGCTTTTGCGCACGGGACAAAAAAGATGCGGGAAAACCATCGCCATTAACTGGCCCTTGTGGCAGGACGGTGGTATGACCGTCGATGAAAACGCGCAAACATCAATGCGGGAATCCGGCGTCGAACTGCTCTGTGCGGCGGACGGACTACGGGCTTTCCATGACGCCTTAGGTTCAGTCTCGACGCAACAGGTCGTGCTGTACGGTAAACGCAAAAGCCTGGAGAGTTTGGTGATTTCGAATAGAGCTTCAGAGGCTCGCGAACATCGGCCAAAGGCTACGTTGAGCGAAGATGAAAAAGCGGCCTTGATGGAAAAGACAGAAGTTTGTCTGAAAGAGATTCTGGCGAGAGAAGCAAAGCTGCCACTCTCGAAAATTCGCTCGCAGGAGCCATTGGAAAATCTCGGGATAGATTCGCTGCTGATCATGACGTTGACGCGCGAGCTTGAAAAACTTTTCGGCGAACTACCCAAGACGCTGTTTTTTGAATATCAAACTCTGGCCGAGCTGACTGAATATTTTGTGGAACATCATAGGGAGGTAATTCAGACAATCGTGGGAAGCGTTTCTCAGCCACGTGCCGGAAAGTCGAAGATAAACAACGCGCAAAAAGAGCCGGCCAGCATAAGTCTCAACCGCCTGACGGCACCGCAGATGTCTGATGCGAGTAATTCTTCCGCGCGCCACGATGACATCGCCATCATTGGTGTTGGCGGACGCTACCCCATGGCTGATGATCTGGCGCAGTTCTGGGAGAACTTAAAGACAGGCAGAGATTGCATTACCGAAATACCCCCAGACCGTTGGGATTACAGCAAGTATTTCGATGCCGATAAAAAGAAGCTTGGCAAGAGCTACAGCAAATGGGGCGGCTTCATTAATGACGTTGATAAGTTTGATCCACTATTTTTCAACATCTCACCCGCCGAGGCTGAATTGATCGACCCGCAAGAACGTCTCTTTCTGGAAACGGTATGGCAGACCATAGAGGATGCCGGCTACACCCGAACACAACTCAATCGAACCAGGGCGGGCGTTTTCGTAGGCGTGATGTACGGACACTATCAGTTGTTCAGCGCAGAGAATTCGCTCCAAGGCGATGGGCTGGTCTTTGGTTCCTCGTTCGCTTCAATTGCTAATCGTGCTTCCTATTTTTTCAACTTCAAAGGCCCCAGCATCGCGTTAGACACGATGTGTTCATCGTCGCTTACCGCCATTCATCTGGCGTGTAGAAGCATCTCGCTCGGAGAGTGCGAGCTGGCTATCGCGGGTGGCGTAAATGTTTCAATTCATCCGCAGAAGTATCAACTGTTGAGTCAGGGCCGCTTTGCCGCAAGCGATGGCCGTTGTCGCAGCTTTGGCGAGGGCGGCGACGGGTATGTGCCGGGTGAGGGAGTAGGTGCGTTGCTTTTGAAACCACTGCGTCAGGCTGTGGCCGACAGAGATCAAATTTATGGCGTGATCAAAGGCAGCTCCATCAATCACGGCGGAAAGACAAATGGGTATACGGTTCCAAACCCGAAAGCTCAGGAGGAGTTGATTACTGAAGCCTTAAGAAGCGCCAAACTTGACTCGTCGAGAATCTCTTACATCGAGGCACACGGGACGGGAACTACTTTAGGAGACCCGATTGAAATAGCGGGTCTGACAAGGGCGTTCAAGACGAGCAGTAACGGCAATCCAGAACAGCGTGTCGAAACAAATAGCTGTCCAATTGGTTCGGTCAAATCAAACATCGGCCACCTGGAATCTGCTGCAGGCATTGCCGCCGTGACGAAAGTGTTGTTGCAGTTCAAGCATCGGCAATTAGTTCCATCCATCCACTCCAACCGCATAAACCCAAACGTCAACCTTAGTGAGACGCCTTTTTTTGTGCAGCAGGAATTGGCCGAATGGAAGCAGCCGGCGATGCTCGTGAGCGGCGAAGAGATACATTATTCGAGACAAGCGGGCGTCAGCGGCTTTGGAGCCGGCGGAGCAAACGCTCACGTCATTCTGGAAGAGTACGTAGATAACACTGTCGCCGATGAGGAGTCAGACGGGCAGCCTCAGATCATAGTTATTTCGGCCAAGACCCAGGCAAGACTAAAGGATTACGCGGCCAGATACCTGCATTTTTTGAACCGGACAAGAGAAGACAGTGCCACGGTAAACGCAGACAAAAGAGGAGCGCTGGTTGGCAGCATTCAGAAAGACTTGCTGACGTTTGCTTCAGCTCTGGTCAACGTCACGGAGCAGGAGATTGATCCAGACGATAGCCTGGGCGAGTTTGGCTTCGATAGGATGACCGTTGCCAAGTTGGCTGAACAGATCAGACAGAAGTATGACTGCGAAATTATTCCGTCCACCTTTTCCGACCATTCGTCTATCTCCGCCATTGCTCGTTTGGTGAGTGAGAAGTACGCGGCCCACCTGACAAACTCATTCAGCGATAAACCAGAAGAAATTGGCGATGGAATTTCTATCAACCTTGCCGATCTCGCCTACACTCTTCAAGTAGGCCGCGAAGCAATGAGAGAACGTCTGGCAATGGTTGTCTCAGACCGGAGGGAACTTTGCGACAAACTACAAAGGTATTGCGAGGGCGACACCGAGGATGAACACCTTTATCTGGGTAGCTTCATACCCGGCGCCTCAACTCCCGAACGTCTGGTTGAAGGAAGAGCCGGAAAAGAGTTTATTAGGCTTTTGGTTGATGATCGTGAATGGGACAAACTGGCGCAACTCTGGGTCTCCGGCGTTGAAATCAATTGGCCTCAACTTCATGATCAAACTCGAGCTGGTCATCGATTACCACGACGAATTTCTGTTCCTACCTACCCGTTCGCCCGCGACCGATATTGGGTGCCGGAACCTCAGCAAAGCGCTGTGCCACTTACTCGACTTCATCCTCTGATTGACCGAAACATCTCTACGCTGAGCGAGATTTCTTTTACCACACACCTTAGCTGTGATGAGCCGTATCTCCTGGATCAGGGCAACGGAAGATTTATGCCTGAGTTGGCGATGATCGAAATGGCTCGGGCAGCCGCCGAGCTGGCCCAGGATAGAGCAGTTGCCAGGATTAACAACATCCGCTGGGGCCTGCCCGTTGTCGCACCGGAAAACGCGCTTGATTTACGAGTGAGCTTGTTACCAACCGGGGACGCGGTGGAATTCGAAGTCAGCTCCAATGTAGAACCGCATGGGTTGAGAGCGCACGGGCAGGGAGTGTTGGTTTATGAAAACGGGCCAGAGTCAAAACAAATTAATGAGCTTGTCGATATCGAGGCGGTAAAGTGGCGTTGTCCGGACACCAGGAGTAGTGAGCAATGCTACGAGTATCTTCGTGGCGTTGGGCTCAATTATTCGCAGGAGCAACGCGTCGTCAGGGAATTGTTTTTCGACGACGACGATGCACTGGTCTGTTTCGACTTGTCACCTGAGGAGACTACCGAGTTTTTCCTGAACCCACTTATGTTGGATGGCTTGATGCAAGCCGCTGCGATCTGGCTGCCTGCAATTGGTCAACCGTCGGGTCAATTGCGGCCGACTAGTCTCAATGAGATTGATCTGAAACGACCCTTGACCAGGGCTGCCTATGCATACTTAAAACTCGCGAGCAACCAAGGCGTCGCGGAATCTCAAGAGAAAGACTTGACCGTGCGGTTTGTTGATCCAGCCGGACAAGTCCTGGTGAAACTGACGGCGTTGACGCTCAAAGTTCAGCAAACACAAACGCAAATACTACCCGCCAAACCGGTCCTGGTCGCCCCAACAAATGGAACTTCAATACGACCTCAGTTGGAAAGTCAGCTTCAAAAAATGGCGGCTGAGCTTATCAAGATGGCTCCGGAACAGCTCGAAGTGAACTCCGGTCTGGGTGATTTTGGCTTTGAGTCGGTAACCTTCGTCGAGCTAGCAGACAAGCTAAGCCAGCTGTTGGAAGTGGAAGTAGCCCCAACAGTTTTCTTTGAATGCGACACCATTCGCGGGTTAAGCAACTATCTCCTAAAAGAGTTTGGTGAACGAGTGAAGAGTCTTTTCACCAACGTGAATACAGCTACTGTTACCGGAGAGATGGTAGTTGCTCATGCCGAATCCCCAGACGGAAGCGAATCACTGGTCCCACTCGTACAACGCCACGGGGGTCAGCGAAACTACTTGGTCGGCTCGGTCGGTCAAAACCGGGAAGCGATTGCCGTTATCGGCATGAGCGGAGTTTTTCCAGGGTCGAAAGACCTCAACGAATTTTGGGAAAACCTCAGAGACGAAAAAGACTTGATAACTGAAATACCGGCGGATCGCTGGAACTGGCGAGACTATCACGCGGATTTCTCAAACGGGCAGTTTAAGACTCAGGCGAAATGGGGCGGCTTCATCGAGGATGCGGACAAGTTCGACGCCCGCTTTTTCAATATCTCACCACTCGAAGCTGAGATGATGGATCCGCAGCAACGGGTGTTTTTGGAGACAGTTTGGAAAGCTATTGAAGATGGTGGTTACAAGGCTTCTGAATTCTCGGGCCGGCGCGTCGGTTTATTTGTGGGAGTTCAATTCAGTGACTACCAACAGATGTTAGCAAGCCAGGGTCTGCTGAATGCGCAGATGGGATTGGGTAATGAGCATTCCATCCTCGTCAACCGCATCTCTTATCTGCTGAATCTCAGAGGGCCCAGCGAGCCTTACAACACAGCTTGTTCGAGCGCGCTCGTCGCTGTTCATCGTGCCGTCAATTCAATTCGCAGTGGCGAAGCCGAACTCGCGATTGCCGGCGGCATCAGCCTGATGTTATCTCCGTTTACAACAATAAGCGGCGACAGCCTGGGAGTTTTATCGGTCGACGGACGATGCAAGACTCTCGATACGAGCGCCAACGGTTACGTAAGAGGTGAAGGTGCGGGTGCATTGATGCTCAAACCTCTCGAGCGTGCACTTGCGGACAATGACAACATCTACGCCGTCATCAAAGGCACTGCTGTCAATCACGGCGGCAAAGCTTCATCACTGACGGCGCCCAACTCCGACGCACAAGCGGCGCTGTTGGTTCAGGCTTACGAAGAGGCCGATGTAGATCCTGAAAGCGTGTCGTATCTGGAATTGCACGGCACCGGCACCAAGCTTGGCGATCCTATCGAGATCGAAGGAATCAAGAAGGCGTTCAAACAACTTGGGGAGCGGAGACAAAAGAAGCATCGACGCACGCAGTACTGCGGAATCGGTTCAGTCAAGACCAACATCGGACATCTTGAACCCGCATCGGGCATTGCCGGAATGGCGAAACTGATTCTTTCAATGAAGCACAGGACCTTGCCGGCCCTGCTGCACCTGAAAGACTTGAACCCCTACGTCAAACTTCAGAACACGCCTTTTTACGTCGTAGATCGAACTCGTGTCTGGGAACAGCTGAGGGATGAGAACGAGCAACTGGTTCCACGCTGTGCCGGTGTCAGTTCTTTTGGTTTTGGGGGTGTTAACGCTCATATCGTTTTGCAAGAGCATGAAGCTTCGCCAAGCGTGTCGGATGTTAGGCCACAACTAATCGTGCTCTCGGCCAAGAATGAGGAGAGGCTACTCGCATATACCGAAAAACTCCTCACGTTTCTCAATCAAGAAACGCCTTCACCGAATGTTCGATCGCTAGCTGATATGGCGTATACACTTCAGGTCGGTCGGGAGGAATTCTCTGAGCGCTTGGCAGTGGTGGCGTCAAATACAGGAGAACTGCGCGACAAGCTTTCTCGCTATCTTGCGGCGGATCTGCCGGCAGAGGACCTCTACCGTGGCAAAGTTAAGGCCAAAAAAACAGATGAAGTTTCCGAATCGGAGCAGGAACGGGTAAACAGGCTCATTGCAAACCGGGACGTCCATCGGCTGGCTGAGCATTGGGTATCCGGCGGAGAAATCAACTGGACACAACTCTACGCGGATAACAGGCCGCGCCGCATGTCGCTCCCAACGTATCCCTTCGAGAGAAAAAGATACTGGGCTTTGAAAGGCGAACTGCCTGTTGTCCCAATGAAGGCAGCCGCGAACTCTGAGCCGAGTAAAATCGCATTGACGGCAGAGCAGCCTGCCAGTGAGCAATTTGAGGATTATGTCCTCCAGGAGTTAATGACAATTTTCTCCGAAGAGTTAAAGACCGATGTGGACAGCATGGAACCGGAAACAGACTTCACGGAGTTTGGAGTCGATTCCATCCTTGCATCCGTAATAGTTCAACGTATCCGGGAAAGGTTTGGTGACGCCATCACCTTATCGGCTATTGTCGAATACCCAACGCTGCGAGAGCTTGCCGCCTACGTTAGGGAGGAGGGCCAGCACCAGGACGTGGCGCCGGTTCGGCGTGTGATTTCGGTAGCAAAGGGCACAAACTCCGCAGTGATTCGATCGACTTCGCAATTACCACCTGAACTCGTCCCGCTCAACCTGAAAGGCAATCAGCAAACCTCCTTCTGGGTGCATGGCGGAGTTGGATACGCAGCGTTGTACACCAATTTATCGAAAGCTCTGGGTCCGGATTATCCCTTCTACGCTTTCCAGGCAAAGGGTGTCGACGGCAAATCCATTCCCCGTGACTTCGAAGAGATGATCGCGCATTACACCCATTGCATTCGGCTGGCTCAACCCGCAGGGCCCTATGTCATCGGAGGTTACTCTTACGGCGGTTTGGTCGCTTACGAGATCGCGCGTCGCATGCATCTCGAGGGCGACAAGATCGCTCACCTCGTGCTATTCGATACGCTTCCCAGTGTCGAGGAGGCATTCAATATCTTCCTGTCGCAATACGGCAGCGACGACAACTTCCTGACCATGATGATGGGCAACGAATTTGCAGGCGCTAAGAAAGCCGGTCGTCCGCTTATCACTATGGCAGACATTGAGAACGTGCCCGAGAAGTTACGGCTCGGACGAGTGGCTCACCTGGCTAAAGAGCGTGGGCAAACCGCAATGTCAGCAGACGAGATCTATAACTACATAAGAGGTTCAATCAAACTCTGCGACTACACTGAGGCGACCTATCGGACGTACCGGGCTGAGCCGTACGAGGGGTCAGATGTGCTCTACTTCCAGGCGGAAAAATTTCTCTCGAATGAGAACTGGATAGGCACTGAGGCACACGATATATTTCGCGACTATGATTACATCGAGCCCTGGCGTCAGTTGACAAAGGGGGACGTAAGAGTAGTTCGCTTACCCTGCGACCACTTCAACATGCTTGAAGAACCGGCATTGTCGACCTCGGCGGAATACGTGCGAGCGATGCTCACTTCGCAAGCAGACGAGAGTAAGCAAGCGCGCGTCGCATAATAGTTCAAGCAGGTAAGTAGGCTTTCGATGAGACACGATCCACGAAACCACACGAACCAGCACGAAAAATGCCGTTGTCGTTTAGTGTGATTTCGTGGATTGGTGTTTCTTTCGCTTGTTTGCGGGGCCTGGTGCGAAGCTCATGAAAGGTTCTCTTGAGATGGCCATTTTGAAGAGATTGGCTACGCTGCTTCGCGATTGCATTTTCCACATCCTTCGTTCAGAAAGGTGGCGTCTCGTCTGCCGCTCTCTTAGTCTGGCTCTTGGCGGTCCTACACGCGTGCGACATGATAGAAGTTCACAATCTCGTTTATAGATACCCGGGAAATGAAAGTCCCACGATTAAAGGGATCAGTTTTCAAGTCGCTGCCGGTGAGGTCTTCGGCTTTCTGGGCCCAAGCGGCGCCGGAAAGAGCACTACTCAGAAATTGTTGATCCATTTGCTCACCGGTTTTGAAGGTGATGTTTTAGTGCTCAACAGAGATGTCCGGGATTGGCTTGCCGATTATTACAACTTTATCGGCGTCGGATTCGAACTGCCCAACCACTATGCAAAGCTAACCGCGTTGGAAAATCTGCAATTCTTTTCCTCATTCTACGACGTCCCGACCAAGGACCCACTGAAGCTGCTACAGATGGTTGATCTCCACCAGGACGCAAATAAGAGAGTCGAAGCCTTTTCCAAAGGAATGAAGATGCGCCTGAGTTTTGTCAGGGCATTGCTACACGATCCTCAGATACTGTTTCTTGACGAACCGACGGCAGGACTCGATCCGGTGAACGCCAGGGTCATGAAGGACATCATCCTCGACTTGAAGAAGCAAGGTAAGACTGTCTTTCTAACAACGCATAACATGCACGACGCCGACGAGTTGTGTGACCGGGTCGCATTTATTGTAAACGGAGAAATCAAGCTTACCAATACCCCTAAGAACCTGAAGCTGCAGGGTAGCGCGCGGAAGGTGCGAGTCGAGTACTTGAGGGACGGTAAGCTTCTAACGAAGAATTTTGACCTCGACGGACTGGGAGAAAACGAAGAGTTTCTGACCATCCTTAAAAATGAGAGTTTGCAATCAATTCATTCGGAAGAGGCCAGCCTCGAAGATATTTTCATCAAAGTTACGGGGACATCGTTGACATGATTTTTCCAGGCGAAGTTTCCGCGAGTCCGGCAGTCTGACAGCAAATAGAATACGGACCACTGGGGGTGAACAGTGAAGAAGCTCCTATCCACGGTTATGTGGGACCTAACGCTTGCGGTGAAATACAACATCGTGGCGGCCGCTTTGCTCGTGACCGTCGTCTACACCGTTCTTTTCAAGACGTTCTCCTTTATTCATGTTGATGACATTCTGATCATCCTGATTCTTTCTGACCCGGTGATGCTGGGATTTGTCTTCATTGGCGTGCTGGTGTTGTTCGAGAAAGGGGCCAACACTCTTCAGGCGGTGGTGGTCACTCCACTAAAGGCCTGGCAATACCTTTGGTCGAAAACCATTTCGTTGACCCTCATCGCCGCCGCGTGCAGTTTCGTGATGGCAGTCGTGGGCCACGGTTGGAAGTTTAACTATCTTTATCTGGCCCTGGCCGTTTTACTCTCGTCCGCGCTATTTGTAATGCTCGGTTTCATCGGCGTGGCCCGTGTCAGCACATTCAATCAGTACATCATCATTATTCCTCTCTTCTTAACACCGATGGTTCTGCCTTTCCTCAACTTCTTCGGAGTGACTGACACCTATTGGTTCTATCTTATTCCTACGCAGGCATCATTGATTCTATTTCGCGCCGCCTTTAAGAATGGCTCGACGCTTGAAATCGCGTACGCTGTCGTTTATCTGGGCGTGTGTTCGGCCCTTGCATATTCACTAGCCAGGAAATCTTTCGAAGTCCATATCATCAGAGGCGGGGACTGATTGTGAATAGGATAGTCGCACTCGGCGTCAACGATCTGAAGAATATCTTTCGCGATAGAACCCTGACGCTCATCTTCTTCGTGCCCTTTGTCATCATCGTTCTGCTTCGTTTCGGCATGCCAGTATTGGCCGAACATTTTCCGGTCATTGTCGGCTACTATCCGCCGATCCTGGCTTTTTTCTGCTACATGATTGTGACCTTCCCAGCCTTCCTCATTTCATTCATTATGCTCGACGAGAAGGATGAAGACGTGCTCACAGTAATCAGGGTGATGCCGTTCTCTTTGCCGCATTTCGTGGCCTATCGTGTGCTCTTGATCTTGATATTGGGCACAGTCTTTTCAACCCTCACTATCCTGCTCTCACGGCTGGTGCAAACCGGCCTGCTGGTAGCTTTCAGCATCTCCGTTCTGTTTGCGCTGACCGCACCTGTTATCACTCTGACGGTAGTGACGTTTGCAAGAAATAAGATTGAGGGCTTGAGCATCTTGAAGGGGTTGAGCACAATCTTGATGCTTCCTCTGCTTAGCTTCTTTATCAACTCCTCATGGAAACTAGTTCTCAGTGTCATCCCTGTGTTCTGGACATACATGGCTTTCAAGGAGCTCTCTATAAATATGAACTATGTGTTGTACCTCTCGGTAGGGATGGCGTTTCACGCCTTGTTATTGGCGGTTTTGTATCGCCGGTTTAAAGATAAAGCCTGATAGTCGGCGCCGACACTGCGAATGAAGCCGTCAATTGGAACTCCGGTTGAGAATCCATAGTCTGTATCCCCACGAAGCTGCGTAAATCAAATACAGCAAATAGAGCAGGATGAGCCACGCCGCAATTCGATCAAATTGGAGCAGGAAAACGAAGAGCGCAACAGCAAAAAAGAGGTACGGCGTAAAAGCAAAAAAGCTGACGAACAGATTCCTAACGCGGAAGAAAACGTAGTTCCAGAATGCGTTGACGCTCATCATGAGCAGCAGTAGAGCTAAGGCTATGTTTCGAGCGGTTGCATTACCTTCCTGCCTGAGGATCCGGTACAAGACTACCCCAAAGATCACGTAGTAGAACCCTCCGATGACATACCATCCCCAGAGGGGTAACGCATAGGATGGGTGTCGCAATCTCGCGAAATACTGCTTGACGTTCCTGCCCGCAAACACCCCTTCCAGGATTGCCGAGATGACACAGACTCCGAGTGAAACCAGGATGGCGAACCCTATCGACATGCGCTTCTCTTATTAAGACGTAAACTGGGCATTACCAGCCTCCCTAATACCACCCCGTAACAAGCCC
>DASQKG010000066.1:0-6068 GCA_035630655.1 Pyrinomonadaceae bacterium
ACGCAACTCCTTCAGAGTTGCGTCTTCTAAAAATGAATGCCTCTTTCCCAGGGTTGCCAAAGCGCAACCCTGGGCTGGAGCTAGCGAACGCTTTCAGCGTTATTCACTCGTACCTTCAGTTTTCACACAGCCTCGGTAGCGACCGGGTCACCGCTCATCTACGAAGGCGATGGCTGACAGTGAAACCCAGTTTTCCCACGATGACGTTAATCGACGGCGGGAGTCGAGGCAAGGCGGCGCCTAGGCCGGCCGTCCAGGATTGGCCCAAAAGTTATAGGCCACCTTAGATTCGGACTTAGCTTGTACCTTTGCGACAAGCTGTGTGTATAAGCAAATGATCCAAGCGTGACGCCCTTGGCCAATAGTCTGTTTATCCTAGACCTCAAGCCCAACTGACCGCATCAATTCCAGCGCATTGCTTCTCTGGATCACGCCGGCGCGTAGAAGATAGTCAAAGGTCATCTTTCCGTCTTCGAGATGATCCTCGAAATGAACGTTGGCCGCTCGAGGTGAAAGCACTTCGGCGATGTGCGCGAGCGCCAGGTCATGAGTAGTGACCAAACCAATTCCGCCGCGCTCGACCAGCCCACGCACGACACCCTCGGCTCCGATACGGCGATCATGTGAATTCGTCCCATGAAGGATCTCATCCAGCAGGAAGAGCACCGGAAGACTCCCCTTCGTCAGCTCAACGATCTGCCGCAACCGCGTGATCTCCGCGTAGAAGCGCGAGGCCCCAGCTTGTAAAGAATCCTGAATACGAATCGAAGCACCAACCTGAAGCGGCGAGATGCGCAACCGTCGGGCACAGACAGGCGCGCCTGCCAACGCCAACACAGTATTTGTTCCCAGCGTCCGCAGCAGCGTGCTCTTGCCCGACATATTCGAGCCGCTGACGATCAACACCCGCAACTCATCTTCCAGAGCAATGTCGGTGCGCACGCTGTGTGATTCAGGGATCAACGGATGGCCCAGTCCCTCGCCCTCAAGGCATGGCCCCTCGGCCACCAGTTCGGGAAAAGGATTCTGGGGATGCTCGTAGGAATAACTAGCCAGCGAGCCGAGGGCCTCAAGCTCGCCTACTGCGGCCAGCCAACGAGCAACAGCAGGGCCTGAATGTTGGCGCCACCTTTCGATGGTAAAACTGAGCTGTAAGGGCCAGAGCAAGAGGAGCGCGAAGGGCGCAAACATCATATTGCGCCGGGCGTCGAGCAGATCAATCAATCGATTAAGCCTGGCTATTTGCTGTGATGGAGTCAGTCCGTCGACATCGAGCGCGGTGCGCAATTCGACCAGCCGAGGGCTTGAGAAACGCTCGAGTTCAAGCCGACTCATCACTTTTGAAAGCAGCGCCAGGTCACGCCCGGGACCGTCGATGGCGCTGATGACACCGTTTACCTGGGCCTGATGCAGGAAGGAGAAGATCTGTCCGGAGATGATCGCGAGGAGAAGTGGAAACAAACCAAATCCCGCGATCCAAAAGATCAACGCGATCACCGCGAGAAGTGCCAACGCCGCCGCGATGATTCGCCTGGCTCGCGATACGCGCCATGGTGGCGCGGCGGCCCAGGCCGCGAGTGCCTTTGAGTCTTCGCCGGAGCGAACACCTTCACCGAGCAAGGCGAGATCCTCGCGCAGGTCGAGTTGAGGTCGAAGTTCAACAACTGCTGCTTGTCGGGCAAGCACTACATCAGGCTCGGCGGGTGAGAGCAGCCAATGTGCGAGCGTCTCTTCACCAACGCGAGTACGCGCTGTCGAAAGCAACTCGAAGAGCGACCCGTGGCCGAAAAGATCCAGGTCCTCAGCAAAAGGATGTGAACCGTCAAGAAAACGCTCGCCCGTCGCTCCCCTCCCCGCCCATTGGTCGTCGAGTCGAGCCAGTCCCTGATCATACAAAGCAGCCGCACGTTCGCCGCGACGTCGCGCTTGAGTAATCCGGGCTTGCACAACGGCCAACGCGATGAAGGCAGTGGCCGGAGCGAGTAACCACCAGACGGCCTGGCCATTAATCACCAACCAGACGATGACGAGTCCGAGGACGAGCAATGCCAGGCGCACGATTCCGACCTTGCGAAAGCGCTGCATCTGCCGCACCGCTTCCGCGCGACGCGCTGCGGCGCGCTTCGCATACTCGATGCGTGGTTCAGCGATGTGATTGTCCGTCAAATTGTTAGAAGATCTTTCCTTTGTCTGATTGATCTAAGGGGGGCGGAGGAATCGTAACTTAAGTGCGGCTTATGAGTCGCCTTGGGTGAAGGCAAGAGGCGACACAATTTGTCTCGGAGGGCTGCTAGTTCAGAGCGGTTCAAGGTATCAGCACGAACGAGGCTGCGAAGCAGTCGGGCAGAGTATTAGCCCCACGCGCAGCGAAGCGGAGCGTGGGGGAAACAATGAGAAGGAACATTTAGCCTGCAAAGCTGGCGACAGAAGACACTACCTCTGTGGCCGGTCCCTGCCGCCAGCTACGCAGGCTCCGAGTTCTTCGTGCACGTTCCCCACGCTCCGCTTCGCTGCGCGCGAAGCTAGTATTCTGCCCATCTGCTTCGCAGCCTCGTTCATGGTGACACCCTTGGATATTGATGTGAACTCTAAGCTATGCGCCCTGAATTTCGGGATATCGATCCGAAATCGCCCGCAACATCAGCTGAGACGATCCACGAATCACACTAAACTAAACGAACACTGCCTGCGTCTGCTACTTGTCCAGCGGTCCGCTACTTCACCGGGTTTCCGTCGGCGTCAATCACTTGCACCTCGCCGAGGCCCAGTTCGCGAATTCCCTTCTCAATCTTCTCCCGATCGCCGACGATGACCCAGACAAGACTGTCGGGTTTGACTACCTGCAACGCCGCCGCATTCAGGTTTGACACGCTGAGTGCCTTTACCTTGCCGGCATAGGTTGAGTAGTAATCGGGAGTCAGTTTGAACTGTACGATCTCGCCGATGGAATCAGCCACACTCGTGTTCGTTTCCCAAAGGCCCGGCAACGTCTGAGTCAGATTGCTCTTCGCCATCGCCAGCTCGTCCGCGGTGACCAATTTGTCTTTCAAAATGCCGCGAAGCTCACCGACGATCTCGGTAACCGACTCCTTTGTCTTGTCCGTTTGCACCGGCGCATACACCAGATAGATTCGCTGACCACGAGCTGCGGGAATGAAGCTGCCCGCGCCATAGGACCAGTGCTTGTTCTCGCGCAGGTTCATGTTGAGCCGCGAAATGAACGCGCCTCCTAAAACCGTATTCATCGACTCAATCGCGATTTCGTCGGGGTTGGATTTAGGTGGAGCCAGAACGCCGGCGAGAATCACTGATTGGATTGCCCCCGGTTTATCGACAAGATACACAACCGGCTTCGCCTTCTGCGCAACGGTTGCAATGTTCTTCGCCGGAGTCTGGCCACTCTTCCAGCCAGCGAAGAGTGCTTCCAGCTTTGGCTGCATCTCGGCGAGGGTTGTGTCGCCGACGACTACGAGCGTGGCGTTGTTTGGCTTGAACCATGTTTCGTGAAACTTGATGAGATCAGCGCGCGTCAGTTTGGCCACCGATTCTTCAGTGCCCGACCCGGTGTAAGGATTTCCATAAGCGTGCCCTGTTCCGTAAAGAAGTTTAGGGAACACACGCAGGCCCATCTGCACCGGCTGCGACTTCTCTCTTTGGATGCCGGCAATTTGTAATTTCTGCAAACGATCGAAGTCTGACTGCGGAAAGGCTGGATTCAGAATCACGTCGGAAAAGAGATTCAGCGACCTGTCCAGCGTCGACTTAAGTGTCGACAACGCAACGGTCGACGTGTCGAGATTTGAACCGGCGCCAAGCGTAGCGCCGAGCGAGGCCAGTTCCTTACTAATCTCGATCGAATTGTTTGTCTTCGTGCCCTCGTCAAGCATGTTCATCGCCAGTGTGGCGGTGCCGGGCTGCGCGAACTGGTCGGCCGCGAATCCCGCGTCAACCAGAAGATTCATGTTGACCACGGGCACGCCATGCCGCTCCGCCACGATCACCTCGAGGCCGTTTGAAAGCTTCCCTCGCTGAGTCACCGGGAATTTCGGTTCCGGTCCCTCGCCGGGCTTGGGCATCTGTGTGCGATCAACTGCGGTTTGCGATGCCTTCGCATCTGGATAAGGAACGATCTGAAGCGTATAGACGCCGTCGGAGAGCCAACGCTTGCCGGCCGCTTGAAGATCGGCGGTGGTCGCTGCCGCCATTCGGTTGAGTGACTGTTTGTATGAATCCGGACTTCCGCCAAACACCTGGCTGCGCGCGAGAATGTCCGACTTGCCGCCGAATCCACCAATTCGCTCGGCGCCGCGAACAAATTGAGCAAAAATCTGCGTCCTCACTCGCTCGAGCTCGTCCTGTGCCGCCGGCGACGTCAGGACTTTTTGCATTTCTTCATTGACGGCTTTCTCGATCTTCGCGAGATCGCCACCAGGTTTGGCTGTCACCTGGATCATGAAAAGACTTCCGATCTCGCGCTGGTCCATGAAGGCGCCTACGTCGGTCGCAATCTGCTCGTCGTAAACCAGTCGTTTATATAAACGCGACGCTTTGTCCGAAACCAAAACATCGGAAAGGAGAGTCAGGTAATCGTTATCAGCAGTATCGATGCCGGGGACATTCCAAACTTTGTAGAGACGCGCCTGAGGCACACGATCCTGCGCGATCTGCCTTTGCTCCCCTGTGCGTTGCGCAACCCACTTCTCGAAGTGTGCCACCGGTGGACCCGGCGCGATTTCACCGAAGTATTTCTCAACTTTCGCGCGCGCAGTCTTAACGTCGATGTCGCCGGCAATCACCACCACTGCATTGCCTGGGCCATAGCTGTTCTTGAACCATTCCTTGACGTCGTCGAGCGAGGCCGCATCGAGATCCTCAAGTGAACCAATCACGGTGTGACTGTAAGGATGGCTCGCGGGAAACACAGCTTTTGTGATCAACTCTTCGCTGATGCTGTACGGTTCATTATCACCTTGCCGCTTTTCATTTTGTACCACGCCGCGTTGCTCGTCCAGTCTCTCCTTATTGATGGCGCCGAGAAGATGGCCCATGCGGTCAGACTCGAGCCACAACACGGTGTCGAGCGCGGACACGGGCACGTTTTGAAAATAGTTAGTGCGGTCCTCGTTCGTGGTGCCGTTGAGGTCGGTGGCTCCGATTCGCTCCAGGGCCTGGAAATAATCGTCGTTGAAGTGTTCGCTGCCATTGAACATCAGGTGTTCGAAAAGGTGCGCGAAGCCGGTCTTGCCGGGCTTTTCGTTTTTCGAGCCCACGTGATACCAAACGTTAACGGCGACAATCGGCGCCTTGTGGTCCTCGTGCACAATTACGGTCAGGCCGTTGGGTAGCACAAACTTTTCGTAGGGAATATCAAACTGTGGAACCGTCGCCCCAGTGCTTCGCGTTTGAGCGAAGGAAAGAGTGGGGGTGGCAATCAGGCACACCACAAGGCACAACGCTTTCAACTGATTTACTCTCATGTTTATCTCCAAGATTGAATTAGTACGAACTTGTGATCTGTTAAGGGATCACAAATCGAAACACGGAATTGCGGCGAATTATACGATTTTTTGGATTCCCACGCGTCCGCATGAGGCCCTATAGCTTTGGCCAGACTCATACGTGCGTTGTGCGCACATGGTTTCAGCAAGTTCACATTTATGCTGATACGTCGTGAACAAGCTCCTCCTTGGGGTGCGCCGGCCCGGCGGCGCTTTCGCATCGGTGACTCGGCTTTGCCCTAAAGCGTCGCTCGATCACCCGGCAGATTTCAGGATACGGCGATGAGAACACGAACGACCGTTTACCTGTCCTGCTGAAGTATCCTCGCTTCTTGGACATCTCAACCGTCGTGCTAATCGACGAGAAGCTGAACGTGCCAGGATAAAAAAATCCTTGCATTAACATCTGGGGTGAGGACAATTGACGTCCCCTATTGCCTCACAACAAAATCTACTCCTACGGTGATTCGTTGCCTCATAAATAAATCTACTCGAAACGAAAGTTGGTTTTGCGCCTGGTAGTGTGCCTTTTGAATGAAAACGGCACAAGCGAAGTGATTGTTCTTCAGT
>DASQKG010000067.1:0-2396 GCA_035630655.1 Pyrinomonadaceae bacterium
ATCCCGCGCCGATGGACTTTAGCGCATGGTTCGAAGTTTTCCTGGAGGGCCATTGGTATGCGTTTGACGCTCGGCATAATCAACCGCGCATTGGACGTATCGTGATCGCGAGAGGCCGTGACGCCGCTGACGTGGCTATATCCACTACCTTTGGAGCGGCACAGTCAGTGACATTCTCCGTCATAACAAAGCAGGTAGACCCGCGCGCAAATCTCAAGGCCGCCGCAGCCTAACGTCACTGACCTCTGGGCGAGCTTTGCGAAGTCGAGTGTGTCTTTTGACACTGTCGGAACCTTCATAACATTGGCGAGTTTTGTGCGCGGTCATCCATTGAGAAACAAGGAAACGCCGATGCGACCCACTATAATTTCACTTCTAATGCTTGCTTCAACAAGCGCAAGTTTTGCGCAGAATGCCCAGCCGCCTGCAAACCGTGATGCGAATACTCCGGCTGTAAATTCTCCTAACAGTCCTCCTAATCCCGGGGCTCCTGTTGCAGGCGCGAACAGCTTCACCGAAGGTCAGGCTAGGTCTCGGATCGAAGACAAGGGCTTTAAGAATGTTTCTGGGTTGAAAAAGGACGATAGCGGGGTATGGCGCGGTAAAGCCGACCACAACGGCAAAGCCGTCAACGTGAGCGTCGATTTTCAGGGAAACGTCGTCTCTCAGTAAGGCCCTCATACTCAATAGGACTCTTGAAAAATGTCTAAAACAATCTCTCGACTCTACAATAGCCATGCCGAAGCAAGGGCTGTGGTTCGCGAGCTAGAATCCGCAGGTGTTGGTCACGGCGACCTGAGCATTCTCGTGAGTAACGCCGATAGTGCCTACGATGAAAAAACAAAGTCGTTTCCGGACCGCGATCTCGATGGCAAGGACGATCGATCGGAAGGCGCAGCTACCGGAAGTGGTGTCGGTGCAACCGTTGGCGGTGCCGCTGGTCTACTCGCCGGGCTCGGTCTGATAGCCATTCCAGGCGTTGGCCCTGTGGTCGCCGCGGGCTGGCTTGTGGCTGCTTTGACTGGTGCCGCAGCCGGTGGTGCTACGGGTGGCATCATCGGCGCGCTCTCGCAGCAGGCCGGTATCAGCGACGACGAAGCACATGTTTACGCAGAGGGCCTACGGCGTGGAGGCGCTCTGGTCAGCGTGAAGGTCGATGATGAGGATGCTTCCCGTATTCAATCAATCATGGACCGTTCGTCAGTTAAGGTTGCTGACAGGGCGGCAGCCTACCGGAAGTCAGGCTGGGCCAGTTACAATCCATCCGCAAAACCTCTTACTCCCGAAGAGGTAGTTCGTGAGCGGTCGCTTTACAGCTAACACAATTAAAGCCCCGGCCGTCGCCGGGGCTTTTCACTCGAAATTTCTACCGACTGCCAGCTTCGCACTCAAGCAACTGTACTCATTTTCCGCAAGCCTCCTTCCCGAGTGTGTGTAGGGTTAGACGATTTTCTTTTTTTTCTTGGCACCCGCGCCGCTGTCATCTTCCTTTTTGACGACGCTGATTTCGCCGTTCGCCTCAAGACAAGCTTTCTGGACATCAGCGAAATCAGAGACGCCTTGCTGGCGCATCTGACTGCGAAGTTCTTCCTCGGTGATCAATTCTTTCCGCATGTTGCGCCGGTTCATTCGCCCGCTTTCGATAAGAACCAGTGGGGCTGGGGCGAGCAAATACTCAAAACCCTTGAATCGGTAACTTAGCCAGTTCAGCAATATGTCCCAAAACACGATCGTGAGGACTAACAGAACCCCCTCCGTGATAGATTTGTATTCCTTTGCGAAGCCATTTTGAGCCGCATCCGCAATTACGACGATCACCAGGATATCTGCGATTCCTATAGTTGATGTCTGGCGCAGCATTAAGAAGCGCAGAATCAAGAAAAGGGCCAGATACATCACTGTGCCGCGAAGAACGATCTCCGCAAGTGAATGCGTTGGGATTAGCAGATCTGCCCATTCAATGAGGAACAGTTTTTCCAAGGCGGTCTACCCCGTGCTCGCGCTTCATCTGCCAGACCTGCGTGGGCATCGAACTCATGCGATTTGCCCACGATCTGCCATCATCTCCCATCATCTCCCTCTTAAGCCAAGAGGCTTTGATCGGACTTCCCTTACTCTCAGCACGGAACTAACTCGAACGGGTAGCGTTCCAACACGGCAGCGAAGCTTGCAACTTAGCCGTTGCTCAGATACAGCCGCCCGTTACTCTCGCCAGAATGTAGCATGAGGTATCTCGTTCAATCCCAGGGCCCGCAAACAGTTGGCTCGACACTTTCCACGATACTCATAATCACGATTTCAATTGCCGCGCTCTACTTTGCGCGTGACGTTCTAATCCCCATCACTCTCGCGATACTTCTAAGCTTCGTGCTTGCACCGCTCGTGCGACTTATGCG
>DASQKG010000068.1:0-5795 GCA_035630655.1 Pyrinomonadaceae bacterium
GGACAAAGATGCGTCGGTTTGGAAGAACGAAGAAGCACATCAAAAGATCATCACGAATTCTTTAGGCTGGCTAACAGTGCCACGGGAGCTGTTCAGAAATTCGGGCGAGCTGATCAGATTTGCGGAACATGTAAGGGGATCAGACGAGCGCCACGTGATGGTCTGTGGCATGGGTGGCTCGTCACTTTGTCCCGAGGTGCTGCGGCAAACTTTCGGTAGTCAGAAGGGGTTCCCCAAACTGCTGGTTCTTGATTCAACCGACCCCGACGTTATCGACAACTTTGCAAAGCAAATCGATATCACTCGGTGCATCTTTATCATCGCGTCAAAATCCGGAACCACGACCGAGCCGGTAGCTTTTCATCGCTTCTGGTACCACGAGGTCGAGAAACACTTTCCCAAGCCGGGCGGCTCATTCGTTGCGATTACAGACCCCGGGACGTTGATGGCAAAGACCGCTGCCGAAGAAGAATTCAAACGGATCTTCCTGAACCCGCCTGACATTGGCGGACGTTATTCCGCTCTTTCATATTTCGGCACGGTTCCTGGCGCACTAATAGGGGTTGACGTCCAGAACCTTCTGAGCCGCGCCCTTCGAATGTCTCTGATGTGTGGAAAGGACGTAAGCGTAAACGACAACCCGGCAGCTTTGCTGGGAGCAGTGATGGCAGTGTGTGCGCTGGCGGGCCGCGACAAATTGACGATCATCACTGATCAGAAGCTTTCCGCTCTCGGCTTATGGATCGAGCAACTCGTCGCCGAGAGTACAGGCAAAGAGGGCAAGGGAATCGTACCTGTGATAGGTGAGCCGCTCGGACCTGCGTCCGTATACGGCGACGATCGTTTGTTCGTTGCTATATCGGCGGGAGCAATGGACGAAAAGACTTCGTCGGCGTTGAAAGCGCTTGAAGCTGCGGGCCATCCGGTGGTCTATAGAAATCTGGGCGAGCTGGAAGAATTGGGCGCCGAGTTTTTCTTTTGGGAAATGGCAACAGCGTTTGCGGGGTGGCGACTTGGCATCAACCCCTTCGATCAGCCTAACGTGCAGGAATCGAAGGATATGACGAAGGACTTGCTGGATCGGTTTGTTAAAGACGGCAAGTTGGAGGAAGCGTCTCCGACGGCCACGGATGGAAAGTTGAGTGTTTATTCTAACGACGAAAACGCGCCGGGCTCACTCGCCGACGTTCTGCGGCAACAACTAACGAAGGTGAAGTCACGAGACTACATTGCCCTCCTGGCTTATGTTGAAGAGACTGCGGAAATTGATTCTGCGCTTCAGGCCTTGCGCATAAGTCTTCGCGATGTCACGGGCTGTGCGACAACAACCGGCTATGGTCCAAGGTTCCTTCATTCAACCGGTCAGTTGCATAAGGGCGGGCCGGATTCCGGCGTCTTCATTCAGTTGACCGCGCCTGACGAGGTGGATTTTGAAGTTCCGGGCGCGCCATACACGTTCAGCATACTCAAGCGCGCGCAGGCGCAAGGTGATTTGGCAGCGCTGCTGTCGCATGGCCGGCGCGCGCTACGGGTTGACCTGGGCGACGATGTGTTGCAAGGACTAACCAGAATTCGAGAGCTTTTGAAAACCACTGCCAAGGGTGCGTAGTTTAGAGTTCATCAAGCTTAAGCTTGCGTTGCGAAGCCATAACCTAAAGGTTGAACTCTAAACTACCGGCCTGAACCGAATCGCTTCCGAAAATAGAAACCGCAATGACGACAACTGCAAACATTGGGATGATTGGTCTGGGCGTGATGGGCCAGAACCTGACGCTGAACATCGAGCGTAATGGCTACTCCGTTGCCGTGTGGGACCGCGAATCGGCTGTGCTCGACCGCTTTCTTGCGGCAGCTCAGGGAAAACAGGTCATAGGCGCACGCTCACCAGAAGATCTCGTCAAATCACTCGAGTCGCCGCGAAAAATCATATTGCTGGTTAAAGCAGGCCCGCCGGTTGACTGGACAATTGATCTACTCAAACCGTTCCTCGATCGCGGCGACATACTGATCGACGGAGGCAACTCTCATTTCAAAGAGACTGAGCGCAGGCAAAAAGCACTCGAAGCGGATGGCTTATTCCTGATCGGATCAGGAACCTCGGGAGGCGAGAAAGGCGCTCTGCTTGGGCCCAGTCTCATGCCGGGTGGGGATAGACAGGCGTACGAACAGATTCGCCCCATCTTTGAGGCCATTGCCGCGAAAGTTGCTGATGGCCCCTGCGTAACCTACATCGGCCCGGGCGGCTCGGGGCATTTTGTGAAGATGGTCCACAACGGTATTGAGTATGGCGACATGCAGCTCATTGCCGAAGCTTACGACATCATGCGCAAAGGGTACGGCTTACCAGCGCCGAAGATGGGCAAGGTCTTTGCCGAATGGAATCAAAGTGAGCTCGAATCGTATTTGATTGAGATTACGGCAAAGATTCTAAGCGTCAAGGATGCTGAGACAGGGAGGCCCTTAGTTGATCTCATTAAGGATCAGGCGGGACAAAAAGGTACCGGGCGTTGGACCAGCGAGTTGGCCCTGGAGTTGGGTGTTCCGATTCCCACGATTGATGCCGCGATCACGTCGCGCACAATCTCGGCTTTAAAGGATGAACGCATTCAAGCAAGTCAAAAGCTCGGCGGGCGCTCCACGGTTGACCCTGAAGAGTTCAGTGACCCGATGAAATCGGCATTAAAGGACGCGCTCTATTCTTCAAAAATCTGTTCTTACGCGCAGGGGATGAGCCTCATTAAACGCGGTTCCTCAGAATATGATTGGAACATCAACCTGAGCGAAGTAGCGCGAATCTGGCAAGCGGGATGCATCATTCGGGCGAAGTTTTTGGGCAAGATCAAAGAAGCCTACAAGCGAGACCCGAATCTTGGGAATCTCTTGCTGGACGCGGACTTCAATTCTGCAATTGAACAAGCGCAGGCCAATTGGCGAACGTCCGTTAGCACGGCGTTGCAAAGAGGAATCCCGGTGCTGGCGATGTCGTCGAGCCTCGGATACTTCGATATGTATCGCTCCGACAATCTTCCACTAAATCTGACGCAGGCCCAGCGAGACTTCTTCGGCTCACACACGTATGAACGCATCGATAAAGCTGGGTTGGGTGTTGTTCATACCGAATGGGAAGAATTGCTGGAAGAGTGACTCGGACTATCCACAGATTACATAGCGCGGCAAGCCGCAACAAAAAACGCCATCGGCTCCAGCGGGAGCCAAATGTTTATAGATCCAGCTATGCAACCAGAGGCTGCGCTCCAGCGGAGCGCGATGTTCCCGCGATGTCACGCGAACCTGCGAACGTATCGCCCCGCTGGGGCGAAGAGCAGTCTTTGAGCATCGCGTTCTATAAACATTAGGTCCCTACGGGACGGAAAGCAGCTAAAAAGAATCTTGCTAAGAAAACAAGAATTGTCGGTTTGCTACACAGATTCAGGAAAAAGCGCCTCGGACGCCCACCAGAACATTGTGTTACCAGCGATCAAAAAACAACTTTTTGAATCTGCGTAATCTGCGGATAGCTTCCTCATGTCAAACCGGCCCACAATTCTAATTTTCGAAAAGCCTGAAGAGGTCGCGCTCGCCGCGGCTGAAAGGTTCGTCGAACACGCGCAGAAGTCGATCGACGAACACAAACTGTTCAGTGTTGCTTTGTCAGGAGGGAACACGCCGCGGCTTTTATACGAGCTGTTGGCTCAAGAAGCATTCCAGGCCCGCGTTGATTGGTCTGTGGTTCACACCTTCTTCGGTGACGAACGAATGGTTCCTTCCGATCATCCGGCCAGCAACTCCCGCATGGCGCGTGAAGCGCTGCTATCCCGCGTGCCGATACCGCAGGATAACGTGCATCCGATCAAAGGTGTCGGTGATGCTGTCACGAATGCAGGTATTTATGAAAGTGAGTTGAGATCGTTCTTTTCAGGATCTGAATGGCCGCGGTTTGACCTGGTATTGCTCGGGCTCGGTAAAGACGGGCACACCGCTTCGCTGTTTCCGGGTACCAATGCGCTAGCCGAAAGGCGCGCGTCGGTAGTAGCGAACTGGATCGAAGATTTACGAACCTACCGCATCACGCTTACCGCACCGGCGGTCAACGCTGCGGCCAACGTGGATTTTCTGGTTACGGGCGCTGATAAGGCCCAAGCGCTCGCCGCCGTCCTCGAAGGACCATCAGATCCGGAACTTCTGCCGGCGCAACTGATCAGACCGGAGTCTGGCTCAGTCACGTGGCTGGTGGATCGCCAAGCGGCGTCAGAACTTTCGTCTACCAGGGTTCAGCAGTTCACATAACCCAGCAGCCAAAAGACAATAATAAAAATCAGAATGGTCGAAACGCAGCCGCCGCCAAATTTCCAGGCTGCGGCACCGGCTAAGAGTCCACGTAGAGGTCCTTCCATGATTTGTCTCCCAGTTAGGACAGCCATTTCTGCCTGTCCTGGCTTCGAATCGTTTTTGTAAAAACAAACCAGCCTGTTGGATCAGCGCGACAGACTGGAAAGTCTGTCCTACTATTTCTTTCTGGCCTTGCCGCGAGTCGTCGCTGATTTCTTCGTCGATTTTCCGCCCGCAGACTGGCGTTTGGAAGTCTTATTGGCGCCGCTTCTTTTGCTGCTCTTAGCCGCAGTCTTCTTCGTAGTTTTTTTGCCGCTCTTCTTAACGGAGCCGCCCGACTTCTTTGCCCCTGAAGATTTCTTGCTCGCGGCTGCCTTCTTAGTTCCAGCAGACTTCTTACTCGCAGGAGCTTTCTTAGGCGCAGCACTCTTCTTACTAGCAGCGGCTGTCTTCGAACGCCCTCCGGATTTTCTCGCACCAGTCGAGGACGAGTCGCCAAGCCCCACGAGGTTAGCCAACCGTTTGAGCACACCCGGGCTTTCAGCTTTCTTTGCTGCCTTACGTGATTTGGCGGGCGCTGGGCGTTGGTCTGTAGAGCTCTCGCGGGGCGCGGCAGCGCCGCCCTGTCTCGCCTTTTCGGCCTCCATCTCCGCTCCCAGACGTTCAACTTGTTCGTCGCTTAAGACATCTTCCGCCTTGTCAAACAACTCGCCTTCCTCTTCTTCAACGTGATGTTCGACATTTTCTTTTAACACCTTGAGCTTCGCATCCCATTCATCACCAGGAGAGTCGCTCGCCAGTTGGGCCAGGAGGTCTTTAACGACTTTATGTTCTTCGTAAGCTTCCAGCGTGATGTCTCTCGACTCTTCCTTGTTTTCCAGCGCGGGATAAAAAATCTTTTCTTCAACGTATGCGTGGAGGTCGAGCTCGCTCTTTAACTGTGTGAACAATTGCGTTTTCGACCGTCCCGATGCTGATTCGATTTCCTCAAAGAGCCGGGAAACTTTTTTGTGGTCGTTCTTGAGAAGTTCAAATGCATCCATGGTTATCTCCTTCAGATAGACGTGGTGTCGTGAGTTACGTAACGCAAACTGTTGGTTTGCTGACCGTTGTCAGACTCACCGCAGCTTTGATCCCAACCGTCCGCAAACTAACAGTTTGCGTTACGTTTACTGCCGTCGCTTTTAAGGAGCTCAGCGAGCGCCGCCGCCCGTGGATCCACCGCCGGTTCCCCCGCCTCCGGCTCCGCCGCGATCTCCGCTCTGCTGACTGCCGCCGCCTTGTTGGCCGCCGCTACCTCCTTGATCGTCGCCTTCATTGTCAGCAGCACTACCACCGCCACCTTGTCCGCCGCCACCCTGTTGACCACCGCCACCTTGTTTACCGCCACCGCCCTGCTGGCCGCCGCCACCCTGCTGGCCGCCGCCACCCTGCTGGCCGCCGCCACCCTGCTGGCCGCCGCCACC
>DASQKG010000069.1:0-12488 GCA_035630655.1 Pyrinomonadaceae bacterium
GCTGGGCCGCCGGTTGTCATAACGCGCAACAATTACATCGGGAACTGATGGCGCAAGGGTACACGGGTAGCCGCGTCACAGTCTCGCGTTATGTTTATCCATGGCGACAGACCGATGGGATCATCGTTAACGGAGCACTAATATCGCCATCCAGCCTCAAACCGCCGAAACGGAAGATTCCCACCGCGCGCGAGAGCGTCTGGATTTTATTGAAAGTTGAAAGCAAGTTGACGCAGGAAGAGCGGCAGAGCCGAGAGCAGTTGCTGAAGCTTGAGCCCATCAAACAGGGACTGGAGTTAGTAGAAGGATTCCGCCAACGGCTCGCCGCCAAGAAAGAAGGCGGATTGGAAGAATGGATCAAACTCGCTGAAGCGGCAGTAGGCGATCCATTCAAGGGATTTCTCAATGGAATCCGCCGGGATTACGAGGCCGTGCAAAAAGCCTTCACCTCGACTTGGAGCAATGGACAAACGGAGGGGCATGTAAATCGGCTCAAATACATCAAGAGGCAAATGGTGCGCCGTGTCACGCGCCAAAGTATCGCTCCCGCAGGGAGCCGGAATCGGAAGGAGAATTCTGGGGTCATCTGAATAACCTTAAGCCGAAAGGCAAGGGGGAAAGCAGCATTTCAGAGAAGCGGATAAGGCTCAGAGACAGTGCGAGCCGATGCTCCGCAAGACCCGCGCCATATGGTTAAAGCTGCATTGCCTGAAGTCCAGTTCCGACGCGATGTCTCTCTTCATCCGCTGGAAAACTGTCTGATGACCAGCGCCATAGTCTCCATGCATTTTACATTTGGATGCGTGAAGCCTTCCGACTGTGGGCGGACGCCGATGATGGCGTATCAAGGGACGAACGGACGACCTACGTGGCGCTCGATACGTGCTTTAGTGACGGAACACGGGATTGCCTAAAGGGGGAGACCCCCAAGGCAACGGAGACTCCGTAGTACTCAGCGAACGGGAAGGCCGTTCACAAGGGGAAGGGAGTCAGGTATCTCAATTGACAATCAGGGGAGGAATGCACAATGCAGGAAACCGAAACCTTACTGTCAATTATCCAGCAGCGGCAGCTTTGGAATGAGATGCTAGAGAGCCACGTGCCTGGAAACTCGCAAGCGTGGTTCGGGGAGGGGCAGTTGGAAAAGGGCCAGTACATGGCGCCTCGCTGGCTGCCTACTCCACTTCGGTCGGGCCAAATTCGACTTATTGAAAGCGCGGGTCTTGAATCCTATATGAGCGAGGCCGCCTTAGCGCCGACTGGCGACGAAACGACTTCACCAAACTCTGGGGAGAGCCGATCAGCCGGAATGAGCGTTCACAATCGCCGGAATCTGCATTTGCAAAGCGCGGCAAGTCCATCGATGCCGTTACGGAAATCGATCGGCTTGCAGGCGAGTAGGATCCGGAGTTGAGGGACGAGTTGAATCATCGAGATTTCAAGCACGCAGGAAATCAGCGCAGAGTCGGCTGATGGAGACCAGATCTAGGGACGGCAGAGTCAGCGTGAACCGTGAGCCATCAGGCCGTTCAATTTGAATCCGACAGCCGAGTTGACGCTGAGGTAATGGTGATCCAGTCTCCGGCAATGCAAGTTCCGTCGGTAACTGGAAGAAAGTGGCCTGCGGCTTTTTCCGGACGGAAGCGCGCGGCGATCGCTTAAGCAGAAACTTTTTCAATCTACTCGGATCAATTTTCAAGACCCGACCTACGAGCGAAGTTGGATAACGTCGGCTGAGGACAGCGGCTGCATTCCAAAGCTCATCGGGAATCGGCTCCCGCAGATATTTCCGATTTGCGCGCCAGGTCTCAAAGCGATTTTTGAGTTCGAGCAGGTCGGCAGAAATGGTTGAATTCATGACTGAACCTCCGAAGATAAAAATTGATTCGGAGGCAAGAATAGAGAATTGATGAAGGCGCGTCACGCCGATCTACCGAAAGTCATCAAATGATCGAATCAATTGAAGATTGGATTCAGCGGACTTCGGACCGATTAGCAAACCTTCCAAGGTCCCGCTTCTCCCTGTGGTTTGCGTATGTTGCAGAACGGATAATGCCGCTTTATGAGACTTTTGTACGAAAGCACAGTTGGGGTGACACACATGTACTCAGGCAGGAACTTGATGGTATCTGGTTAGCGCTGGGTGGGGTCTCAACAGGACCAAATGCGGAATCCCTGGCTCGGTTGGAATTGATAAGTCCGGACGGAGAATTTTTCGACTCCCCAGATAGCACATATGCACAGGACGTAGTGATATGTGTCGATGCCAGCGTTAGGGCATTGCTCGCAAATGAGAAACTTGAAGGCGAATGGTCGGAGTTTGCAGTTGAGCCGGTGCGTACAATGGCATGCGAACGCATAACGGGGTATCTCTCAGTTGAAGGTGAAGATCGAACCCACGTGGAAACACAAATAGTCAAAAACTTGGATGTGGCAGCGTTCCTTGCGGATCTTGACGATCTGACGGATTTGCTTGCTAGCGATGAGGATATTGATCCCGAACTGCTTCGACGACGAGCAAACAAAAACCAGTTGAATCCGTGCCAATATTTCGATGTATATTCTTAAACCATTGGTTCTTTTCGAGTGCCGGGATTGATATAACGATAAATTAGTCAATCCCGGCCCCTGAAAGGACACAAAAAGTTATTGTAAGGTAAAACTGCGAGCCGTGGTGTTACGCAAGTTGACCCAGACGGTTCTCTCAGCTAACCCGTCAGGATGGCGCGGGTTTGAAAGTGGCGGTGGTGGTTGCGGGGACTGTTACGAGTATGTGATAGTGATACAGCGGCGCGAAAGTGACGGGATAGAAAGAACGTATGGCGCCTACTGGGATGAGGCCGACGAAGAGAATCTCCCTAGTAATAATCGCGTTGGACGTTTCCCTGAGGAGCTGAGAGAGCTATACGATACATTTTGGGCGCACAAAAGATGCAAGCAGTAGACACCCAAACGCGATCCGCAACTTGTCGCCGGCCGCAAGACCGCTGGAGGGCCTTCTCGACTTCCGGATCGACACGGTTCTTGACCAAAGAGCGTCTGATTTCGGTCATCATCTTCTTCAAGCACGCCTACTCCAAACACGTCTTCAATTGGTCCGTATCCTACCAACTTCTTGGCCGCAGCAAGATGATTAGGGACGTGAGCCAAGAACCTGAAAACTGACTTTTGGATCTGTTCGTCATTCAAACTCTGAAGTTGATGAATAAGTTTGAGTATTTGCTCAAAATCATCCAGCAATCTTCAGGCGAAGGTTGCGCAACTCGCATAACTCAACACCGGCCGACGCGCGTCGGCGGGTAATTAGCCGGCTTTGGAAAGGTACCAGACTTATTCCTTTCCACGGGCCACAAAGGATACTCAATGAACGAACTAGAACAAATACATCAACTCGCGCGAGTTGAAGCCGAACTGTTGATAGCGCGAGAGGAGCTCGACGTCTCGGCGGCGGCGCTGATCGAAAAGCCGATCGAGGAACTGATCGAGATCAGCATCCGGCGCCAGGCGATTCTTGATCTGATTCACCGAGCCGCTGATGAATCGAGGCGAATCGCCGACGACTTGCTGAACTCGGCGTGCTGCCAGGCGCGGGACGCCGTCTTCAACCGCAAATACGCTCTCGCTGGCCTCAAAAGATACAACGAATCCGCCGCCGCTTATAAAAAGGCGATCCAAATAGATCCCCAAAATCCACTCGACGTTTACAGCCTCGGAGTTATAGAAGAAGAACAGGGGAATTTCAAAAAAGCGATTGAATTCTACCGGCAATCAATCGAAGTCGACCCGAAGTTCGAGAACGGTTATTTCAACCCAGCGGCAATGCACGCCACCCTTAAACAGTTCGATGAAGCGATTGCGGCGTTGAAAAAATTGCACGAACTGAACCCTCAGGCTGTAGACGCGAAAGCTATGCTTCGGGAAATTGAAAAGGATAAAAGGAAGGCTGGCTCTGTGAAGTGACCCACTTTCTTCCAGATCTCACCTGAGGCCCTAACAGCTAATCAGATGTGAGCTTCCGGTGCGCGGGTACGACAATGGGCGCCAGCGCGCCGAAAGCTCACCTCCATTCCTCTATCGGAGCACGGCAGATGAAACACCTCGGAAGGCTTTCGGTCTTACTGATCAGCGTAGTTTCGGCGGCACAACAATGGCAGCCCCGACCAGGACTGACATGGAATTATCAGATCGGAAGCACCCCGACTGACCTCGCCGTGCATGTGCAGGTCTATGACATTGACGGATTCGGCGACGATTCAACCCAAGTTGCGGCTATCCATAGCACTGGGGCAAAGGCTGTGTGCTACATCAACGTAGGTACATGGGAGAATTGGCGTCCCGACGCGAAACAATTCCCCAGCTCAGTCCTTGGCAGGACCAACGGCTGGCCGGGCGAGCGCTGGCTGGATATCCGACAGACCAACGTCCTCGCGCCGATCATCACCGCCCGCTTCCAGATGTGCAAGGATAGGGGCTTTGACGCCATTGAAGCCGATAACGTGGATGGCTACACCAATAGCACCGGATTTCCGCTAACTGCGGCCGAGAAACTCGCATACAATGAATGGTATGCAGGCATCGCGCACTCAATGGGCTTGGCCATCGCACTCAAGAATGACACGGATCAGGTAGCGCAGCTTGTTCCCGCCTTCGATTTCATGGTAGATGAGCAGTGTTTCCAATACAGCGAATGCTCGACCTTGCTGCCGTTTATCAATGCCGGAAAAGCGGTTTTTGAAGTCGAATACCGGGGTCAGCCGAGCAAGTTCTGTCCCAAAGCCAACGCGATGAAACTCAGCTCCATCAAGAAGAACTTGAGCCTCGATGCCACGCCTCTAATCCAATGCAACTAACGTGTTCTATCAGTACCGCGTTGGGCCTCGGCAGCTCCGAGTTTTGGCCGTAATCTCAATGTTCGGGCGACTCTCGAGCTCTCAGATCAGAGTGTCGCTTTTTCTGGGTAGCGTCTTGTGAGGGACATCAGAGGCTTCGGGACGCTTCAACGTCATCCACAGCTCAGGGCTTTTCCCCTAGTCACGACTAAACTGGTAAATTTTCAAATCCTGATCTTCATAGAAGATACGGCTCGGATGAACTTCCGCGTACCGTTCGCACAGGCGCATGGCTGCCATTTCTAGGCTCGACCTGCCTGCTGGGGAGCGGTAGTTCCGGTAGGTTGGGTCGGTCAGGATCGAGAACGAAACAACTTTTGGCTCCGACGCAAAATACTGAAACGGGTGCTTCTCGACGAATACAAATAAAGTCTCGTAAGGAAATCGGAATTCCGGATTGGTGACTCGGTCCTGGTATTGGTTGACGAACTGATAGAGGTCTTCGTACTGGCCCAACCCGAACGTTTCTGCAAACTGTTCGTTGGGCGCTGCAATCGCCCAGTGTTGGTTAGGAAACGTGGAAGCAATCCGCAAACTTTGCCGGGCCGCGGTCTCGTATTCCAAGAAATTAGGACGAGGATAAGTCGGAGGTCTCCCAATGAACACCCCCGTCATAAGCAGGAGTGGCAATAAAGCGCCCAGCCGATACGCTGGCGCCCAGCGATCGGCAAGCCGAGCGACAAACCCTAAAAGGCAGCTCAGCAGCAAAGTGACGGTGGTTTCAAGCGGAAAGGGCTGCGGTAGCGAAAGAGCAAGTAGCGCGAACGCACAAATAGCGTCATAAAGATTGGCGCGGTTCGAGTGATAGTAATAATCGCCTAGGAAGGCGAGACCGAGGAGCAGAAAGAACGTACCCATACCTCCTTGACTTAACACTGACTTTTCCGTGTAACAACCCAGAATGAAAGTCGCGAAGACGCCGACCCAATTGTTGCGGAAGACCGCTGCCATCGCGATGCCCCCACCGAGCGCCAGCAGCACATCTAGGAGGGGCGGGAGAAAGCGCATAACCTGCATTGCATCGACCGCTGCCAAGGACGAGACCGCAGCCAATATTGAGGGCAGGACAAGGGGCTGCGAAAACGGTTTGGTATCGTGCAGCAGTTCGCGTATCCTCAGGAGTTGGAAGTAGGCGTCGGAGTAGGCAAAACGAAGATAGTGGAGCGGCCACCACAATCGCACCTGGGCAACTAACAGAAGCACGACGATGCCTGCACCCATAACGGGAAGCATGTGCGCACTCTGCGGGGACAAGATCACCTGCCATCGGACGCCAAAGGGCCGCTTCCAACCTGCGTTCTGGTACCACTCTTCTGACCATGCAACTTTACTTAGAAACCGCTCGCGCCATGCAGTGCGATTGCGATTGTGACGCATCCGGTATGCCAAGAACATCAGCGTGTAAAGGGCGATAAGTGTGCCAGCATTTAGTATGTGCAGGGCAGACAGAACCACTGCGGCGATAACTGTCAGCAATGCCATCCGGGAAAGCCCCCCGCAGAAGCGCAGGAAAGCATTTCTACCGGGCCGCTCTCGAAAGATCCGACTGGGTAGCCACCAAAAAACTACTGCCGCGACGATCCAGACCTCAAATATGGACTTCAAGTCTTCAAGCCAGGGCATAGAAGTAGTCCGCTTCGCGAAGCACGATCCTGATTAGTTTATGAGACGTTGTGAATAGCACGATGCCGCCAAGCAGCAGCCCGATAGCGGCGTACTCCACACCAAATACGTGGCTCAGAACGTAACCCGTGACTCCATTGCAGGCGAGTGCCACTGTCATCAACGTCAGCGCCCTCTCAGCGCGATTGAGGCTGAGCAACAGGATGAGATTGAACAATGCGAGGGCGACGAAGAAATAGCCAATACTGCCCAGCACGGCTGTGAGGAGCACTCGATATTCAAAAAGGTGGTACGCCAGCCACAGTCCAGTTGCCAAAACTGCAAACACCCAGCAGATAACCGTAAGAGAACGGCGATAGTTCGTACGCAACATTTCCCGCACATCGGTTCCCTCTTCGGCGAGACGAAACCACAAACGAACAAACCTGTTCGCCA
The DNA here is from genome assembly GCA_035630655.1 of Pyrinomonadaceae bacterium. GTDB lineage: Bacteria > Acidobacteriota > Blastocatellia > Pyrinomonadales > Pyrinomonadaceae > PSRF01. The sequence continues at coordinate 6,948 of DASQKG010000069.1, forward strand.
TGTACTCGACCACGGCAGCAAGGACGAGAAAGATGAACAATGCGACATCCATGCCTTGCTTATATTGCAAATCGATTCCAAAACTAAGGCCCGAGGCCCAAGGTGTCGCTGATCCTGCGGCAATCCGGTCAGCGAATAGAAATGCGAAATAGATTAATCCATAGAAGAAGAAAGGCACTAGCATATAGGCGAGCACGGCAAGGCGGGGAAGAGCCGGAACCGATGTACCCTGAGGACTCGTGTGGATGAGCTTACGGAATCCTGATATCGAAAAGCTCGCGGCGGCGGCGACAGAGGCGCCATTAGCAGCGAACATAGGGCCGATGACTCCGAAGTAGGACCGCAATAAGGCAAATACCCCGCCTCCTATGACGAAAATTAGAGGAATCCTCCACACCCGGTTCTGCACGGAAAGCATGGCGCAAAACATCCACAACGCAGAAAGCATAATGAAGTTGAGGCAACCGCAGATTAGGTAGGAGGCTGGGAAAAAGCGAAAGTAGTTGGCCAGCACGAAGCCAAGCGCGGCAAATCCGCAACAAGCGATGCAACCCCACTTAACGAACAGCAGACAGAGCCGCAGAGCCAATTGCGGCTCCTTTATTCCAATGTAGAAGTAGCCTATGCGCGTGATTGCTTGGCTAAATCCTCCGGCGCTGATTAGACTGCCTATCAATGAAAGGCTTAGAATTCCACCCCACTCAGGGCGCAATTGCAGCAAGTTCGGCTTTAAGTATTCGATGATGAGGAGTAGCGTCCACGGTAGTGCGTAGGCAAAATTGAGGCTAAATTTTTGCGCGGCAAGCCGGGCTTCGTCGCGGAAAGAAAGGGAAGCTCGCTTCTCCGGTCCATCGGTCGGCAAAACCTCTGCAGTCCGGTTGTGGCGAAAAATATACTCTCCAAGGGCGAAGGTGTGCGGCATTCCAAAGTCGTCATTGGCCAGGCGGTCATTCACACCACAGGACTCAACAATCGCGCTCGCCTCGCGTGGATCTACGAGCTGCGGCGAAACCTCCAGCACCATGCGGGTAATCTCATCTAGCCTCATGGAATAACTCGGGATAAAGGTTGTCGGCCGGACTCATTTCTTGCGCCGGGATGACTTCGCCTCGGAATGGTCTAAAAACAGACCGGAACGTTGGACAACGAATTCGATTGGCTGGAAAACCATGGCTCACCCCAGCCGAAACCGTCAAGCGCCGCTACTTTCGCGGCAGTACAGGCTACTCGGTAGAGTCTGGGAGAGAACGAGGTAGTCGTCGTCGTGACGCCGATAATGCCTATGTTGTACCGCTCCCGAAACTTTAACGCCTCCCGAATGCGCGAGTTCATGAGGCCGGTGTTGTCCAATACCCCATTCCGCACAATGAAGGATTCGAGCAGGTAATAGTCGCCTTTGGTAAGGTGCGTACCCTGGTCGAACACATCCGCAGGCTGAAAGGCATTCACGAATACGGAAAGACCTTCGCGATGGGCAATATCGATGATCTCTTCGCGGCGGTCATGGCTTACGCCGTAATCTCTACCCGCCTCGTCGAGGAACACGCCCTGGACACCCGTCTGCTTCCACCCGAAAACACGGCGCCGCACCTCCTCCATGGAAAGCTTTTGCGTCGAACCTATGCTGATGTAGCCGAACACCTTGGAGTTATGAAGTTTCGGAAGCAGATGCACGACATTGCTGTGGTCAGGATGGTCGGGAAGTTCTAGCCCATCCCCGATAACCAATATGGAATACGCATCGAAGGCGCGTGCCGCTTTATCCAAATCGCCATTGGCTCCATTCACGAGCGAAGGATAGCCGTAATAGATGGCTATCGGCTGCGGTTTAGGCGGCTGTGCGCTCGCCCGCCGGAACAATTTATCGGTTTTGACCTCGACCTGATTGGTCTTAGCGGCGCCGCTAGCGGAGTTATTATCCTGCGCGGAGAGGTTGAAACTCAGGAAGAGCGCGATGAGCGCCGGCGAAATTGCGGATAAACGAATTAACGACATAAATCTCCTTTCAGCTGACAAACGTTGATGTGAGAGGAAGCGGCCGCCTAAAGTCTATGACCAGTTCTCACTCAATCCAACAGGTCGGGCGTGGAGCCGGCGCGGCTTGCAAATTTTGCAATGCGGTCCAGCCAGCGCGGCGCCTTATCAAGCCAACGAGACTGTCATAAGCGCTGCGGTAATTCTCAAGGAAAAGCTCCTCGGTAAACTTGCTTAACGCCCGAGCCATAGCTCGTTCACCCAGTCGGCGCCGCTCCTCCGGCGATTCGAGCAGCATAGTAATTGCCTGCGCGAGTTCGTGCGGGGAACGGGAGCGCACGAACACTCCGCTATTACCTAACGCCTCCCGCACCCCACCTACGTCAGTGGCTACGATAGCCGCTCCACAGAGCATCGCCTCGACCACTACATAAGGAAAGCCCTCGCTGATACTGGGGACCGTCAACACGTCAGCGTGAGAGTACACTTGCGAAGGATCGTTAGTTGAACCCAAAAAGCACACGGTATTTTCAAGCTGGTACTGCTTCACTTTTTCCAGGCATTTGGCGTAGTATTTCTCGTCGTTCGCAACGCCATAGATGCGAAACTCCACATCTGGTACGGTTTTCCGCACTTCGTTTGCTGCCTCAATCAAATCAAGTTGCCCTTTAAGCTCATAGATCAACCCAACTGTGGAGACAATGGGGCGCGTCTTGGGCTGTGCCGGACGCGGATGAAAACGCTTGGGATCGCAGCCGTTATAAATGACTTTGATTTTAGCGGGATCAGTGCCTAATTCCCGTTCCCAACGGGCATTGAACGCGCAAACCGGAGAGACTTGGTCGGCATAAGTATAGTTCAACTGCGCGACCAGGGTGAAGACGCGATACATAAACCAGCGCACGAATGGGCTTTTCACATCTCGACGCAAGTTTAGGTACTGCTCTCGCAAATAGACACCGTGCTCTGTCAGCAGGAAGGGCCGCCGCATGTCCACTTTGGCAATAACGCAAGGCAGACCGCAGAAACCCGCTGCTGACGAGTGGCTTAGGTCTGCACCCGGGATAGGGAAGCACAGGACGGAGAGGAAGTGGTAGAGCAGGCGATATGCCTGCTTGACTTCAGCAACGGTTGGATTACAGGCGATTTCAGGACGTCCCAAGCAAATCTGATCCGCAAAGTAGCGGAAGGAACCCCAAACAAGAGGACATGCCCAGACTTTTTGGTAGTTGTACTTTGTAAGGAATAAAATGTGCATCTCGATCAAAGCGGAAACTACACCCGACAAATCGTTTTGATTGCCCAGGCTGCCAGTGAAGATCTTATCCATCAAGCAGTCCCATTGCGGCACGAAATCACGACGCAAGTTTACGTGGGTTGAATCCATTCTGCCGCGCAGCACATCGGACACGCGCTGGTGCCATGAGTAATCGCCAGGCTGCATCGTGCCCCAGAGAGGAGCCTTAACCACATCACGCACGTTCCCTGAAAGTTCATAGCAGGAGTGATTGAACGGATTTGTGGTGACGGCGAAGATGCTGAAGTCGATCTCCGATAATTTCTGCGTGAGATTGTGGCACCAAGTACTTACGCCTCCTTTGTAGAACGGGTATGTTCCTTCTGTGGCCAACATGACAGAGAGTCGAGAGTTGGTTTTCACTCGAACACAAACCTCACTTGTGCTGGCTGCCCTGTTAGCAGTTGTCCAGTAGGGTTGTCGAACTCAACTTCCACGTTATGGGTCATGTTGGCGCTCGGCACCGGACTAATCGCCCGGATGGCGCCCACCACACGTTGTGGAGGTATGGTCGGCAGGATGATTTGTGCTTGCTGAAACTTATGTAGAGACGCGATCATGCTTGCTGCCACCGGCACGTTCACCGTGATCCGGTCCATGCGGCTCACAACGACTAAGGGTGCGCCGACTGAAACTTGGTCTCCTACCTTCACAGAAACCGTGCACACCACCCCTGAAGAAGTTGCGCGTACTTTGGTATTGGCGAGACGCGTGCTAGCGCTCTGAAGCGCGAGCCTCGCTTCTTCCACTTGATCCAATTGCTCTCGCTGGCTAATTTGCGAGAGCAGCTTACCTTGTTTCCCTTGAAGCTGTTGGACCTCCTGGTTTGCAGTCTCGCCCCGGTGTGCGTTCTCCAGATCGTCCCTGGCGATTCGCAGCGCAGTGGCGCTATTGTCCAGTACTTGTTTAGCGATAACACCCAGGCTGTAGAGTTTCTCGTTGCGTTGATAATCGGTTAATGCTTGATCGTACACCGCTCGCGCATGCTGCACGGAATCGCGCACTTGGCGCGATGGCACATTGGCGGCTTTACGAGTTGCGGCTGCGACATTTACTTCCGTTCTTGCCAAGTCGCCGCGCAGCTTGGCAAGATTCCTCTGCACTGCATCGTAAGCCAGTTGCGCTTTCGCCACCTCTTCCTCGGCTTCATGACTGTGCATCGTGACCAGCACGTCACCTTTATTGACGGGATCGCCGACATGCGCGCTAACCATAGCGACTATTCCCGGCACCAGCGCCGTTACTCTTACTTCCATGACTGGCTGCATCGTCCCCTCGAACACCGTGCTTTCCGACATGCCTAAGGAGCGCCGAGTGCTGTTGTTCCAATAAACCATCCCTGAGGCGAGAGCCCCGATCAAAGTCATTGCGAAAAGGGTAAGGCGCACATACGGTGATTTGTAGAAACGCTGGAGCCCATTCACTTCTAAAGTTGCCGCGATTAAAACCTCTTGTTTTTTAGGCTCCGGAGCGCGGACTAAAGTCCCATAAATCCTGCTCATACACGTATCACCCCAACCTATAAGAAAGCCAAGCAACAAATACTCGCGAACTGTGTTGAAGGACGGATCGAAAGCCCTCGCAGCGACGCAGCAGCTCGGCGCACACTCCAAGCGAGGATGTCGAGTTCACCCCACGTGCATGGGGATCTTTGCCCAGCTCGTCGCGCATGAGAGCGGGGAATGAAGCCAGGGATTTCCTTACGTCGTCTTGGGATACGGGCAAGGCGTCAAATCTATCGCTCACTATCCTTCCTAATCGTGACATGTGAAATGTTCCGACCTCCGTATATGGTACTCCCCTTTGTCTAGACAAAAAATCGGCTTCTTTAAGGTGGTCCGCTAGTTCGTACATTGTTAATCATGTAGCCTTTGTTTCATTCGCATTTTTCTGAAAACGACCCATTCTGCTCTCCTGGCGGTACTTTTTCGCCCGCCCCTTGGCCAATAGACCCAGTTACTTTGCAATTACCGCGCCGCAATGACGGTTTTGAATCTAGAGCATTTCGTGTGGGGTTGTTTCTAGACGCCACATAAGTTGTTCCCAGATACCCCAAAGTAAAAAGCCGGGCTATCTGGTGATTTCCGTTCCATAAAATCGGGTAAGGCAACGATTCGCATCCAAATTCTCCACGTAATATGAAAAGGACGCCCCGCTAGTAGTAGTCTTAAGTTGCAAAATTCAAGATTACCAACAGCAAGGAGGCGTCCTATGAACAATATCAAGTATGTGGGCATGGATGTCCACAAATCAATCACCGTGATTGTTGT
>DASQKG010000070.1:0-6008 GCA_035630655.1 Pyrinomonadaceae bacterium
CGGTTTGGAAATCGCCAGCGCTTCACCTTTGGTTTTAAACGTGGCGATTAGCACAGGCTTCGGACGCGGACTAAAGCCTGCGTATTCAGGCATCGTTTCAGGCGAAGTCAATTGGAGTACTCGCAAACCGTTCTTCCCGTCAGCGACGTAGGCGAAGAGGCTCGCGTTAGTCATCGCCACCTTCACCTGATGCACGTCGTTCAGTTTGCCGTCAGCGTTGTAGACCTGATCAAGGCGGGGCGCCGCCGGACGTTCCACATCCACGATCGCAATTCCTTCTGGTCCATTCGCAACATAAGCGTAAGTTCGAGCAACGTAAACGTCATGCGCATGAGCAAGCGGAACCACCGCGCCCTTCACGAGCTTTGGCTCATCCGGTTGCGTCACATCAATCACCTTTAATCCTTCATCGTCGACCACGAAACCGTAGCGAAACTGGATCGCGATGGCCCGTGGGTTACGAAGCTCGTCTGCGCCGATTCGCTTAACCAGCTTGGGATTAAGGGGATCATCGAGATCCACAACCACCAAGCCTTGCCCGGTAGTAATGTAAGCATACTTGCCCGCAATCGTGATGTTGTTCGCATCGTTGAGCGCTCCGGCCGGATTAAACGCGCCGTTCGGAAACCTCTTCGGATCCAGCGCGCGCCGCAAATAGTTGTTCAGCGGATCGCCATCAAGCAGCGTCGCCGCATTAACCAGAATCAGTCCTTCGTATTTATCCACCACGTAGAGATAGGCGTACAACGGATGAATCGCCTGTTCTTCATTTACGAGTTGCTTGCGCTCATCGCCCGTCAACCTGGCCGCGCTTTCCGGATCAATCATCGACCCGTCAGCTTTCATGCGCCAACGGGCCGGATCAACTGCGAGTGTCGTCGGCGAAGCAACGGCGGTCGCGTATTTAGTTTTCACCCAGAACTTCTGTCCAAACCGCGAAACCGGTGCAGTCACAATTCGTTCGGAAAAACCCTTCTGATCGATTTGGGCCACGTCGTAAACGCGCAAGCCACCTTCACCCGCGGCCACGTAGGCGTATTCGCCCCGCAACTGCACCTGCAACACCTGCGGGTTTCCCAGATGTTCGTAAAAAGTCTTGAGCTCACTTCCCTCTTTGACAAACTTTGCGTAGTTATCCGGATAAGCGATGCGGTGAAGCGTGCTGCCGATAACCGCTTGCGGCTCGCCGCGTTCCGTCGCCACAACAGCATCCAGCGAATGGCCGGCGGCTACGTAAACAAAACGGCCCATGAAGTTGACGAAGTTTGTGCCCTGCAAGAGTAGTTGGGCCAGCCAGGCGTTGTTGTCGTTGTTAGATGAGACGTGGCAATCCGAGCAAGCTTTTGTTTCTTTCGAGCGAACAGTGTGGGGAATGTGGGTGTTGAAGGCCTGGCCGGCAAAGCCTTCCGCCGAGGTAGTTTGTTGCTGCGAATAGATCCACTCGCGATTTTGATTCTGTGAACTGACCAGCACGGCCGAAGATGAACGCACAGGGGCCACGCGATTTCCCGTGACCGTGCCGTCGCGGCCCAGCATGAAGACGTCGTCGCGTAAGACCTGGAAATTGTATTGAGTGAAGTTGCGCGAGTCGCCGCCTTCGTTGTGGCGGTTTGGCATCTTGCGGTTTGCCTCCATCGAAAGGTGGCAACCAAAGCAACTCGTCACCCAGGATGAATGACAGGCCACGCAGGTCATATCTTTGTCGCGATGTGCGAGCGCATTGTCGTCTTTCGGCAGCTCGCCCCACGTCGCGTTGTCTTTGCGTATGGTTTTGGAGTAACGCGATTTTTCGTTGTAATCGGGTGAGCCGGGCGTGATTGTTTCGAGTGTTTGGGGCACACGCCACCAACGACCGGGAACTACCAGAGAGTTCTGAACGATGTCGCCGGTCTTCAGCTCGATTTCTTTTCCGCTCTCGTCTTTTCGTTTTCCGTCTCGTGGCTGGCGCCGAAACACATTCACCTTGCTGCCGTCTACATCACGAGTTTGGAAACCGCGGAGAAGATTTCGCCCAACAACGGGCGGCTTACCGGCTTCCGCAACAACCCGCGCAGCAGGGCCCGACGTAATCAGAGTCGCCTTTGCACGAATCGAACCATGACAATCCTCACAAGCAATTTCAATTGCAGCGCGCGGCTCGTTGTAGAGATTCCCATCGCCGTGCGCATCCTGACGGAAGTGGCAATCGACGCAATGCATCCCTTTCTCGAGATGTATGTCGTTGAGATGGACCGCCTTCTTAAACTTATCCGGATCGCCGGCTGAAACGAGTTTGTCGCCGGCGTCGAGCAGATTGCCCTTTCGATCGCGTTTGTAGACTTTGCGAAACAGCCAGCCATGACCGTGAGAATCGCCAAACTGAGTATTCCGTAGCCCGGCATTGAACTCCGTCGTTCCTGTTTGCGCGAGAAACTCGAGATCGGACCAAAGGCCGCGAACGCTGGCGGCTTCCGGATTGCGGTTGAGCTTCTCGCGTTCCTCATCGGCTGAAGGCATGCGCTGCCGTTTTGGATACATTTTGTCGGCGTCGGTTTCGTTGTCCCACCAGGTCATGCCGAGATAACTGGCGACCATATTTGTTCCGGGGTGCATGTGACAGACCATGCACTGCGAGGTGGGAATCTGGTTGGTGAATTGATGCTTGATAGGATGACCCGAAACGTTTTTTGGAATACTTGGATCGGCGGTCTTCGAAAAACCAAGATTTCCCGCGGACTCGTAGAAGGCCGAATGCGAAGGGTCGCGGTCGTTCGCGTAAATCACGTGACATGCGGAGCAGCCTGACGATCTGTAGTCGCCCGGATGATCGTTGGTGCCTAGAAAATTCAGGGTGGGATCAAGCAGACGTGTCTTTTGCAAACCCAGATAGACCGGATCGGTGCGCTGATTTGAACCAAAACCGCGTGGGCTGAGTCCCTTGTCAGGTTTGCCAGGCTCCTCTTCTTTGTCTGGCAAGCCCACCTCCAACCGGCGTTTGCCGCCTCGCTCAAACACGCGCAGCACATTACCGGGCTGCGCGATTTCCCATCGAGGTATTGGATCGAGAAATTCGAGAAGGCCCTTCGTGCGGCGCTCCTCGTATGTCGGTTTCGGTAACTGGATTAGTGTTTGGGGGGCGCCGTTTTCGTTATAGCTTTCGCCATAACGCACATCTTTCAAAGGAAAGCCGCCGTTGTTGTAGAGCGCGGCGCCCCAAAGCATTGCCCCGTGGGCCATCATGCTGCGTGCGACGTTTTGAGTGTGACTGTTGTGGCAACTGGAGCCGGTGCAGGTTTTGTCGACAACGCGTAAGTCACCAGGGTTAATGAAACGAACAAACTCCCAACTCTCGCGCGCCAGCAACGTATTGGTCCGTTCCGGATTGGCGCCGGTGTACTTGCCGTTACGTTTCCATTCTTCGGGAAACCTGGGACGGACGTGCGCTTCGTTCTTGATTCGTTCGATGTCGGTTGAGTTGTCGCTGGACTTGCGTGGGATCGGGTTGCCGCCATGACAGGCGGTACAGGTAAGCAGGACGGCGTCTTTGTCGCCATTCAGTTTTTCGAGCGTTCCGGTCGAGCCGTATTTATGCATCGGCTCGATTTGAGCGTGACAAGTGACACAGCCTTCGAGCCGCGCGGGCGTCGGTTGGGTTTGAAGATTTGTGATTGTGAAACTACCGGGACGGGCGGATGGAATATTTGGTCCCCTTCCCGCAACTGGGACCGACTGAGACGATGCGCGAAAAACGAAGACGGAGACAATCGCGACCGGGACTAATAGTAAGACTGCTCTGAGTATTTTGTTTGAACTCATCATCGATGATTCTAGTGACGGTCAGCCACCACGGAGACACAGAGCACACAGAGGTTGCACAGAGAGTTGAACCTATGCTCGGACGGCTCAATGACTATCTATGGCTTGGTCCTCATAACCCAAAATTCTTCTTCTAATTCCATCTTTAAGCAAGACCACGTTGAAATTGATCAGAAGGCCCAACCTCCATCCACCCAGACGAAGGTAGGTTATTAGTTGAGCCTCATGAATTGGAGCCAATGCCTCAACTGACTTCACCTCAACGATCACTCGTTTGTCGACAAGAATGTCGTATCGATATCCGCATTCCAGCCGAATTCCCTTGTACTCGAGCGGAAGTGGACGTTCCTTCTGAAAGGGAACGCCCTTCAGGAGTAACTCTCGACACAAGCATTTTCGATAAGCCGATTCCAGCAATCCTGGCCCAAGCGTCCGGTGCACTTCGATTGCCGCGCCGATGACCTGGTGCGTTAGCTGATTGAGAGGTACTTTCCCCCACTGGCTGTCTTCTCTGTGCAACCTCTGTGTTCTCTGTGTCTCTGTGGTGGATAGAAATCAAACAATTCAAGCGCAATGCGATGTCAAAAAGCAACGGCGCGCCTTTACGATCCTGATTCTCTGCATGCAAGGATTTAGTTAACGGCATCCTCTCTCCACCCAAAACCGAAACTACGCGTTTAAATAAAACGATCCACTAACTCACACGAACCGACACTAAAAAAGTGTTCGTGTTTTTCGAGTGATTTCGTGGATCGTCTCGATCCCTCTCTTCAAAAGATCAGCTTCAACTGCGCAAACAACGTATACAGAGGCTTCCTCGGGCTGATCACATCCGGCTCGCAGAAGTCGCTAACGTTTGCCGGACAGTTGCGCGAGCGGTCAGTGAAAATATCTCGAAAGCCGCGTCCGGTCTGCAGCGTTGCCGCTCCGAATGTCATAGTCACGTTATTTATCAGAAACGGCCGGTAGGCCACGCCCAAACTGTAATCGAATCCAATGTCATGCCGGATACGATTTTGAAACAAGACATACTCGAGCGGCTCGGTGCGATGAAACCGCAGGTAGTTGGCGTTAAAGACGGCCTTGATACGCTGCGTTACCTCAACATCTACGCCGGCGTTATAAATAAAAATGCCCGGATTAACAAAATTCGCCTGTCCCTGAATCTTGCTGCTGCGCAAACTCGGCAATAGACTATTTGGCTGCACCAGACCAACGCCCGTTTGCGTCAGACGAATTCCATTGCGGGTCCAATATGAAAACTGCCCGCCCACAAAATTCGGATCGTCAAAGATCGCATCGAAGCCCGTGGCCTTATTGTCGGTAGGGTTTGCGTCGCCCTGCGCCCAGAAAAACGATCCTTTGAAGCGGATGTAGTCCTTATCAACCGAGGCCTCCACCGCGGCCATATGCGACTTAACGCGTACGTCTTGCCCGGCTATCGGGTTCCGGTCGTCGCGACCCAGTGCGTAATAATACGAGTGCGACAAATTGAGACGGCCCAGATGTCCATCGCCGCTGATTCCGAGATATCCAACTTTGATGGCATGCGGCCGCACGTCGCCGATCAGCGCAGGACGGACCAGAAATCCGTTGCGGTCATACTCAACTCCCCGCCGGTCGTCGTTGTAATGCAGGCTTCCCTGGATGGTGTAGCCCTTGCGAATAAAGTCCTGCCTGAAGATGTTGGCGATGTAGACATTCTGATGACGCGTGTCGAAGCGGTTTAACCCGCTGTTCGTGTCCTTCTCGAGCATTGAGAAATACGCGGCGTTGTACTGGATGCGATTGTTGTCGGCCGCGCCGAACAAGCGAAAGCCAAGGTTGTTGTCGGAAAAAATAAAACCGCGAAAGTCGGAGACGAAAGGCTGAATCCCAGCGCGCACGGAAACGAAATCGTAGTTGGCATTGATGTCGGCAAGCTTTACTTCGGCAAAAGCTTCCTCAAACGAAATGTGTGTATCCGTCCGATTAGTGCCGCGACGCACGTCGATATTGACGACCCCATTTTCACGTGCGTTTAGGTAATTCGGAATACTAAAGGTCGGAGAAATCTTAATGGCCCAATCGCGCGGCTTGAAGGTTGTATCGCCGTGAAACAATTCGAAACTGAACTGCAGGGTCTGATTAACGGCAAGCTGTTCCGGCTGACCGAAAAATTCGGCGCTTCCTGGCTCGTCTGTGCTGACTCCTGAAGGACTGGGTGCGCGCCT
>DASQKG010000071.1:0-3769 GCA_035630655.1 Pyrinomonadaceae bacterium
GAAGATGATTTAGAAAAAGTAATCGCGTATCTGGTTCTGGAGGTTGAAAGACTGGCCAAGGCGGGCGCCGATTTTGGTGCTTTCGCTTCGAACACACCGCACATTGTCTTTGCCGAAGTCCAGCGGCAGTCGCGTATTCCGCTGATCAGTATCGTCGAAGCCACCTGTGAAAGGGTTCAGGCGTTGGGGCTCAAGAAGGTGGCGCTGTTTGGCACCCGCTTCACAATGCAGGGCCGTTTCTATCCCGAGGTATTCTCCCGCGCCGGCTTAACCCTGGTCGTGCCGGAACCTGAAGAGCAGAACTACATTCACGATAAATACATGGGTGAACTGCTCAACAACATCTTCCTTCCCGACACGCGCCAGGCGCTGCTGGCAATTGTCGACGAATTACGAACGAGAAATGGAATCGAAGGCCTCATCCTGGGCGGCACCGAGTTGCCCTTGATTCTGCGCGACGACGAACACAACGGCGTCCGCCTTCTCGACACTACCCGCATCCATTGCGACCGAATTGTGAGAGAAATATTGTCCTAGCTAGCTACTGCGTGATGCCCATCTGCCAGAGCATGAAAGCATAATCAAACGCCACATCCTTGAGGGCGTCGTAACGCCCGGAGGCGCCGCCGTGGCCCGCCCCCATGTTGCTTTTCAGAAGCAGATAGTTCTTGTCGGTCTTTAAAGCGCGTAGCTTGGCCACATACTTGGCGCCTTCCCAGTATGGTACCTGGCTGTCGTTCAGCGAGACGCGGACGAGAGTAGTCGGGTAGTCCTTCGCCACGATGTTGTCATAGGGCGAGTAGGATTTCATGTAAGCGTAGTCTTCCTTATTCTCCGGGTTGCCCCACTCCAGAAACTCCTGCACGGTGAGCGGCAGGCTCTTATCGAGCATCGTGTTTATTACGTCGACAAAAGGCACGTAAGAGACGACAGCTTTGAACAAATCCGGACGCATGTTTTCAACCGCGCCCATTAAGAGACCGCCCGCGCTTCCGCCAGAGATGACCAGCCGGTCCTTCGATGTGTATTTCTCTTTGACCAGGTAATCGGCAGAATCAACGAAGTCAGTAAAGGTGTTTTTCTTCTTCATCAACTTGCCGTCGTCGTACCAGGGCTTACCCAGGTCACCGCCACCACGAATGTGCGCCAGCGCGTAGACCACGCCGCGATCGAGCATGGAAAGTCTATTCGAGCTGAAGCCGACGTTCGACGGGATCCCGTAAGAGCCATAGGCAGTCAGCCACAAGGGCGCAGACCCGTCGAGTTTTACTCCCTTCTTGTAGACAAGAGAGATGGGGACCTTCGTTCCGTCAGTGGCCGTTGCATAGATGCGCTCCGACTTGTAGTTAGCCGGGTCAAAGTTGCCAAGTACCTCCTGGCGTTTGAGCAACTCGCTCTTGCGCCCGGTCACGTCGTAATCGTAAGTGGAGGGCGGAGTGGTGAACGAGTTGTAGGAATAACGAAGCTTCTGAGTGTCGAACTCACGATTGGTCGATACACCGGCCGAGTAGACAGGCTCGGGGAAATCGAGGTAGTGGGCCTTGCCGGACTTGAAGTCGGTGAGGCGCAGTTTCGGCAGTCCGTTCTCGCGTTCTGAAAGCACGAAGAAGTCCTTAAACATATCGATGTCTTCGAGCATTACAGCGGGCCGGTGCGCAATAACCTCGGTCCAATTGGCCTTGCCCGGGTTGGAGATGGGCGTTGAGACGAGACGGAAGTTGCGACCTTTGTCGTTGGTCAAGATGTAAAACTTATCCCCGTGCTGATCGGTTGAGTACTCGTGGCCCTTCTCGCGCGCCGAGATGAGTTTCGGTGAAGCTGTCGGGGTCGAAAGCGGGATATAGCTCCATTCGTTCGTGTCGGAACTCGATGAGCTAATCATGATGTATTGCCGGCTGCGCGTCTTTCCAGCGTACAAGCGGTAGAGTTCGTCTTTCTCCTCCGCGACGAGCACGTCCTTATCTGCAGGATCGCCGAGCGTGTGGCGCCAGAGTTGATGAGGGCGTTTGGCTGCGTCTTCGCGACCGTAGAACAGCGTCTTGTTGTCAGGCGCCCACAAGGCATAAACGATCTTACCGAGTTGATCTGGGAGTTCCTTACCGGTCCGCAGGTCTTTGATGTGAAGCGTGTAGTCGCGATGGCCGTCGTGGTCCATTGAGTAAGCGAGGAGGTTTGAGTCATCCGAAACGCTGTAAGCGCCGACAGCTGTGTAGGGATGCCCCTTCGCCATCTCGTTCAAGTCGAGCGTAATCTCCTCCGGCGCCGTCATCGAGCCCTTGCGTCGCGCATAGATCGGATACTGTTGTCCCTCGACGGTCCGGGAATAGTAGAAGTAGCCGTCCTGCCGGTAGGGTACCTGGGTATCAGTCTGCTTAATGCGGCCGAGCAGTTCTTTGTAGAGCGACTCCTGGAACGCCTCGGTTGGCTTCATCACTTCGGTGGTGTGCGCATTCTCTGATTCCAGGTAGGAGATAACTGCCGGGTTCGTCTTCTCGCGCAGCCAGAAGTAGTCATCGACAAGGGTCTCGCCATGAATGTTAGTAGTCTTGGGTTTCTTTTCTGCCATTGGTGGTTTTGGTGCGGCGGCTCCGCCCCCATTTTCTGATTGGGCCAACGCCGCGCTGCTAAACGTGAATATGGAGATTACTGCAAACAAGACAGGCAGTATCAGGGGTCTTAGCTGGTTTTTCATGTCGGACCTTCTTTGTTGCGGGGTTTAGGTTGCAGACATCGGGGAGATTCGTCTCTATGAATCGAGCACCGCAGAATATTTTGCCTGGTTGTTTGCCGGCGCACGGTCGGCTAGTCGTGGACCGTTCAACCACGCGGAGGGTCGCCCCAGCCTGAGCCTAAATACTTGCCGTTCTCAATAATGCACGGCACTGTCGGATCACCGTTCGCGAAGGAGAGCATTTCTGCCCGACGCGAGCGATCGTTTTGAGCGTCGTAATCAACGAAAGAAATGCCTCTTGCATTGTAATGATCACGTGCTTGTTGACAGTAAGGACAGCCCGGCTTTGTGTAGATAACTAACGCCAACCTGAGGTTCACCTCCGCGAAACGATAGTTTAACAACGGACCGGTGAAGATGAGAAGCCGGGACGAGTAGGATCCGGTATTATTTTCAAACTGGAACCGCTATACTCCGCGAGTTTATGGACGATGCTGACTCAACAAACTGCTTTTTGACTGAGAGCGATCTGCTTGATCCTTACGAGAAACTGGTGCATGTGGAGATATTGGGCAAGCAGGTCCAGGTACCCGAAAAGAATCGGCTGCTGCGTTGTTTCCAGTATTTATCGCTCAATTCGATTTCTTACGGCGACTTTTGTTGGAATGGCGAATGTACTAATTGTCAGATTTGGTATCACGAGAAAGGTCAGACAGATACCAATGACAAGCCCGCACTCTCCTGTCGCGCGGAGGTGGTTGAGGGAATGGTCATCACAAAGTTGAGTCAGTTTATTCACCTCGACGGAATCAGCAAGTAAACCGCGTGGCCCTCATTGTAGGGGCGTCCCTCCGTGGGCGCCCCAAGTTTCCGCAACTCCCAACCTTCGTGCTTACCACTTTGTTTGCGACGTTGGGGCGCCCACGGAGGGACGCCCCTACAATGAGGGCCGCGCGAATCACCCTCCTAACCTCCGAATTTAATCGCGGCGGGCATCACGCCGGTCGCGACGAAAATCCCTCTTGTCTCCGCGCAGGTCCCGGCGATCTTGTCGCAGCTCGCGGTGGTCGAAGCGCAACTCGCGCCTGTCACCCCAAA
>DASQKG010000072.1:0-15655 GCA_035630655.1 Pyrinomonadaceae bacterium
TCATTGCCGGCAACTGCACCATTGTGACGCGTACTTTCGACTTGTCATGAATCAACTCGCTGCGCAGCGAATCATTGAAACCCTGGATTGCGTGCTTCGCGGCGCAGTAAGCCGATTGGAGCGGAATACCACGATAAGCGAGAGCGGAGCCGACTTGAACGATGACGCCGCGGTCTCGCGGAAGCATTCTCTTCAGCGCCGCCAGCGTGCCATACACAACACCGAGATAAGTGACGTCTGTAACCCGCTTGTATTCCTTCGGAGTCATCTTCTTCACGGGCGAAAAAACCGAAACCATTGCGTTATTGATCCAAACGTCAATCGGACCGAACTCGCGCTCAACAGCTTCAGCCGCCTGTTCAATCCCTTCAGCATCAGCTACGTCTACCGGAATCACCAAAGCCTTGCCGCCCGAGGCCTCAACGTCACGACGCGCGCCTTCAAGACCATCGCGGCCCCGCGCGAGCAGTCCAATGCGCGCACCCTCCCGGGCAAATGCACGAACGATCGCGCGACCTAAGCCGGCAGAAGCTCCTGTCACAACCACGACTTGCGGTTTGCTATTAGTTAAAGAAGAACCGTTGCCTCTTCGAAATACTTGATCACTCTGTTGATTGTCGCTCATCACTTCTTTACCTAATGACTACCAAGTGATCTCCATCAGAGCGCCGACCTCACCGTACGTCGCACAGCTTCGGCGGTTAGACCGTAGACGAGATGCGATGCTAACGCATACGCATGCGTGGACGGGGGATATTCAGTAGGCCCTTTCGAGAGTCCGAGCAGCGGTACTGCAACTTCATCAGCCACCAGCCAGAAGGCCGCACCGAAAGGCAAGCCTGCTCCAGTCGAGACTTCGGGAGCAAATTCGGCAATGGCGCCGTACAGTCCGCCGGTTGCAGTGCCGAAGGCGTAATGGACCACCGCTCCCGCAGGATTCTTTTCGTTCTCCTTTAACTCGCGGCCGAAGATGCCTTCAGAGATGGCCCTGGCAGCTTTGACCGTCGCGTCATCCTGGTTCTCTTTATTCTGTTCTGGACCTTGGCCAGTCTGTCCTTCGCTTGGCTGCATGGATTGAGCGCCATGTGGCTTTTCAAACCCTTCTGTGGCCTTAGTCCACGCGGCTTGAAACTGGTTCATCGTCCACGATGCGACTAGCCCGCCAGCCAGTCCCGCCACCAATCCCTTCAATACATCGCCGTTCCGCCTGCCGTTGCGCATGTTTTCAACACCTCAGTTCATATGAAATAGGAATGATCCGCCTTAGCCTGGTTCTGACGCAGTTTGATTCAGACGACCGATACAAAACCAGCGCGGTGGCGTTTAGGCTACTCAACACTGAATCGCAAGAGTCTATGTTCTCAAGCCTATTGTTTGCCCTCACTCGCTGGCTATGCGATTGCCGGATTGTGCTTCGACCGCCACGCCATGCTTGAACACCATCTCACCGCCGAGCCAGCCGGATATAGTAATCAAGATTACTCCGAGCACTGACAGCCCAAAGGGAATAGTATGACTTCCACTCACCAGTTCTGAGCCGCCTGAAGTGCGCAGGTAAAAGCTGGCCGCGAAAATCAGCAATGCAATGACGTTGAGACGTGCGTGCCAATTGGCGATCTTGACGACTTGAGGATCCTTGATCGAAAGCCAGTCGATAAGGCCGGGCAGTGCGGCCACGGCTGCGCCGATGATGCCGCCCAGCAGAGCGTAGAACGCAATGTAGTCCCACCACACCGGATTGCCACGCCAGAGGTAGATCACGTCAGCGACAAGTGAGAAAACCCAAAGAGCGATCGGAAACGGAATAAGCATCGGGTGGATAGGATGTCCACCGATACTTGCGGGACTTGCCATGTCGACTCCTTTCAGTGGTTCAACGTCTTGTTCGCGAGAGGAAAAACGCTTCTGTCCTTATTTGAACTTCGCCGAATGCTGTTTGACTATGCCGTCGGTCAGCATGTCCGCCATGTGCAGAATCTGCTCGTGTACTTTGTCAAACGCGGCAATGTCTGCGGCCCAATTGCCCTGAAGCCGTGCGACAACTTGCTCTGTCGTCAGGTTCAAATGGTCTCGCATCATCTTGCGCATTTCCGCCTGCGGCCAGCTTTTTGGATTTGCTTTGCTCAAGAAATCCGCGATTTGATCGGCATTCGAAAACCAGCGTTTCGTAGCATCATCCTGCTTAGCTTTGTCTCCCGCCTTGGCAGCGGCCACTATTTCGGCGGCGGTAGTGATATGTTCTTTCAACAAACCCGTTAGCTGGTCTCCCGCAGCGTCGCCGTAATAAGGCTTAATCGCATTCCCTATATCGACTTGGTTCTGTAGCAAGCGATCTGTGGCAGCGGCTTTATCTGGTAGATCGGCCACAGCGCTGATAATGAACACGCGAGTCCAGATGATGTGATCTTCCCAGAGCTTCCGCATTGCATCGTGGAGCGCTGTCTTCTTTGTCGATTCAGGTTCATTTCTCGGAGATGAGGCTGACGCTAAATTGGGAGCAACCACTAGCGTGACGCAAATCAAAAGAGCAACAAGAAACGACCTCGTGAGTTGACGGCCCATGTGTATCTCCTTCTTTAATTCAATTGAGTGAAATTCTTTGGCGGAGCAGATGTCCGCCTTAAGTTTGGCCGGCTAACACTGCATGGCTTGCCAGGCGTAACTGGCCCGAGGGAGCCTTTATAGGGGGGATCTGTTGTAGGGAACAATATTAGGGTATGCCCTAAGAATGGAAATGTAAAGCTTCCATATCCTTGAACTATGTGAAGAAACTGTGTCCTTATGCAGTGTCAGATTCTTGCCGCATGCTTTCATGGGGCTGCTATACTTTGCGCGTAACCCCCGCAAATTCCCCCCAACAAACGATCGATCAAAGGACTAAATTAATCATGAGTGTACCGGCGGGTTTTAAAGGACTGCGCTTTCCGTGCGAGTGCGTCTCGTCAAGGCCAGACGCCTACAGTGATCCCTGGGCCGAGATCACGAAGAACAAGCTGCTTCCCAACGGGACCAAAGAGGAGATTCTGAATGCCTTGGCCCAAGGGCCTAAAACAATCACGCAAATCGCGGAGGTGCTCGGTCTATCCGCTCCAAGCGTCCACACTCACGTGAGCGACCTGCTGCGCAGCGAGCTTCTGCGCGAGGCTGTTGAATGGGAGAAAACGCACCCAGCGGAGCGCTACTATGAGCCTAACTTTCCAGTCTTCAAAGCTGCTGAATGCGCGGAGTTTAGGACGCTTTGTGAAGAGATGAGTAGAGAGTTGGTTGCGATCTTCGAAAAGAAGCTCCAGAAGATGGAGGACGCATTTCGCAAGACCGCTCTATCGCAGCAAGGTTGGAAACTGTCCGACATCTCACATTGTTTGTACGCAAATATGTATCGCGGAGCACGCACTCAGCTTGAGGAGGCAGGACTGCTTTCGCCTCGCGAGAGACATAAGAATGGCGCGGCATGGATCTTCTGGGCGGAAGAAACCGAAACGAATGGGGACAAGGAATAATCAACGCCAAATCCGAACGCAGCAAGTCGAAACTCTTACATGAAAGCCGTCTTGAAGAAATTCCCAGCGTGACTGAAGCACAACGGAGTTGCTGTTTACAGATAAGAAAAGCGAAGGTAAAGAAACTGTTCTGGCCGGGGATGGGGAAGACTTAATTGTTGTGCGGTTGACGCGGTCGCAGGTGACGCCAGCCTTCGAAATTGATGGAGAGGTGCTTGACCGGTGAAGAGGTAGGAAATTTGTTTTCCAAGAGGTCAAGGGAACATGCGCCTAACGCCAGCAGAGGAAGAGTCACTGCAAACAGAATATTGCTCAGCATGTTGAGAGTTGGACCGATTTCAACAGGCCCAATGAACTTGCTCGTAGCCCACAACAACGAAGCGAGAGGTACTGATAGCAGCCCGCCTACGAGACCTAGAACGGCTCCGAGTGAAGGCCATCCACCGTCCTTTTTGCTTAATAGCAGGTACATCCTCAGGTAGATTCGATCATCACCTTCCGCGTATTGGACCGTTTCTGTTTGGTTCATTCCGCATCCTTCGTTCGCACGCACACGACAAAGGCGCGGAAGCAAAATGCTCCCACGCCCAAAAATATCTTCGCGGCGGCATTGTTTCTTCCCCCAAAGCCTACGAGGTTAGCTGGCGGGCTCGGACCGAGAAGTGTCCTACGTGCGATTACTACCGGCGCACGATGCGCCCCGGGTCCTGATTTGTGCAGGACAATGGTTCCCCCGCGCCGCTCGTCACGTGGCAATCAAGTCGGCGAGCAGCTTCGGCAAACAAATTGTCAACAGACTTAATGCTACACCTAGGCATATAAGGAGGGCGTAAAGGGTTTATAAAAAGTTTGTAAAAATTGAGAGTCGTACTAAGAATCAGGATTGAAGCGGTAACCTACCCACGGTTCGGTGAGTATGTAACGAGGAGCGGAAGGTGTTGGCTCAATCTTTTTGCGGAGTTGGCCCACGAACACGCGCAGGTACTCCCCCTGCTCGGTATAGTTCCCACCCCAAACGGCAGACAGGAGTGCGTGGTGTGTCAGTACTTTGCCCGCGTTTTGCACGAAGTGGACCAGAAGGTCGTACTCCTTCGGTGTCAGGTGAACCTCCGACTCTTTCACTATGACACTGCGGGCCTCAAGATCAATGCGGAAGTCTCCGACTTGAAGTACGTGTGAAGAGGTCTCGCGTTTTGGGGTGGCTGATAAGCGTCGCAGCTGTGCGCGGATCCGAGCCAGGAGCTCGTCCATCCCGAAGGGCTTGGTTACGTAGTCGTCAGCGCCGGCATCGAGCGCTTCAACCTTCATTTTCTCTTCGCCGCGCACCGAGAGGATGATAATCGGAAGTTGTGAAAGTGCTCTAAGGCGTTGGCACAATTGCAGGCCATCGAGATTGGGCATCGAAAGATCCGTTAAGACTAGATCAGGATGCCAATCGTCAAAGGTTTCCAAAGCGGAGACTCCGTCAGCGGCAACACGCACGTCGTATCCATGTGTCTTGAGACCAGTCCGAATGACCCGCGCTATCTGCGGCTCATCATCGACAACCAGGATACGCGCTTGGTCATTCATTTCAGCCTCAGAATGTTGCGGCTTTAGAAGAATCAGACGTGGAAGTGGAGTAAGGCTGGGCGATCGGATCGTCCATTAGAAGTGTAAAAGCCACGCGCGTAGCTCTACCCTCGCGGCCGTTTTCGATCCAGATTCGACCCCCATGTGCTTCCACAATTCCTTTAGCGACCGCCAGACCCATGCCAGAACCTTTCGGTTGACGAACGTCAGAGGTGTCGCCATCCCGCGTTGCTCGGAAAAACTTGTCGAAGACGCGCTCGCGCAGTTCAACCGGGATGCCCTCACCCGCGCTCTCCACGGCAACTTCGAGAAAACCATTGTCTGCCGGCTCAGCCGTAACGACTATAGTCGATCCCGCCGGCGAATATTTCGCTGCGTTATCAACCAAAGTAAAAACCACCTCAGATACAGCGCGTGGGTCGACCTGCACAACCGGCATTTCATCGGAAAGATTGATTCTCATCTGATGATGCCGCGTGAGGGGCTCGGCCCGCGCAAATGCGGCCGCCAGAATTTCGTCGATTGTTCCCCAACTTCTGCGCAAGTGCATCTCACCCGCTTCGATCCGTGCGAGTTCGATTAGGCCCTCAACAAAACGGTCCAGCCGATCACACTCTTCGTCGATAACCTGGAGCATTTCCTGTCGCTCCTCAGCGTCGAGGCCGACACCTTTTTCCATCGTCGTCTTCCCAGGTGTTTCCAAAAGGGTGCTAACCGAGGCCTTGATAGAAGTGAGCGGCGTGCGGATGTCGTGAGTGACAGCATCGAGCAGCGCCGATTTCAATTTCTCGCTTTGCCTAAGCGCCTCGGCGTGGCTCGCGCGTTCGAAGGCGTCGCGTAACTCTTGATAGAGGCGCTCTATTTCCTGGCGGCCCGCCTCAGCCTCTTCTGTACGGCGTTTCGCATTTGCCGAGAGTTGGCCGACAGTAATTGCAGTAATTAGGAATGCAAGCAGCGCGATCCAATTATCAGGGGCCTCCACCGTCAGCGTTCCAAACGGCGGCAGGAAGAAAAAGTTAAAGCACAAGACGCTAAGTACTGACGCAATGACAGCCGGACGCGCCCCCCACCATGTGGCTACAAAGAGCACAACCAGCAGGAAGGCGAGCGCGACGGTTGCGGCGTTGATATGTGCGTTGAGCAACTTGAAGGTCGCTGTTAACGCGGCCACGCCGACAATCGCCATCACGTAACCTGTCCAGTTCCTATTAATGGACCTCATTGTTCCATTGTAAGAGGTCGCCCTTGTCAGGTCACCCCTAGGAGGTCTACATCTCGATCTGGGAGCCCAGTTCTACAACTCGGTCCGGCGGCAGACAGAAGTATGCGGTAGCGCTCGACGCGTTGCGAGACATAAACGCAAACAGCTTTTCCCTCCAGATCATCATGCCTGGATGCTTCCCTGCGATTACCGTCTCTCGACCTAGAAAAAATGTGGTCTCGTCCATGTCGAAGACCAAGCCGTGCTGCGGCTCCAGGTTCTCTAACACGTTCGGGATATCAGGGTCCTCCATGAAGCCGTAATTGATTATAAAACGATAAAACTCCTGGCTGAGGGTTTCGATGCTGACACGATCTTTCGGTTCGACGTGCGGCAATTGAAGTGTTTTTACAGTCAGTAGCACAACACGTTCGTGCAGCACCCTGTTGTGTTCGTAGTTGTGCATCAGCGCCGGCGGAGTCCCGGCCGCGGTGCCGTTCATGAAAATAGCTGTCCCCGACACTCTCACCGGAGCGCTCTTGGCGACCTCGCGCAGAAAATTCTCGATGGGGTGGGCGCGCGATAACAGGCGCTCGGCCAGGATACGGCGGCCCTTCTTCCAAGTCGTCATTATTAGAAAGAGTGCTGCGCCTACTACGAGCGGGAACCAGCCACCGGCTGGGATCTTAATGATGTTCGCCCCGAAGAATGCGAGGTCGATAACGAGAAAGAAGCCCGTAAGTGCCAGGACCAGCGGCCAATTCCAACCCCATCTTTCGCGCTCGACAACGCCCAGCAAGATTGTCGTGATCACCATCGTCGAGGTGACAGCTACGCCGTACGCCGCCGCCAGATTGCTGGAGGAGCCGAAGCCGACCACGATGGCGATGCAGCCTGCCATTAACGTCCAGTTGAGAGCGGGAATGTAAATCTGCCCCATCTCTGTCGAGGAAGTATGTTCTATCTTCAGGCGCGGCATGAAGCCGAGCTGCACTGCTTGCATTGTGATTGAGTATGCTCCGGAGATGAGGGCTTGCGAAGCGATGATCGCGGCACCGGTCGCCAACGCTATTAGCGGGTATAAAGCCCACCCAGGGGCGAGCCGGTAGAAAGGATTCTCGGCGGCCGCAGGGTTCTCAATTAGCAACGCGCCCTGGCCGAGATAGTTCAGTAGTAATGCGGGCAAGACGACTGTGTACCAAACAATCCGAATCGGCCGCCTTCCAAAATGGCCCATGTCGGCGTAGAGGGCTTCGCCACCAGTGACTACTAAGAAAACAGTGCCCAGCACAAGAAATCCGTGCCAACCGTTTCGCAGAAAGAAATCAATTCCATGCATCGGATTAAATGCCGCGATTACGGTCGGGTAACGAACAATTTGTGCGATGCCAAGCACGGAAATGCCCGCGAACCATGCCAGCATGATGGGTCCGAAAAGCCGCCCGACTCTTGCCGTGCCGCGGCTTTGAATCAGAAATAAACCCACAATGATCACGACTGCGACTGGGACGACATAAGGGGCGAACAACGGTGTCGCTACATTCAGTCCCTCGACCGCGCTTAGCACCGAGATGGCCGGCGTGATGATTCCATCACCGTAAAGCAGCGCAGCACCGAAGATGCCAATGACGACTAACATCTTGCGCTCGCTCTTGCTGACGATCTTAATCGGCGTTGCCAGCGCAGTGAGGGCGAGGATGCCCCCCTCACCGTGATTGTCGGCACGCAGGACGAAGATGCAGTACTTGATCGAAATAATAAGTATCAGCGCCCAGAAAATTAGCGAAAGCACACCGAATATGTTGGCGGGAGTCGGTTCGATCGCGTGCGGCCCATGGAAACATTCGCGCATGGCGTACAGCGGACTGGTGCCGATGTCCCCATATACAATCCCGAGCGCCGTAAGCGAAAGAATTGCCAGGTAGCGCCCTCGCGGCTTCGCTGTGTGCGGATGTCCATAAGCGTCCGTGAGCGTGGTGTGGATGTCCGTTGAAGCTGTTTCTGCCATATTCATCCTGAAGTTAAGAACAGGTCTTCACACTGGCCTGCAGCGCGCAGTCCGGCACACAGCAGTCCCGCGGCGACACCTTGTTTGGCGCCGAAATAAAATGCTAACCACTTACTAATTGGGGAAGCTGGTGAGACCTAGAATGGCATAAAAGTTATAAATATTTTGTAAAGATCCTGCAAATTACTTATTAAGAAAGCGCGACGACAAGGTTCTCGATGAAACCTCGTGCTCTACCATTGAGCTATGGCCCCGTATTTTGGAGCCACCGGGACTCGAACCCGGAACCACGTGCGTTTAAGGCATGTAGTTCCATCAGCATTCGTCGCGCTTTTCTTCAAACGGAGTGACAAGTATTTTGGAAGACCTCATGTTCGGAGTTAACACCGAACGCCCATCCGACTTATCGCCGGAGGCTCTATTACTGAGCTAATGTAGTCCTCGCAAGGCATGTCCTTCATAAAGCCACGCTCGCGGCAGAATACCGCTGTCTTCGCGATGAAATCAGCGTCGAGGTCGGCGCACGGAGCAAGCACCTTCGCCAGTTGCTCGTCGCCACCCGCGTAGAAGGTTGTGCTCAGACAACCGGTGGCGGCGTACTGCGCCAGTTGATGCTTTGGCTATAGGGCGTACGCGGCCGAGGTTTGGTTCGATTTTTTTGGAACAATTAGGCGTTACCGAACAATGAAGCGAGGTCTGCGAGCAGTTTGTCTTCGAGGTCTGAAATACTCTCATAAGTGATAATCCGCTGTCCTCTGACATCGAATTTCAATTCCTCGCCGGTCGCCTTTATGAGCAGAAGAGTTGACCGGTCTTTTCCCCACGCGTACCCCACCTCCAGGAACACGTTGGGGTTCGCTCCGGTCAAATCCGCGATGACCAGCGATGCTGTCTCTATTCTGGACCTAACACGCGTAAGGATGTCACCGGTAAATGTAGCCATGTCGACTCGCTCGCACAGTAGTCCTGAAGCGTTGACCGGCCCCTGGATTCCAAATCTGTAGACGTCTCCCATCTCCTTACTAAACGGCATTGCTACAAACACATGCGGCTTCTTGTATGAATCCTTACCCGCGCTAAGGGTTGAAGGCGAACCAATTTGCGTGGTTAGTGGTCCCTCTTCGCTCGTGGAAAGATTTTCGTCAAGAAGTGTTTTTAGTCTTGCAGCCCTTTCGGCGTCTCGCTCGACAAATGTTATGCGTTGCAGCCCTGTGGGCACGAGCCATCGCTGAAACGCATCGAGCACTCCAGCAATTTGGGCCAGGAAGGATTCTCTTTCATCCAATCCATAGCCCACGCCATGGATCGTCATCGCAACATGTGTCGTCTGCGGTAATTCGCGAGACAGAATCTCCAAAGAGCGCTTCGAAAACATTCGAATCTGTTCATAATCAAATTCTGAAAGCGAAGGAACACCCACAAATAAGACTCTTGGAGCGGCCAGCTTTTGATTGGAGGGTAACAGTGTGTAGTCGTTGGGACGAGGTCTTATTCGCAGGTGGGCGTCTTCAGGATAAATTAGATTTGCCACGCGCCGATCGGCACCATGGAATCCTTGCGCATACTTTAAGACGAGCACATCACAGTGAAAACCGGTGATCTCAGCATTCTCCACCAATATCCTATAGGTCATGGATGCCTCCAAGTTGAGGTTGTTCGCAAAAGGCGATAGTTGTCTCGTCGAGAGAACAAGACATCTAACGGTTCTGGAGTATCTGCGTAACGAGGCTCTCATAGTATCAAGATTTAACATCAGCGTCATACAGATGGGCGCTGCTCGACGGCACGAGATTTTGGCTGCGGGAGAAGGAGTCGAACCTTCATCTTCGAGTTCAAAGCCCGACGTGTTGCCGGTTACACCATCCCGCAATAAGAAACAGTCCAAAGTCTCGAGTCCAATGCCCAAGGTCTGTTTGACATCGCCGGCTTTAGGCCTTGGACATCGGACCTGGACATGGTGGTCGGGGCACTGGGATTCGAACCCAGAACCTCGCGCTGATCTGGCGCTAACACCGCTTATAAGGCGGCTGCTCTACCGTTGAGCTATGCCCCGGCATGTCCGACACACTTCAGTTTGTCGCTGATAGGGTAAAGACGTGTATGAAAAACTGGATCTCTTCGATGCACTCAATGTCGCTTTATTCCGATCATCATTGTTTCCCAACACGACAAACTGAAGTGCCTTACCAACTTGGCTACGCCACAAGAACAAAAGAGATCCGTTTAGATGCCGGACTTGTCCGGCCACCGCGCGCGCACAAGTGCGCGATCTAAACGTGAAGTGCACCCATCCAAACGATTGAGTAGATTTGCTTCGCATCAAGTTTGGAGGCGATGAAGGGAGTCGAACCCTTATCGTCCGGTTTACAAGACCGACTTCGTTTATGAGACGAACGCTCTTTCCAGTTTGAGCTACTCCGCAATGAAATGGTGAACCTGGCAGGATTTGAACTTGCGACCTTCTGTTTAGAAGACAGACGCTCTGATTCCGCTGAGCTACAGGCCCGAAAGGTAGGACAGACACTCCTGTGTGTCGGTCTTTGGTCAGCTGTGTAGAGGGGAAAACAGGCTTCTCACGCGACAAAGACAGACAGGAATGTCTGTCATACTGGCCGGGGCGTGAGGCCGGCGCGCCTCTACGAACTCCACGCTCCCGGCAGTCACCGTTCTGCCGGGATGAGTCACGCCCCGATAACTTGTTAACTAGATTTGGTGCCCAAGGAAGGACTCAAACCTTCAACCTCTGGTTTGTAGGACCAGCGCTCCGTCAGTTGAGCTACTCGGGCGGGAAAGTAATCATTTTCCATTTCACTTTTTCCATTTCTCATTTTCCATTTGGTTGCACACTGCCTGGTGAATATTTCAAAGCAAGTGCATGAATCCGAAATGACAGATGAGAAACAATGAGAAACGCCAAATGCAAAATGATTCGGTGGTCGGAGTTGGAATCGAACCAACCTTTCGGGTTTTTCAGACCCGCGCTAATCCGTCTCAGCTATCCGACCGAGGGATGCCAATTGCCAATTTCCGATTGCCGATTCCGACAACACCCTGGTTTTTCAATTGGCAATTGGCAATTGGCATTCGGCAATTGGCAATCGCCGTCTAGGCCTTCCGTTTTTGCTCGCTATGCACCTTCTCCATGACGCCACGATCATCGTGCACGTCCATGAAGAGGTATTTCCGCCACTCGGCTCTTGCTTCTGCATAGTGACAAAGCACTACGCGCTCGAGCTTCACACGCAGCGCTGACTGCGACGTCAGCAGCGGCATTCGTGCTTCTGCCGGCGTGCGATTGCTCTTCCGGTTATTGCACGTGATGCATGCTGCGACGACGTTGACAGGCGAGTTATCACCACCACGCGAACGTGGCAGGATGTGATCGAGTGTTAACTCGGCCACACCTTTCTTCTCACCGCAGTATTGGCAACGGAACTTGTCGCGCATGTAAATTCTCAAACGCTTCATTCCCGAAGCCTCCCGACGACGGCGAACGTTGATGTAAGTGCGGCGGCGTATTACCGAAGGCACCGGAAATTCATCGTGTGCCGAACGAAGAACGCGATCGCCGTCCCATTCCTCGACGAACACGCTGTTCTTGAAAGTCATGATTATCGCCCGCGCGACACTAACGGTACCGAGCGGTTCGTAAGTTTGGTTGAGTAATAGAACGCGGCCATTTAGTGCCATCACCCGGCACCTCCTTTCTTTGATTTTCGATTTCCAATTGCCAATTTCCGATTGGTGTCGGCACTCAACAGGATGAGAATCGCGACTCCGAGAAAATGCTGATTCCAATTGGCAATCGACAATTGGCAATCGGAAATGTTTGGAGTCAAGAGCGGGTGTGAGGCAAAACTCGCTAGGCGCGAATCACCGCTCTTGAAGTTTAAGAGCTAATCGAGAAAAACGACTGCTCGTGCTTGAGGTCAGAATTGGAGCGCGCGGTGAGACTCGAACTCACGATATCGGATTTGCAATCCGGAGCCTTAGCCGCTTGGCGACGCGCGCGTAGTAGGACAGACATTCCTGTCTGTCACTGACTGATCAAGAAGTCTGTTGGCTTTTGCAGTCTCTGCAGCAAGACCGACAGACAGGAATGTCTGTCCTACATTTTGGAACGGAAGGAGAGATTCGAACTCTCGAGACGAGTTTGGAAGACTCGCATGTTTCCAGCTACATCACTTCCGCAAGTTTGGAACTCCTGGCAGGATTTGAACCCGCAACCTCGACGTTCGAAGCGTCGCACTCTTCCAGTTGAGCTACAGGAGCAGGACGATTGCCGATTGCCAATTTTCGATTGCCGATTTGTTCTAACGAAGGAGCTCAATCGGCAATTGCAAATTGGCAATGATTTGGTCGGGGAGGACAGAATCGAACTGTCGCCACGAGTTCCCAGGACTCGGATGCTTGCGTTACACCACACCCCGGAGGGGAATTTCGGATTGCGGATCGCGAAGTGCGGATTCGAAGCGCCGCGTGCCTGGTGCCGAATCAGCTGGCGCCGAATCGGTTAGATCGTTACGCCCAGATCAAATCTGAAATCCAACATCCGCAATCCGAAATTCTGAGCTGGTGCGTCAGGTGAGACTCGAACTCACAATCCCCTGCTTAAGAGGCAGGTGCCTTGATCCGTTTTGGCTACTGACGCTCGTCATTTCCGATTGCCGATTGCCGATTGCCGATTGTTCCCACTCGGCATAAAGGCCAATTGGCAATTGGCAATTGGAAATCGGCAATGTCCTGCAGGGATGACGAGACTCGAACTCGCAAATCAACTGATTGAAAATCAGTCCGCTTTCCATTTCGCGTTCATCCCCTTGGTTGGGTGGTGATGTTGGTCATCCGTTTACAGAGCGGACTTGTCCGCCCGGCCGGGCACAAGTGCCCTAACTAAACGGAAGCGCGACATCAAATCGCTCATTCCATCCGTCATCGGTCATCCGTCATCCTTTGTTCTGGTACCGGCCGAGGGATTCGAATCCACACTGTCTAGTTCCTAAGACTAGCGCCTCCTCCCAATTGGGCTACGCCGGCATATGACGATTTCGGACATCGAATGGTGGAATGCAGATTAGGTTCCGAGACTCAGAAGGTTGCCGAAATCCGCAGTCCGACATGCGCAATCCGCATTTTGTGGTGGACCTGGCACGATTTGAACGTGCGACCTCGACCTTCGCAGAGTCGCGCTCTGATTCCGCTGAGCTACAGGTCCAAATGTCCGACACGCTTTAGCTTGTCGCCACTCTCGCAAGGGGCTTGTTTCGACATAACGACAAACTGAAGTGTGTCAGACATCGGTTGGCGGAAGGGACAGGAGTCGAACCTGCAAGCGACAAACGCGCGGTAGTTTTCGGGACTACTGCCTTACCAGTTAGGCTACCCTTCCGGGCATTTTCGATTTCCAATTGCCAATTGCCGATTTGCTGCTCAGCCACACATGCGAAATGAAGCTCAGATCTCAAATCTCATATTCGAGATTTCAGATCCACAATCCATCTGTGCTAAAAAATAGATGAAGGCAGAGAGATGGGCCAACGAAGAGCGGGGTCCCCGCGCGGGCAGCCCGCGTGGGGTGCCAAGACACACTTCGAGGCACACTTCTACTGAGGATGGCGACGCTCGGGACTCTCGCAAAGCAACGGCGTCATCATCCAGAAGGCTCCCTGCCTTCATCCAAAGACTCCACGCGAAGTTCGCGTGGGGTTTTTCGCAAATAGGTACTTCGATTGTCAAAAAACTAAAAGAGCGGGCTTTAAGCCTCCAAGGGAAGCTGCCCGCTCCTTCAATTCTCGCGTTTTTTGCTTTGAGATTTGGGAGCGGGAGGCCGCTCCCGCTGATTAATGCCTGATATGACGGCTATCTATGGACGTTTCACGTCCGAGTCTGCCGCCAAACATATTGGTAGCTGACAAGCTCAGACCCGCACAGACGACCGGATAGATGGCCGCACACGGCTGCCATTTCGTCGAATGTTTTTTATTTGTCTTGCTCATCATCATTGAAGTTTTTCCTCGCAGTGCGCGATCACGTCATCGCGCGAGCTGTCTTGTATAAAGTAAGAGGCGCAACCTGTCAAGAACTTTCTGAACACAATCTGCGAACCAAATTTGATCGCAAGGTCGCGATCAAATTCCTGCACGAAGAATTCAGTAAGGATGCAGACAAGCTGAATCGTTTTATTCAGGAAGCGAAAGCCGCGTCGGCACTGAATCACCCGAACATTCTGACCGTTTATGAGATCGGCGAGGCAGACGGCAAAAACTATATCGCGACGGAGTTGATCGACGGCCAGACTCTGCGTGAGCATCTCTCGCCTACGGAACCGTTTCAGCTAAATCAGATCCTGAAGATCGGTGTGCAGGTATCAGAAGCGCTGTCCGCGGCGCATCAGGCTGGGATTATCCATCGCGACATCAAGCCCGAGAACATCATGCTGCAGAAAGATGGTTACGCGAAGGTGTTGGATTTCGGTTTAGCGAAATTGTTGGAAACAGGAGTTGAGTCGTCGACGAGTAGCGAAGACGCAACTCGTGCGTTTGTCAAAACAAATCCCGGCATGGTGATGGGAACGGTTTCCTATATGTCGCCCGAACAAGCGCGTGGCAAAGAGACCGATGCCAGAACAGACATCTGGAATTTGGGAGTCGTCTTGTATGAAATGCTCTCCGGCAAAGTCCCCTTCACCGGCGAGACCGTCAATCACACCATCGTCGCAATCCTCGAAAAAGAACCGCTACTGCTGGAAAACGTGCCGGCTGAACTTCAGCGCATCGTTCGGAAATCGATGACGAAGGATGTGGACATGCGATACCAGTCGGCGCGCGATTTGTTGATTGACCTCAAGAATTTGCGCCGAGACTTAGACATCCAGGGCGAGCTGGAGCGTTCGATAGTCCCGAATCGTGAGGCAACGACAGGTTTAACTAAAGAAAATGAAACTAGAGCATATGCACAAAAATCAGGATTTGGCCCGGCGCGTTGGTTTGCCAGAATTGAAATGAGAACGCATGAGTAAAGAACTATCAGCCAATACCACACTGTCGCATTACCGCATCGTCTCTAAGATCGGTGCGGGCGGTATGGGTGAGGTGTATTCGGCTCAGGACACAAGACTGGATCGCAAAGTTGCGCTGAAGATTTTGCCGGCCGACGTAGCGTCGAATCGAGATCGCATGGAGCGCTTTGTTCGCGAAGCAAAGTCGGCAGCCGCGTTGAATCACCCGAACATCGCGCATATCTACGAAATCGGCGAGAGTGACGGCACCCACTACATTGCGATGGAGTTTATCGATGGCGAAACGCTCCGCCATAAGATGGACCGGACATCGGTTCACAGATCTTTTTACGCTTCTAAAAGTCGACGGCGAATGG
>DASQKG010000073.1:0-2976 GCA_035630655.1 Pyrinomonadaceae bacterium
TACTATCGGCATGGCTTATTCGATTTTTGATTGTTGATTTTTGATTGTCGACTAGCAAAAACTTAACTTCGACGACAGGGCTTTGAATCACAAATCA
Organism: Pyrinomonadaceae bacterium; assembly: GCA_035630655.1. GTDB lineage: Bacteria > Acidobacteriota > Blastocatellia > Pyrinomonadales > Pyrinomonadaceae > PSRF01. Next base: position 98 of record DASQKG010000073.1, read on the forward strand.
AAAATCTAATGGGCTACCCTTTCAGTCTATTCAACAAGTGTTCCGGAAGGTCCGCGACCTTAACCCGTTCCTGCTCCCAGGTGTCTCGGTCCCGCACCGTGACTGCTTCGTCCTCAAGCGACTGGTGGTCAATCGTTACACAGAATGGTGTGCCGATTTCATCCTGTCTCGCATACAGCTTTCCGATGCCCCCAGTATCGTCGTAGACCGCGCGCAACACCGGCTGCAAAGAGCGCTTGATCGCTTTGGCCATCCCAACTATCTCGGGCTTGTTTTTTGCCAGGGGCAGAATGGCAGCTTTAATGGGTGACAAGGTTGGATGGAGTTTCAGGATTACCCGAGTCTCGCCTTTGTCGTTCGTCTTTTCTGAATACGCATCCATGAGTACGGAAAGCACGGTGCGATTCACACCCGCCGCCGGTTCGATCACATAAGGATAGAAACGCTCCTTCGTGGCCTCATCGAAATACGACAGGTCTTCTGTCGAGTCAGGATTAAGGCGCTTACCCTCCGCGTCCTCTGGTTTCTTGGAGTGTGTACGCAAATCAAAATCCGTGCGGTTGGCGATACCCATCAGCTCGTCCCATTGCCGCTCCTGCTCTTCGCGTTCAGGGAAAAAACGGTACTGGATATCGACAGTGCGTTTGGCATAGTGTGCCAGTTCCTCTTTTGGCTGCTCGTAGAGACGTAAATTGCCCGCCGAGATACCCAAACTCGTGAACCAATTTAAGCAGTTATCGATCCATTCCTGATGTACCTGCTCGTCTTCACCGGGTCGAACAAAATACTCCATTTCCATCTGCTCAAACTCGCGCGTACGAAAGATGAAGTTGCCGGGCGTCACTTCGTTTCGAAATGACTTGCCAATCTGCGCCACACCGAAAGGGAGCTTGCGACGACTGGTCGTTAAGACGTTGGCAAAATTGATGAAGATGCCCTGAGCCGTTTCTGGTCGCAGATATACGAGCGCGTCCGGATCATCTTCGGAGGTCGCGCCAACGTGAGTACGGAACATAAGGTTGAAAGGACGAACACCTGTCCAGTTGGTCTTGCCACAACTGGGACACTTGATGTCCTGAAGAATCTGGGCCGGTGTAAGTTGCCCGGTTCTATGTGCCTCCAACGCCTTCTCACCCAGAAGCTTGTCATAGCGAAAACGGCTGTTGCATTCCTTACAATCGACCAGCGGATCGGTGAACGTAAGTTCATGTCCCGAATACTTCCACACCAATCGGTTCAGGATGATAGAAGAGTCCAGCCCTTCCATATCATCGCGCTCATAAACCATCCATCGCCACCAGGCTTGCTTGACGTTGTTACAGAGTTCCACACCCAACGGACCATAGTCCCAGGCGCTGCCCAGCCCGCCGTAGATCTCAGATGATGGAAAGACAAAGCCTCGCCGTTTCGCGAGCGAGACGATGGTTTCAATATTCGGTGCACTCATAAGTTAGCGAATCGTAGGTTCTAAATTCTAACCGGTAAATGTTTTCCCAACTGATTACGAACGCCACAGCAATTGTGGTGTCGTGGTAAAGCAAGAGAGGAGCGCGGTGGCGCTCCCCCTCTCGAGAACATAACGATCAGGTTTGACTCATCTACTCGGAGCCTGAATGTTGACATCGATCTTCTGTGTGCCGCCCCCGCCAAACAGTCGTCCTCTGAAAACAAAGAGTGCCACCAAGACGACCAACACGAAGATTGCCAGCACCGCGACCACGCCTGTACTTCCGCCGCCACCACCATTCTCAGCCATGAAGGATTCCTCCTAGTTAAGGGAAACTAGTGTGGGGGCTAACGGGGAAATTGCAATCTGATTGTTACCACAGGGGCTTCTGTACCGTCAACGTAAAGCAAAAGCGGTTGAGTCATGCTGTCAGTTTCTAACTGGTCCTGGCGACGCTCGGGGCAAAACGATCCACGAAATGTAATAACGATTCGTGTTGGTTCGTGGTTGTCCTTTGTAAGACTCGGAAATATGACCACAAAAAAGGAGACAAAAGCGCCGATGGCTCTTGTCTCCTATTCAACTCAGACTGTCGGACGGGACGGCTCCACGCCGATCACGTTCAACTTAATTGCGTGGTTTTAGGGCAGGCTTTTCGCGGGGAGGTCGAACGTCACCAGCCTGTACCGTAGGTCGAGGCTGCGGAGGTGTAGCGCCGCTGGGAACGATCCACAGCTCGACACAGTCCTCTTCCCGGAAACCGCCGTTGAGAATGATGATTCTCGCCGGAGCGATACCGCGTTGACTCACCAGATAGTCTCGTGCGCGAGCACCCAATCGGTCGGCTTGGCCGACACGGCTGGTTCGACCACCGTAGGCGAACACGTAAGTAGTGGTCGATTGATCGTTCTGGAGTTCAACTGCGAGATTGTCAAGACGGGCCTTTTGATCGTCGAAAGAGCAATTGCAACAGACGTCAAATTCCCGGGCCGGATTCTCCCGCGGAACCAGGGGCGGAATGAAAGTAGACGCGTGGGCTAGTTGGCGGCAAGTGGGCTCGCCCGAACCATCATCAACTGAGAGCGTGGCCGTAATCCGCTGTCCCGCCAATCCAGTCGAATCTACTGAAATCGTAGGCGTACCGGCTCCACTCAGAACCTTGGCGTTCGAGGGACTTACCGTCAAGACGTATTTCAGTGCTGAGCTGCCGCTGTAAACGACATCTGACGTATAGGTTATTACCTCTCCGTCATTGACTGAAGAAGGTGCGGAAAGATTCACCGGGAAGGGACAAGGAATGACTGCCGCCGGCAGACCAGGTTTGTAATTGAGCGCCACACACTTGATGCGGCCGCCTTCGAGAATAATCTCGCGTGTCCAGCGCTGACCATTGGGCAGGATTATGACAATGGTGTGCACGCCGGGATCGCGA
>DASQKG010000074.1:0-11693 GCA_035630655.1 Pyrinomonadaceae bacterium
AAGTCTGGAGTCCGGAGTCTGGGGTCTGGAGTCGAGTCATACCTTCGGAGAACGTAGATGCTGCGCTAGTCTCAACGTCATTCGGGATACTTCGTCAAGCAACGCATAGAGCTTCGCTTCACGAGCCTTCTGCCACGCATGAATCTCTTCGAAACTCTTAAAGCTCGCCACTCTAAAGCCCCCGACTCTAGACTCACGACTCTGGACTCCCGACTTTCCTACGGTTTCTTCGGGCATTTCTCAGGTGGAATGCCGGCGCAGATGTCTTCCAGTTTGTGGTAGCCATCCTTCACAACCGTGTCGAGTATGTTGTTCCGATCCACTGCGACTGGCTCAAGCAGTATTGCCGGAACTTTCTTAAAGCCGTTGTCGATGGTTTCGGTGGTCGCGACCTTCTCGCCGCGGGCCATCTTGAGCGCAGCCTCGACAGCTCCGTAAGCAAGCGGCTGAATTGATTTGTAAACTGTCATCGTCTGCTTGCCTTCGGCAATAAGCTTCAAGGATGCGAGATCGGCGTCCTGGCCCGAAACGAGAACCTTCCCAGCCAGGTTTTGGCCTTCAAGCGCTTGCACCGCGCCGCGAGCGGTACCGTCGTTTGACGCGACGACCGCATCGACCTGGTTGTTTACCAGCGTCAACGCGTTTTCCACGATCTTCAATGCTTCGTTTGCCTGCCACTCCTTCGCATACTGGTCGGCAACAATCTTGACGTCCCCGCGATCAACCGCCGGTTTGAGAATATTCATCTGGCCCTGGTGTAATAGCAACGCATTGTTGTCAGTTGGCGAGCCGCCCACGACCACAAAGTTTGCCGGTTTTTTACCCACATGATCGAGCAAGTATTTCGCCTGCATCTCCCCCATCTTTACTACTTGATGCGAGAGATACAGATCCACATCGGAATTCTTGATCAAGCGGTCGTAAGAGATTACCGGCACACCCTGGCGGTGCGCGGCTTCAACAATCGAGGCAGCAACGTCGCCGTTATGTGGCGCCACAATCAGCACGTCGACACCCTGGGTCAAAAGGTTCTCAGCCTGCTTGATCTGGAGGTTGTCATCCCCATTAGCGACCTGAACATTGACCTGTATGCCAAGCTCCTTGGCCCGCTTCTCAACCAGGTCTTTGTCTCGCTGCCAGCGTTCCTCCTTCAAGGTGTCCATTGAGAACCCGATACTGACCGGATCGTTTGGTCCTTTTACCTTTCGCGTACCGCTGGTGCTGTTGGTGGGTTGGTTACTCGATACACAGGCGCCGGCTAACAGGGCGCAAAGTAGAAGCAAAACGCTTAGGGTGGAACGTCTCATCAGAAACTCTTCCCTTCTTATCTATTCGGATTCCTTAACCACGACAACAAACGCAGCGCGTAACGCCTACGATAAAGCGCACTGATCTGCGTGGCGGTCAGCAAGTGTGTAAACGATGGTCGCCTGTTCAAGTCGACCGGCGTTGTAACGGGGCGACAGCGCAGGTCAATCGAGACGCGTGTCCGAATCAAAATGTCCGATCGGGGCCCCAAGCTTACCAGAGTCTACCCGGGAAATATAATCGTTTTTTGGTGATTATTCCCGTGTTACTATGTGTGCCAGCGCACATACGCATCGCCTCAACTCTGTTAACTAGGCACGCGCCTATTCCTATTGCCTTCCCCCAGAAAGCAAGAGTTGACTTTGGGAGACAGATCCCAACACATCAAAGCTACCGCTTGACCTGGGGCGCGAAGCATGTTGCAAACCGTCTGGCCTAGGAGGGCCATCTTATGAATCGACTTGGTTCCCGTTTAACCCGTGTAATTAGTTGCTCGCTTTTCGTTGTATTCGCTGTAGTGGCAGCCAACGGTCAATTCAAAGCTGGAATTCAAGGGACGGTGTCTGACACGGCAGGAGGGCGTGTCCCTGAAGCCAAGATAACGCTCACCAATACGGAAACCGGCAGAACGCAAGAGACGACTACAAGTGATGATGGCTTTTATAAGCTCTCTGGACTGCCACCGTCGACTTACAAGCTCACGGTTGAGAAAGCCGGCTATAAGCAAAAAGTATTTGATAGCGTTGTGATCAATGCGGAAGCGGTACAAGGAATCGATGTTTCCCTGGACGCAGGTGATGTGAGCGCAACGGTGACGGTGACGCAGGACACGGCAGCCATCCTGGCGACGGAAAACGCTAATATCGATCGCGCAATCACAACTCAGGAGATTCGAACTCTACCGCAATTCGGGCGCGACCCTTACGAGTTGACGCGTTTGACTCCAGGAGTGTTTGGCGACTTCGCCCGAGGCGGCTCTGGTGGGGCGGTGAATCTGCCTAATCAGTCAGGCCCGGGCGGTTCAAACAGATCGATTTTTCAAACGGAGAACCAGCCGCAAATATCTGCCAACGGTCAACGCGTTTCGGCGAACGATTACCAGATCGACGGCACCAGCGTAAACAGTTTGACGTGGGGCGGTGCTGCGGTGATCACGCCCAATCAGGAGTCAGTTAAAGAAGTGCGGGTGATCGCGAATAACTACTCCGCTGAGTTTGGCCGCAATTCCGGCGCGAAGGTCCTAACAGTCTCTCAAAATGGAACCAACGACTTTCACGGAAGCCTGTTTCTTAAAAACAACAGCCCCGGGCTCAATGCGTTCAACAAATACGGCGGCGTTAACAATGCACCGCCAGTTCGAAACAACCAGCACTTCAACCAATTTGGCGGTAGCCTTGGTGGGCCGATTTACCTGCCGCGTTTTGGTGAAGGCGGCCGTTCTGTGTACAGCGGAAAGAATCGTGCCTTCTTTTTCTTTTCGTACGAGGGTCTGCGTAGCAATACGAGCACGTCATTCAATTCGTTTGTTGAGACGCCGGAGTTCAGAAACTTGATTCAGGCCGTAAGACCAGGCAGCATCACTGCCCGAATCCTGGGCGCGCCAGGCGTCGAGCCCCGAATCATCAGCGTAATCCCAATCACATGTGTCGCCGCCGGATTCAATGCAGGCAACTGCCGTCAAGTGCCCGGCGGATTGGACATCGGTTCACCGGCGGGAGCTACGGGGCAATACCTTAACGTGGGATCGCCAGGCGCAGGGTTCGACACTATTCCGGATGTTCAGTTTGCACAGCTTGCGACGATCAACACGAGCCGCGGAAACCAGTACAACGGACGCCTTGATCTTAACCTGACAGAGAAAGACTCACTGGCCTTCAGCAGCTATATCTCGCGCTTTGAGGGCGTACAGAGTGATAACGGTGGCAGAAGCCGGCCCATGGGGGACGTGCGAACAACACCAGAGAATTTGTTTGGATCGATTAGTTATACGCGCATCATTTCTCCTACTACGATCAATGAAGCGCGTTTCAACCTCACACGCTTTGCCTTTAACGAGCTGGAGTCTTCGCCCAACACAAACTTCGGCTTGCCGCGAATCGAGATCGAAACGCTACCGTTCGATCGCATTCGTTTTGGACCACCCTGGGCGGAAACTACCCCAGGCGTCTTCTCTGAAAAAACTTTCGAGATACGCGACACCCTTAGAAAAGTAATAGGCAATCATGCCTGGGCTTTCGGCGGCGAACTTCGCAAGGAGCAAGACGACAATGATTTGCTGGGCGGCGCACGGCCACTCTACACGTTTGGCGGACTGTTTAATTTCGCCAACGGCACGCCGCTGTTTTATCAGATCGACGCCGACCCGCGTACTGGTGGCCCACCGGACACGCAGCGCCATTTTCGCACCCACACGCTCGGTTTTTTTGCCCAGGACGATTGGAAGGTTAAGCCTAATTTGACGGTGAATCTGGGTCTGCGTTGGGAGTACTTTTCCCCGTTAACAGAGACCGACGGCAAGCTGAGCAATCTTGAATTGGGGTCCGGCGCGGCGGCTTTGACCGGCGCCAGGATCGTTAGACCTGACAAGCTTTACCCGCCGGATCGTAACAACTTCGCTCCTCGCGTTGGTTTCGCCTGGAGTCCAAGAAAAGTCATCGGCATTACTACGGAAGATAAGTTCGTCCTCCGTGGCGGCTTCGGTATTTCCTACAACCGTTTGCCAGACGTGTTGTTTGCCAACTCGCGCGCTAATCCACCGTTTATGGCCCGCTACACTGTTTGCTGCGGTACCAATAATGAATTCAGTGCGCCTTTTGCGGGCGGCATAATTATGTACGCCCTTGGAGCCAACAACACACCATTCAGTTATCCAAACAACCCTGGCCTGATTCTTACGTTTGATCCAAACACAGGAATCCCGACGAATACGCAGGGAGGGACTAAGCAGGTAGAGATTTGGGGTGCCCCCGCCAAAGTGCCGACTCCTTACGTCTATACTTACTCGCTCGAAGGCCAATACAGCTTGCCGGCGAAAATGACAGGAACCCTCGGTTACCAGGGTAGCGCCAGCCGAAAGCTTGTGCGCCTCGTAAATCAAAGATTTATTCATCCAAATGACCCAGGCACCTTCTTTGCTTCAGGCGTCTTTTTCCCAACACCTGATACCAGCGCCAGCTATAACGCATTGCTGGCGTCGGTATCACGTCGTTTCGCTGAGGGCTTTCAGTTTGGCGCAAACTACCGCTGGGCCAAGAGCGTTGACATTGTCTCGAATGAGAATCCAACGGCCTCCACGAACCCCACCTTCCCTCTCGACGTTAACCAGGAACGTGGTCCGTCGGATTATGACGCCAGGCATCATTTCGTGGCGTCGGCCGTCTGGGAGCTGCCCTTTTTCCGAAATCGCAGCAGCCTGGTAGGCAAGGTGCTGGGCGGATGGGAAGTCAGTTCGATCGCTACCTTTCACACAGGCTTTCCGTGGACTCCAGTAATTGGTAACTGCCCCAGTTTCAACAGGCCGATCGTATGCCCCGCGCGTCCCACCGTTTACTTCGGTGGCGCAGGTAACGACACTTCCAACCAGGCCTTTATTACCGGAAGCAACTTCCCCGGTGGCGGCGCCAGGTTTTTCTCGACAATTGGCGCCACCGGCGCCGCAGGAACGCCTGTAGCCGGATTGCTGCCGGGAATCGGGCGCAACTCTTTCCGTGGTCCAAAATATCGCGACATCGATCTGACGGTGGCCAAAAAATTCGGCATGCCCAACGCGTTCGGGGAAAATTCAAATCTTGAAGTGAAGGCAAATTTCTTCAATGTCTTCAACTTCCTTAACCTGCAGCCATTCGGTTTCAATACCGACAGTACCAACATTACCAATCCGAATTTTGGAAAAGCGCTTGGGGGCCTATCGGGAAGAGTCGTGGAGATTCAGGGCAGGTTCAGTTTCTGAGAACGAGTAGGCCCTGCTACGGACTGGGGGACAGAGTCGAAGGATTTTGTGCTTCCTCGTCGTCAATAGCTGCATCCTCTCGCGGTGCGGCTTTGCGGGCTTCTTCAAGGTCTTTGAAAGTTATCAGTTCCCGGCCGGCTTCTTCTTTGCGCTTCAACCGGCTAAACGTCATGAAGAGCTGGTAATGCACACCAGGATTATTTGGTTTGAGCCTGGCCGCGCGCTGAAGTACTGGTAAAGCTTGTTCGTAGCGGCGGGATCTCACCAGCAGACGACCCAGGTCGTAATTGGCGTAGAAGTGCCGTTCGCTTATTGCGACGGCTCTTTGCAGGAACGTCTCGGCCTCGGCAACTCGATTACTTTCCAGGAGCACAAACCCTAGTTGCGCTAAAACATTTACATTCCGGGGCTCGAGCGCAAGTGCCTTTCTAAATTCGGTCGTCGCCGAAGCGTAATCAGATCTGGCGCGAGCAGCAACGCCGGCAAAATAGTATGCCTCAGGCAATTTTGGAAATCGGACCAGAGCGCGACGGAAAACTCTTTCAGCATCCTCGGCCTGCCCGAGCAAGATGAAGACGCCACCGAGTCGCGCATAATAAGCAAACTTCGTTGGATCCTGATCGAGAGCCCGTTTGTAAAATTCGATAGAGGCTCGAGTGCGGCCATACTTTCTTAACGCTTCGCCAAGCATGAAATGGGCCTCGGGAAATTTTTCTCTCAGGCTGACGGCCCGGTCCCATAAGTCCGGCGCTTGCTCCGGTTGGCCGCTGGTCCATGCGATCAGTCCGAGGTAGTAGTAGGGCTCGGCAGCGTTTGCCGATAGCGATACAGCCGACTCAAACGCGCTCTTCGCTTCCGCAGTGCGTTTCAAATTAAAAAGGCTGAGTCCCAGGTTGTAACGAACTTCATAACTGTCAATTCCCAGGACCAGGGCGCGTTGCAATAGCGGCACAGCTTCAGAAAAATTCGAAACCGCGGCGTATTGCAGACCAAGATTAAGTGTAGCCTCGCGGTGATCGGGGACCTTCTTCAAGACTGACTCAAAGATTCTTATAGCTTCCTGCGCGCGACCGATGCGGGCGAGCAAAACGCCAAGATTTGCCAGGGGCGATATCGCTTGAGGATTCAGACGAAGCGCAAGCCGGTATTCACGCTCGGCATCTGTGAAGCTGTTTCGTTGGTCGAGAATTATTCCGAGCAGGTTGTGCGCATCAGCATTCCGCGGCGCAGCAGTGATTACGTCACGGAGAAGGCGCTCCGCTTCGTCGAGCTTATTCTGTTGCAGAAGTGAAGCAGCCTCGCGCAACTGGGAAGCAATGTCCGCGCTCGCCGATTGACTGGTTGATCTGGCGAAAGTTTGAGCTGAGTTGAAGACGGAACCGAGTGTTGAGGTGCAGCCTGGGCCAGGAAGCATGACCGTGGTAAGCAGCGAAATAATGATTTCCGGTATGCGGTTAACGTACATTGATTTAGGGTAAGTGCTCAACGTCGAGAGTATATTAAAGGACAGCGCTCACAACAGGCGAATTGGGCGTTGTGCGTTGCGGTCGATACTCCAGCGTCGTACCTGTGGGCTACGCAGAGCGATCTCATTAACACCGTGGCTTCAGCCCGGTGATAAGAGATGAGCGAATCAAAGGGCAACCGTTTTAACGGTTTCTTGTTCCAGAGACACACGAAACCGTTAGAAACGGTTTAGGACCAACTTAAGGGCATTTATCACCGGGCTAAAGCCACGGTGTTAATGAGATCGCTCCGCGTGGCGATTGATCCAGGCCCGGCCTGTCGTCCACTGGCAGGAAACTGGCGCTGGCTCACGCGCGCGAGGAGTAGACAATCCGATAATCCCGGGCCTATAAACACCAGGTTCCTGCAGATCGAGGGAAATCTTGTAATGAAGTTATCCAGATCACTGTTGTGCACTCTGTTTCTCGGCGTCTTGATGTTGATCTTATTGACCTCACCGCCGGCGGCACAGCTACAGCGTCGCCCAAATACTGAACAGCGTATCAATCAATTGCTCGCACGCATGACGCTGGCGGAGAAATTGGGACAGCTACAGCAACTCGACGGGCACTCTGACGGGCGATTCAAAGATGAGCACCCTGACCTGGTCCGCAAAGGTTTGCTTGGTTCAACCCTGAACGTGCGCGGCGCACGAAACACCAACACTCTGCAGCGCATGGCAATGAACGAATCGCGCCTGAAAATCCCGCTCATCTTCGGATTCGATGTAATTCACGGCTACCGCACTGTCTTCCCCATCCCACTTGGCGAGACGAGCACGTGGGATCCGGCCGGGGTTGAACGGGCCGCCAGCATTGCAGCAGCGGAAGCTCGGGCAGCTGGGGTGCACTGGACGTTTGCCCCCATGGTCGACATCGCTCGCGACCCGCGCTGGGGCAGGATTGCCGAAGGCTCAGGTGAAGATCCGCACCTCGGTTCAGTTATGGCCCGGGCACGCGTGCGTGGATTTCAGGGCACGGATTACAGCGCCAACAACAAGGTCGTAGCTTGCGCAAAACATTGGGTCGCTTACGGCGCTGCTGAAGCGGGGCGTGATTACAACACCACCGACATTTCGGAAAGAAATCTTCGCGAAGTTTACTTCCCTCCTTTCAAAGCGGCGGTGGATGAAGGCGTTGGGACCTTCATGAGCGCTTTCAATGATCTGAATGGTGTGCCGGCTTCGGCCAACCCATACACTCTCACGCGTGTCTTGCGCGACGAATGGAAGTTCGACGGTTTCGTAGTGAGCGATTACACATCCGTGGAAGAGCTTATGAAGCACGGTACGGCCGCGAACGGCTCCGAGGCTGCCGGTCAGGCGTTGAATGCCGGCCTCGATATGGAGATGGTCAGCCGACTCTACGGCAAACATGCAAGCGACTTAATTAAAGAAGGAAAACTGACACAGAGGATCGTCGATGAAGCGGTGCGGCGCATCCTGCGCATAAAGTTTCGACTCGGCCTGTTTGAAAGTCCGTACGCGGATGAGGACCTCGAACGTAGGGTGATCTTCAACAGCGCTTACGTTGCCGCCGCCCGGGAACTGGCGGCGCGTTCAATGGTGCTCTTGAAGAACGACAAGCAGGTGTTGCCCTTAAGTAAGAACCTCAAATCAATTGCCTTGATTGGACCACTGGCTGATAGTCAGAAAGATATGATCGGGTCATGGACCGGTGATGGCAGAGAGGCCGATGCTGTCACTCTGCTTCAGGGCATCAAGACCAAGTTGCCCCAAACGAAGATCAACCACGCGAAAGGCTGCGATATCCCGTGTGCCGAAACCGTTGGTTTTGAAGACGCAGTGAACGCTGCCAAAAAATCAGACGCGGTGATCATAGCGGTGGGCGAATCCGCTGAAATGAGTGGCGAGGCGGCATCACGCAGCTCACTTGATTTGCCCGGGCGCCAGCTGGACCTTGTCAAAGCAGTCCAGGCGACGGGCAAGCCGGTTGTAATAGTCCTGATGAACGGACGGCCTTTGACGATCAACTGGATTGCGGAAAACAGTCCGGCGATTCTGGAGACGTGGTTTGCAGGTTCTCAGGCCGGCAATGCAATCGCGGACGTCTTATTTGGCGACGTAAACCCGAGCGGGAAATTACCAGTCACCTTTCCGCGGGCAGTGGGCCAAATTCCAATCTATTACAACTATATGAACACGGGCCGGCCGCCGGACGCCGCGAACAAATACACTTCGAAGTATCTTGATGTTCCCTGGACGCCGCTGTTTCCTTTTGGCTTCGGGTTGAGCTATACGCAGTTCAAGATTACAGGTCTTAGTCTCAATGCCGAACGAATACGTGCAAACGGCCAACTTACCGCGACTGTCGATATTGATAACGTGGGACAACGCGCGGGCGATGAAGTCGTGCAGTTGTATATTCGCGATGTTGCAGCAAGCATGACCCGTCCCGTTAAAGAACTAAAAGGCTTTCAGCGGGTAACGCTTCAACCCGGACAGCGGACGCAGGTACGGTTTCAGATTGGCTCGAAAGAACTGGGTTTTCACAATCGGCAAATGAAGTTTGTGGTGGAGCCGGGTGAGTTCAAAGTGATGGTGGGACCGAATTCGGCAGAACTCATTGAGAAAAGCTTTCAAGTGACCGGGCCGTGAGGTCGGAAATGGTGCAATAATCCCATCAGCTTGTCGCTGGGTTCTATTGCCCCAATGGAGCTGCGTCTTTCAGCCCAGGGTTGCCGCTTCGGCTACCCTGGGTAATGGGCCGATATGAATTTCAACCGCAATGCGCTTGCGTCCTCTTTGCGGATATTATTGGCGATGACACAACCGCGTTGCGGGTTGAGATCATTTTCTTTTCCAACACCCAGGGTAGCCGAAGCGGCAACCCTGGCCTATAAGCCGCAGCCCCCTTGGGGCAACGGAGCGGCTTCGCCGCGATAAACATTCCATGTCCCCGCCACTACACAATCGCTCAATCGGATCTGTGATTCTACTTCTCCTGATCCTTCTGACGCTTGTCTGCCCTGTTTCTGCGCAATCAAGTCCGCCCGCGCACTCAACGTCGCCCTTTTCCGTTCAGGACGATGCTCTTCTTGAAGATCTCGAGCGCCGTTCATTTCAATACTTCTGGGAACAGGCGGACCCTCGAACGGGCCTTGTCCCCGACCGCGCTCGAGCAGATGGCTCGCCGTTACCAGAGAGTCACCGCAACGTAGCCAGCATCGCAGCGACCGGATTTGGTCTGACCGGTCTTTGCATCGCCGCCGAGAGACGATGGATAGAAGCTGACAAGGCGCGCGAGCGCGTGCGCAAGACACTACACTTCTTTGCCCGCCAGGCATTTGAAAAACGTGGGTGGTTCTATCATTGGATAGACGCCAAAACGGGCGACCGAAGATGGAAGAGCGAAGTTTCCTCCATCGACACCGCGCTGCTGCTGGCAGGGGTCTTAACGGTCCGCCAGTGCTTCCGAGACGATAAAGAGATCGTGGCAATGGCAACGACCATCTACGAACGCGTTGACTTTCGCTGGATGCTGAACGGTGATCCCTTGCTGCTCTCGCACGGCTGGAAACCGGAAAGCGGTTTTCTGAAATCTCGCTGGGACACCTACAGCGAAGACACTATTCTTTATTTGATGGCCATCGGGTCTCCGTCTCATTCTATATCTCCTAAATCGTGGGACGCGTTGTGGCGCGATCGCTACCGTTACCGCGGCTTTGCTTATTTCACGACGATTGGCGTTCCACTGTTCATGCACCAGTATTCTCACGCGTGGGTTGATTATCGTAATCAGCGCGAAATCCAAGGTGACCGAATTGACTATTTCGAAAACTCCGTCCAGGCCACGCTGGCGCATCACGCTTTCTGCAAGGACCTGTCACATGACTTTCCCGGATTTGAAACGAACGTGTGGGGTATCACGGCGTCCGACAGCGCTAAGGGTTATCTTGCATGGGGTGGTCCTCCACGCGAACCGGCAATCGATGGAACCATCGTTCCTTCCGCGGCGGGCGGCTCGTTGATGTTCACGCCGGAACTATCAGTTGCCGCAATGAGAACGATGAAGCAGAAATATGGGCAGAAGATTTACGGCAAATATGCTTTCGTCGACGCCTTCAATCCAAATACTGGTTGGATTGACAGTGACGTCATCGGAATCAACGCCGGAATAATTCTGCTCAGCGCAGAAAACGCCAGGACCGGAAATATCTGGAAGTGGTTTATGCAGAACGGTGAGATTCCGAAGGCAATGCGGTTAGTGGGACTTAGAAAACAAATCAAAGTACCATTGCGAAAAGCTGCTTAAGGCCTGTGTGCCTGAACCCGCGAAGCGGGTGAGAGCATGAAGCCTGGGGTGGAGCGCAGCGGAACCCCAGGTGGGCGTCCCAAAGATCGTAATAGCCCGCGTAGCGGCGACAGCCTCGACGAATCCAAGCCTGCCGCCCGCTACGCGGGCTATCGTTTCTTTGAATCGCATGCTCCTGGGGTTTCGCTGCGCTCCACCCCAGGCTTTACGCCGTCGCCCGCTGTCGCGGGCTAAATCTGTAAGTAGATCTACTTCAAGTTCCGTCGAAAGATTCGATAACCCCAGGCGTCCAACGCCACCACCGGCAACCCCACTGTTCGGTCTCTCGCGGTACGCTCCGGGTTGAACACGTCAGGCGGTAATGGCTGACCTACGTCGGGTGTGACATCCGTAAAGCCTGGTTGAGCCTGCGCTTCAATCGAGCCCACAAATGGACGGCTCGAGAGGTTGATCACCACCAATACTTCTTCATCGGGTGTGCGGCGGAGGTAACTAACAACGCGTGTTTCGTCGGAATTGTGTAACCACTCGAGCGAACCACGCCTCAGCCCATTACTGCCACGCCGCAACGCAATCATCTGCTTATAGAACCTGGGAAACTCCGGCCGTCGTTCGGCAAACGCCCAGAAGACTGGCAACTTTTCAAACAGCGCGGG
>DASQKG010000075.1:0-13439 GCA_035630655.1 Pyrinomonadaceae bacterium
TGCAAATCGTTACGCAGTTTGGTTCGATTGAGGAAGCACTCAAGCGTTGGGAAGAAGTGAAGCACAAGACTTACCGGGAATCCTTGCGCAATAACGCTGAGATTATTCTTCAATCAAAGGATCTCGCCCGAATAAGAACTGACTTGGACGTCGAGCTGAATCTTGATGAAATCAGATCCAGACCGCCCGATCGCGCAGCCGCCTACCAGCTTTTCAAGGAACTTGAATTCTCGGCGCTTACACGCGAGTTTGCCGATGCTGCCGTCGCGGTCGCCGCTCAAGAAGGGGCTCCCCACGATTACAGACTGGTTGATTCGCTGGTGGGGTTGGAAGCACTGATTAAGAGCCTCTGGGATGCTGAAAATGTCAGCATAGCGCTCACCGACTCTACTTCTGCTCTTGATGCCGCTCCTCGCGGTCAGGCTAATGCCGCAACTGCCAATGCCGAAGGGGAATTGATAGTCGATCAGCAATGTGCAATCAATTTCGAAGCGCCGCAGGTCATAGCATTTTCCAGTGCGCCCGGTTCATCCGCCGTAATCGATTTGGACAAGTTTGGTGACGACCGCGACCGAGCGATCGCATTGATAAGCGAAGTGCTCTCAAACGGCTTGCTGGAGAAATCCGTTCACGATCTAAAACGCGCGGTCGGACTTCTGGACCATCTGGGCATTACCCTCGAAGGTGTCAAAGACGATACCTTTCTCGCCGCCTACTTACTTGATCCGAATCGCAGCAAGTATGACTTGCCCGATCTTGCGCGCGAAGCCGTGGGCGTGGAAGGTTTTGAGAAACCAGCAAACGGCTGGTCCGATGCACAGTGGCAAACAGCAGTCGCCGCTGATCTCACCGCGCGCACCGCGCGGGTCCTGCATCAACGTATTCTCGAAAAGAAACTTGAGACAATCTATTCGGAGATGGAGTTGCCGTTGGCGCCGCTTCTTTATCGTATGGAGCGGGCGGGTCTCAAGGTCGATCGCGCCACCCTCGCCGACTTGTCAAACTACCTGGGGTTGGAGCTCAAGAGACTAACCATAAAGATCTACGAATTGGCGGGAAGAGAATTCAATATCGGCTCGCCAAAACAGGTGGGCGAGGTCCTTTCGGAATTGGATATGACGTCGGGCAGGAAGACGTCGACGGGTCGTATCTCCACCAGCAAGGCAGTGCTCGAAGAGTTGGCCCAGACCTTTGAATTACCGAAGCTGATAATTGAATATCGAGAGTTGGACAAGTTGAAGAGCGTTTACACCGACGCTTTGCCTCATCAGATTTCGGCTGATGGAAGAATTCACTGCCTGCTGAATCAGACAGTTGCTGCCACCGGACGTCTTTCATCCAGTGAACCGAACCTGCAAAACATTCCTATTCGCACCGAGCTCGGGCGTCGCATCAGGCGCGCGTTTGTGGCTGAGAAAGGAAACAAGATAATCTCGGCTGACTATTCGCAGCTCGAGTTGCGTCTGTTGGCCCACATCACCCAGGACGCGGTGATGCTGGAAGCCTTTCAACACGGAGACGATATTCATAAGCGCACAGCTCGGCTGGTCTTTGGCGCAAAGACGGACGCGGAACTCAAAGAGGCGCGCCGGTTTGCCAAGATCGTCAACTTCGCGATTGCGTACGCCATCGAGCCCTGGGGCCTTTCACAACGCGTCGGCATATCGCGGCAGGAAGCAAAGAAGGTCATCGAGGATTATTACAACACTTACAAGGGGGTGCGTCGTTACATGGAAGAGGTTCCGTTGCGCGCTCGCGAGCATGGATACGTACGTTCCATCTATGGCCGCATTCGCCCACTTCAGGGAATCAACGATCGCAACGCGAACATACGCAAAGCGGCAGAACGCGAAGCCATCAACATGCCTATCCAGGGCACAGCCAGCGACATTGTGAAGATTGCAATGTTGAAAGTTGACGAGGAATTCAAGCGCGAAGGAATTGAGGCAAAGCTCCTGATGCAGGTGCACGATGAGCTGCTTGTGGAAACTGCCGCGGCCGAAGCGGAGCGCGTCGCCAAAATTCTCAAGCACGAAATGGAGTCGGCGGTAACTCTCGATGTTCCTTTAGTGGTTGACGTTGGGATTGCAGACAACTGGATGGACGCCAAGCCTTAGTAGGACAGACATTCCTGTCTGTTTGACGTTCGGCAGAGTTCGGCCTCAGGTTACCAGCATCCGTCCCCAGTCCGACAGACAGGAATGCCTGTCCTACAGCGGCGGAGCCCGCAATAACTATGAAAACGGATGAACGAGAGCCACCCGATGACGCTGCGCGCGATGACCGCTCCACCTCGCCTCCGGCCCCACCGCCTGTAGAAACTGAGGATCATTCCACAGTCGTTTACCGCCGTATTGATGCAGAACCGGCCCAATCGCCGGCTCAACAGTCGAGCCCACAACGCAACTGGGTCCAACGGCTGGCGCCGGCAGTGACACCCTTGGTTCTGGGGTTTCTCGTTCTGCTCATCCTTATCTCCGTAGTGGGTTTCCTCAGTGTCCGACGCATGGACGAAGTCAGTATCGCTGTTCTCGGGCTTGAGCAGCAGCACGCGGCGAAGTTGAGTCTGTTGCTCAAATTGAGACTCGCAGTGACCAAACTCAACAACGAAGCGCGCGCGCGGGCCGACTCAGAGGCCCGCCGCGAAATGCGACCGCCTATCGACATGCGTCTTAACCGTGCGCGCGACGAACTAAAGGAATTGATGCCTGACCTGGAGCGAGCTTTGATCGCCGACCCGAGCTGGCAAAAATTCAAAAACGATTTGACTTCGTTTGTTGAAGTCACTAACGAACTGCGCCGCTACTCACTCGAAGGCTTCGAGAGGTTTGATGTAGTTGACAAGGAATTGGACGCCCTGCTGCAGCGGTCTAACGAAGAGCAGTTCGAGGTTTTTCGTCAAAGCGAAATCCTCGAGCAAAATGCGGCGCGATCGATCCGAACCTGGAGCATGATCGCGCTCATCATGGGCGCCCTCGTCGCCGCGGGCACGATTTGGGAAGTTCAGCGCAGGTTCGGTGAAATGCGTCAGAGCGTCGAGGAAGCCCGACGCGAGCGGGTATTCACCAGCCAGTTACTCGAAGGCATGGTGAGCGCGGTGGCGGCGGTTGATGGAGGAGATCGCATACGCAGTGCGAACGCAGCCTTCTTCAAGATCTTCCCTGGCGCCAGCATTGGCGCGTCAATTCACGAGAAGATTGGTTCCCAACCTGCGTTGAAAATGCTGGAAGCAGCGACTGGGTCACGTGTGGAGAGATCGATTTATCGTGGGCGGTGGGTGGTTCCTGCCGGCGCGCCTGATGAGGGAGAACAAAGCTTTGACGTCTATTCTTCGCCGCTGGCGATTGATTCGGCACGCGGACAAATACTAACCCTGGTTGATGTCACAGAAGCGGCTGAGGCCGAACGCGGGTTACGACGGCAGGAGTCGCTGGCGGCAGTGGGCCAGGCTACGGCTCAGGTGGCGCATGAGATTAGAAACCCACTGGGCAGTATTCGTTTGGGTGTGTCCATGCTGCGTGACAACGTTTCAGACGCAGAGGGTCTGAATACGATTGAGCTGGTTGAGCGTGGAATTCTACATCTAAATAAGCTGGTGGTAGACGTGGCCCAGTTCTCAAGTCGCAAAGCCCTGGCGCGCTCAAATGTTTCGATTCGTGAAGTGATAAATCGCAGCCTGGAATTTGTTGCCGATAAGATTAGGGAGAGCGATGCACGGGTGGAAAGGAAATTCAGTGACCAGGCTCTGATGGGAAACTGGGATCCGGATCAGTTGAGCCAGGTCTTTGTAAACGTTGTTGCTAATGCGATCGACGCCAGTCCAAAAGGCGCCTCAGTTGTAATCTCAACCGAAACCGTTTCGGTTGACGGCGGTGACGACCTCGCGCCCAGGAGGTATGGCCGTGTGACGATTGCCGATCAGGGAATGGGAATGGACAAGGCCGCCTTGGAGCGCATCTTCGAGCCTTTTTTCTCAACCAAGAAACGCGGGACGGGGTTGGGTTTGGCCATTGTGAAACAAATTGTCGAACAACACGGCGGCACGATTGATGTAGAAAGCTCGGCGGGAAATGGGACGAAATTCAGAATCGATTTGCCGCTTTGACACCAATATCAGGTCAGAAGCAGCCTAAATCACTCTGTAAGCTTTCTCTTTGCCGCACAAAAAGTGAAAAAGAAAGATTCGGTCGAAATGGCCTCCGTCACCTTGCAATGCGTTTGAGGCGAATTTCGCCGCTTCTTTGAAACCAAAGTTAGGAGCGTCAAAAGGTGTGTTGTACGCAAAGGCTTTGAAGTCGTAATGAACAAGTAAATAGACTTCATCGAGACCAACGTGCTTCCGCAAGTCTTTATACTTCTCGTCATCCCTGTGAGTGAGTAGCGCTCGTTTTAGTGTGTCCAGCATCGTTTTCGACGAAAAAAAGCTCGCCGAATACGGAAACGTTATCCAATTGTTAGAACGATGGCGCACCTTGGAATGAAATCGAACCCTATCTAGATATTTTTCCAGAATTGGGAAGGCGGCAAAGTCATTTCTGTCTTGGTCTTGCAACAAGTTCTGCTCCCGTTCGGGACTTTGCGAGCAGTCCTTATCAACTTTTTCAACAAAGACGAATAACTGTTCTCGGAAATGTAGGTCGTCTCCTGCATCGAATCTTAGTTGCTTAGGAGACAGCCAAACCTGACCTATGTGTTGGGTTTTGTTCGGCGGCTGTTTTCCTATTGCCTTCAGAATGTTCTCTTGTATTCTTTCCTGTTTTCGAGCGTCTGCGATTTGTTCTCGATTTACCCAACTCTTCAGTTCGACACCTATCCTGCGTCCTGAAGCGGTGACGGCGATGATATCGGGACGTTTGTCAAACGGCTGAAGTGGAGGATCAATCGCACGTTTGGCATACCATTCCTCCACAACATCCCATTCCTGGATAAGCTCACCTGCAAAATCGGGACAAACGTTGAGAAAAGAATCAAAGATCAGCCTCTCGTTCTTGAACGCTGCTGGGACGGTCTTGAGCCTTTCTACGATCTTGATCTTCTCTTGAAATGGCAGACTCGCGAGTTGCTTTCGTCGTTCTTCCTTTGCGCGGAAGAGATCTTCTACTCTGAACTTGTTTGGATCGAACGTTCCACTACTCATCACTTCTCCTTCCAGTCGTAACGCACGGCAAACTCTTTCCACTTCTCCCACAAGCCATGCCGACGGATGATGTCGTGAAAGACTTCCATGTCCATTTGCCCCGATTCAAGCAATGCTAATACTCTCGTATGATCCTTCAGTCTGCCGGATCGAAGAAGTTCAGCCGCCAGATGTTCTGATGAGAATATCGTTGCGTACTCCCCTGCAAATGCCACGCGCTCCGCTTGTGCGACTGCTTCTTCCTGCACTGATTCGGATGCGGGTACAAATTGCACCAGCCAATCCTCTATCCTGATGTATTCCCTCTCGGTATTGTAACCGAGCTCCTCCAGGTACGCGTAAATTCGATCAAATGACATCAAACCATTCGGCCCGACGACCACCGGTGAGATGAAGACGTCGATGTCGTCCGTTAGGTAGGGTTCCAAATAGCGAATTGCAGCTATCCCACCGCCAATCGCAAACCTCTCGATGATGCCATCGGCTTGCATTTGGTTGAGGACTTGAATGACCTTTTCCATTAACTGTTATCTGATCTTCTCGATAATGAATTTGAATGATTTTCCTGCAGCCTCGATTGTCCGCTCAATAACCTCATCGGTGTGGGCGGCGCTGACAAACCCGGCTTCGAATTGCGAGGGCGCCAGATAGATTCCTTCAGCGAGCATCGCGTGAAAGAATTTGCCATAGAGTTCTCTGTTACTTTTATTCGCTGTCGTCCAACTTGTGACCGGCTCATCGGTGAAGAAGCTCGTCCACATCGAACCGACGCGGTTTGTTACCGTTTTGACCCCAGCGTCCGCGGCCGCCTTTGATAGCCCTTCACAAAGGCGAGCGCAACGCTGTTCAAGTCTTTCGTAGATCGTTTTGTCTTTCAGCCGTCGCAAGGTCACGAGTCCCGCAGTCATCGCCAACGGATTTCCGGAAAGAGTTCCAGCCTGATAGATAGAACCGGCAGGGGCTACGTTGCTCATTAACTCGCGACTGCCACCGTATGCGCCCACAGGCAATCCGCCGCCGATAATTTTGCCGAGGCACGTAATGTCGGGCATAACGCCATAAAGTTGCTGCGCACCTCCGCGAGCCACGCGAAATCCAGTCATCACTTCATCGAAGATCAAAAGCGCGCTGTATTTTGTCGTCAACTCACGAACAACGTTCAGGAAATCCGCTTGCGGCGCCACGACACCCATGTTGCCGGCAACTGGTTCGATTATTACCGCGGCGATATCCTGATGCCGCGAAAAGATTTCTACGAGCGCCGCAGCATCGTTGAAGGAAGAATTTATTGTGTGTTGTGCGAGGGAAGCGGGAACACCCGGACTGTCAGGCAAGCCAAGTGTGGCAACGCCTGAACCGGCTTTCACCAACAAACTGTCGGCATGTCCATGATAACAACCTTCAAACTTCACCAGCTTGTCTCGTCCGGTGGCGCCTCGAGCAAGGCGAATGGCAGACATGGTTGCTTCGGTGCCGCTGTTGACCATGCGCACCATCTCGATTGAAGGCACGGCGTCAACGATCTCTTCGGCGAGCTCTATTTCGAGTTCATTCGGAGCGCCGAAGCTCGTGCCTTTAGCAGCCACGGCGGCGAGGGCATTAACAATTTCTTCATCTGCATGGCCCAGAATCATCGGGCCCCAGGAGCCAACATAGTCGATAAAAGTCCGTCCATCTACGTCGGTGATGAAAGGCCCATGAGCTCTTTTGATGAACAGAGGTGTCCCTCCCACGCCGCGAAAAGCACGCACAGGAGAATTCACGCCACCCGGCATCAATGCCAGCGCCCGGCTAAACAGCTTTGCTGACTTGTTCTGATCTTGTTCTGGTGTAGACATCGCCACCAGCATACCAACTCTATCCGCAAATTACACAGATTCGTTCCGTTTAGAACGGGCACTTGTGCCCTCCCGGGCGGACAAGTCCGCACTAAACGGGGAAGGCGGAAGGTGCACCATCGCCCGCGATTAGACTGACCCAACCGAAGAGCGGGGGCAAGCCCACCTTCCCGACCTCGAACTATTTAAAGTTACTTTTGTGGCCTCGTGGCCGTTGAGGCGTAGCGCCAGCAAACTAACAGTTTGCTTTACGAAGTCGCAGCCGGCCGAAGAAACGCGCGAATGCTTCTAAATACACCACGGAAGAAGCGTATTACTTTCGGCAGCAACCACACTGAAACGAGCAAGCCTGCCGCCACCACCACAAACAACAACACCGGCAGAAACACCGACAACAATATCGAAGCCACCGCCAGCACATCTTCCAACAAGCTCACCACAATATTTGAAACGGGCTCCGGACTCGTATTCACGATGGCTCGCGTTGCCGCTTTTGTTCCATGAGAACTGAGCGCCAGCCCTCCGCCCAACAGAAATGCGATCACCTGCACGCTCTTATCGAAGTCTCCAAATGCCGTCGCTGCCAACACTGCTCCGGCGGGGACACGAATAAAGGTATGGACCACGTCCCAAGTGCTGTCGACGATAGGTATTTTGTCCGCGACGAACTCGACGAGGTACAACGCGACCGCGAATCCAATTACCCACCAACTCGTTAACACCTGAAGTTCACCGGGCAGTTCAAGATTGGAGAAGCGGCCAAGCAAGCCAAGTGTTGCGACCGACGCGTAGAGGTTGATCCCTGAGACCCACGACGCGCCCATGCCAATGGCTATTGTATGAATCAAGTCCATGGATGAATTATACGACGAAGCATGCCGACAGGTTCGACAACAGAAATAGGTGTCGGGTATCGGGTGTCGGGCGTAAGGGTGTCTGCCTGTCGTTGTGAATTACGACCTGACCGGCTGCCTGAAAAACTCCCAAGGGGGCAAAGGGACCGTTTGTGTGCTCTCAGGTAAGGAAGGAGGGCATGCCCCCGCTCTTCGTTGGCTACCTCGGTCATGAGAATAACCCCCACCTCGAGCTGTGATCAGGTGAACGATGGCGCCAACGCTATTTCAGGTTTGGCACTCCGCGACGAAGAGCGGGGGCATGCCCTCCTTCCTTACCTGAGAGATCACAAAGGCGTCTTTTGCAGCTCGGGAGTCTCGACCAGACGAACCGGCGGATATCTGTTGCGGATTCAGAACATCGGCTAGAATGAACTCAAAAGCAGGCGTTTCAAGCTAGACAGCAAGAAGCCGATTCGTAAAAGCTCGATACAAATGGACTCGTCCACTTCATCAGGTAAAGATTCCGCCACCTTTCCCACCGGCTCGAAGTTAGGTCGCTATGAAATCCTTTCGAAGATTGCCTCCGGCGGTATGGGGGAAGTCTATCGCGCGCGCGATCCGAGAATAAATCGCGAAGTAGCTATCAAAATATTGCCGTCGAGGTTCTCCTCGGATCGCGAACGCTTACATCGATTCCAAAGAGAAGCGCAGGCTGCCGCCGCCCTCAATCATCCGAACATTGCGCACATCTACGAGGTTGGCAAAAGCGAGGGCCATCATTTCATTGTCATGGAGTTCGTTGACGGTCACACCTTGCGCGAGTTTATGCAGACCAAAGATGCCGACCTGGTACAGCTTCTCCGTTTTCTGCAGCATGCCGCGGAAGGTTTGGCCAAGGCCCACGCCGCCGGGATTGTTCATCGCGATCTAAAACCCGACAACATCATGATCACCCGCGACGGCTTCGCCAAGCTCCTCGACTTCGGACTGGCGAAACTCGTTGAGCCACAAGGATCGTTAGGTAGTGCGAGCGACGTTGCCACTGTCGCGCTTGAACAGCATTCGAGGTCCGGCGTCATTCTCGGCACAGTGGGATACATGTCCCCGGAACAGGCACAGGGTCGAACCGATGAGGTAGATCAACGTTCTGATATTTTTTCCTTCGGCTGCATTCTCTACGAAGCGGTAACCGGACAAAGAGCTTTCGAAGGCAAAGACGCAATCGATTCGCTCAACAAGATCATTCGCGAGCCGGTCATTCCGATTTCCTCAATTCGTCCTCAGATTCCTATTGAGCTACAGAAAATAATTCGTCGCTGCCTCGAAAAAGATCCCGAGATGCGTTACCAATCGATCAAAGATATTGCGATCGAGCTGAAAGACATGCGGCGCGAAATGTCCACTGCCGGCGCCGACACGGTCGTCAGTCCTCTTACAAGTTCAATTGCAATTCCTCTTTCAACGCGGGGATCGTCCGCGGAATATCTGGTCAGTGAGATCAAGCATCATAAAAGGGCGGTGGCGCTAATCGGCGCCGTGGTATTGGTTGCACTGGTGCTGGGAGTTGCCGGCTTTCGCGCCTATCGGAATTCGCTCACAGCCGAAGCCCCGATCGACTCAATCGCCGTTTTGCCGTTCGTCAATCAGAACAATGATCCGGAGACGGAATATCGCTCGGACGGTCTTACCGAAAGCATCATTAATAGTCTCGCGCAGTTACCTAACCTCCGCGTGATCGCCCGCAGTTCTGTCTTTCGTTACAAAGGCAAGGAAACTGATCCTATCGCCGCGGGCAAGGAACTTGGTGTGCGCACCGTTCTTACAGGACGGATTATGCAGCGTGGTGACGATCTCACGATCAGCACAGAGCTGATGGACGTGGCCGACAATAAACAACTCTGGGGTGAGCAATACACGGAGAAAGTTTCTAATTTGATGTCGATGCAGCGGGCAATCGCCAGTCAGATTACTAACAACCTGCGTCTGCAGTTGTCAGCTCCGGACCAAAGCCGCATGGCCCGACATCAGACCGAGAACGCGGAAGCGTATCAGCTTTACCTCAAGGGTCGTTTTCATTGGAACAAGAGGACCGTCGAGTCTCTGGCAAAGTCAGTCGAGTATTTCAATCAGTCGCTCGAAAAAGATCCAAACTACGCTTTGGCATACGCTGGTTTAGCCGACGCGTGGTTTTCCAGAGGTTGGTACCGGCATGTGGTGCCGAAGGAAGCATATGAAAAGGCGCGCACAGCCGCCAAGAAGGCCCTGGAACTCGATGATCGACTGGCCGAAGCTCATACAATTCTCGCCGCGATCAAAACCACCTACGAGTGGGACTGGCAGGGGGCCGAGAATGAATTCAAACTCGCCATTCAGCTCAACCCAAACTATGCCACGGCGCGTCAGCGATACTCTCTGTTCCTGCCGATAACGGGACGCCTTGATGAAGCGGTTGCTCAGGCGAAGAAAGCAAAGGAAAGCGATCCGCTTTCCCTGCCGGTCAACGAAAACGTGGGCGACATTTTGTATCTTGCTCGGCGTTATGGCGAGGCCACCGATCAATTGCGCCATACGCTGGAGCTCGATCCAAATTTTGGAGTGGCTCGCGGTACGTTGGCCAAAGTTTACGAGGCGCAGGGAATGTATGAGCAAGCTCTAAATGAACGACTGCACGACTCGCCGCCGGAAACTGCCGCGCAGATGAGAAAGATTTTTGCCGAGTCCGGGATTCGAGGAGTTTGGCAGTTTCGCCTCAACCAAATGCTGGAGCGGGCCAAGAGGGATTATGTCTCTCCCGCCGACATTGCGCTTGTGTACGCGCGCCTGAATGATAAAGACCAATCGTTCGCATGGCTTGAGAAGGGCATGGAGGAACGTTCGATCCTGTTCAACTACCTCGTGGCAGATCCCCGTTTCGATAACCTGCGCTCAGATCCTCGTCTGGCAGACTTTCTACGGCGCGTTGGCCTGCAACCACTTCCTTCTAAATGACCGCAGCGTCTCACTCGCGTTGGATACTGGCAGCCACAATCCTCGCCTCGAGCATGGCTTTCATCGATGGCACCGTCGTCAACGTTGCGCTTCCAGCCCTGCAAAAGGATCTGAATGCAACGGCAATCGGCGTTCAGTGGATAGTCGAAGCCTACGCGCTCTTTCTTTCAGCCTTACTCCTGGTGGGCGGATCGCTCGGGGATCACTACGGACGAAAACGCGTCTTTCTCATCGGCGTTACGCTCTTCGCGGCGGCATCGGCCTGGTGCGGGCTGGCGCCCAACATCGAGCAACTTATTGCCGCCAGAGCGGTGCAGGGAATCGGCGGCTCGCTTCTGATACCGGGCAGCCTGGCGATTATCAGTGCTTCATTCCCCACCGCCAAACGAGGACGGGCCATCGGCACGTGGTCAGGTTTCTCGGCGATTACGACAGCGATTGGACCAGTCCTCGGCGGCTGGTTGATTGAAAATGTTTCCTGGCGCGCCGTCTTCTTTCTCAACTTGCCCCTGGCGGTTGTTGTGGTTCTGATCACCTTTCGCCATATCAAGGAAAGCCGCGATCGCAAACACACTGGAGGAATTGATTGGGTCGGAGCATTGCTCGCGACCGTGGGATTAGGCGGTCTGACTTATGGCTTGATCGAATCATCGCGGCTGAGTTGGGTTGCCACCTCGGTTGTCATCTCCATTGGTGTAGGATTGGTGGCGTTGGCCGTTTTTGTGTTCGTTGAAGCGCGAAGCAAGTCTCCGATGCTTCCGCTCGACTTGTTTCGCTCTCGTAATTTCACCGGCACCAACGCGCTGACATTGGTGCTCTATTTTTCGCTCGGCGGCGGTCTCTTCTTTCTCACGCTCAATCTGATTCAAGTGCAGGAATTCTCCGCCACAGCCGCAGGCGCAGCGTTGTTACCGTTTGTCGTGCTGATGTTTGTGCTCTCACGTTGGTCCGGAGGATTGATTGAAAGGTTTGGCCCAAGGCCCCCGTTGGTAGTTGGACCCTTTGTCGCCGCTGTCGGCTATGCGCTGATGGCTGTGCCGGGAACGGAGGCTGGTTACTGGTCAGGATTTTTCCCAGGGGTGTTGGTGCTTGGACTTGGTATGGCGATAAGCGTCGCTCCGTTGACAACCACCGTGATGAGCTCGGTAGATGAGTCGCAGGCTGGTGTTGCTTCAGGAATTAATAATGCTGTCGCGCGAGCCGCGGGTCTGTTAGCCGTCGCCGTGTTGGGCGTGGTGATGTTGCAAGTGTTTAGCGGCGAGTTGAAACAACGCTTGAACGCGATAGATCTTCCGGAGACCGCACGGTCGGCGATTTACGATCAGCGGATAAAACTCGCTGGACTGAATGTAGATGAAGTGGTTAACGCGAACTCTGGCGGGACGGCACTTCCACCACCAGCTAATGTGAGCCTTGAGGTAACGCAGGCTGTTAGGGAGTCGTTCGTTAGAGGCTTTCGCGTCGTCATGGTGATCGCCGCGGTAATGGCCCTCGCCGGCTCACTTACGAGTATCTTTCTGATTGAAAACAAGAAGCCCTAAGCGGCTTTGGACAAAAAGTCGGCCGTGGCGTGTGTCCCCTGAAAACGGCAACCGTTTGTCGAAATTATTCAAGCCCGCGGAGCGGCCGACGGCATAGAGCCTGGGGTGGAGCGCAGCGGAACCCCAGGAACCGATCGTTGACAATATGAGAGCCCGCGGAGTGGCCGACAGACCGATCAATGCGTTCGCGTAGCTGGGACCGCGATTTATGCGCTCAGCGGACTCTGACCGCGCGCCACTACAAAATTACTTGTATAGACAGTGAAGCGTCCGACATCGACCAGACAGTGCTGAGCGATTCGAAATGCTCGATAATGTCGGCATCAATCATCGCTGAGGCCAATATGTCTGACTCTTATACAAACCAAGCTGCGCCCAGATCGCGCCCTATCTGATGTGCTGCGAAAACTCAAAGCCAACGCAACCGGATGGATGCATGATGTTTTTCCGGCAGTCAAAGATTTCTCATGGCAGCGTGGTTATGGAGCCTTTAGCGTGAGTGAGTCAAGCGTTGAGGAAGTAAGAAATTACCTAAGACAACAAAAAGAGCATCACACAAGGATTTCGTTTCGAGATGAGTTCATTCAGTTCCTGAAAGCGAATGGCATCGAGTACGACGAACGTTACGTTTGAGGAACGTCTGTCGGCCGCTCCGCGGGCTTCGAAGCCGCCGCACCCCAAGGAGAGCCCTCCTTTCGAACTAACCATTCACTATTCAACCGCGACGAAGCTCGTTGAAATCAATCTTCCTCCCGTAGTATCGTCTGCCATCGACTAACAGGGAGAACTCGGCATGTCGCGTCATGAAGAGTCTTTTCAGATTCCCTTATCGCCTGAACAAGCAAAACCTCTTATTGCAGAAGCGATAAGATCGCTGGGTTTCCCCATTACCTCAGACCTCGGCCACGGTTTCGTTTCCACTGAGTCGTTCCAAATCGGTTTCACCTGGCCCGCCACAATTCAAGTCCTCATCAATCATGCCGATGTGTGGCGCATGGGGAGTTATCGGTGGACCGGTATTGTGCACGCTTGAACCGAATCACGAGATAGGCGGTCCACTGCAACCCGGTGCCTCAAACGGCAACACCGGCGTCTTCAT
>DASQKG010000076.1:0-10549 GCA_035630655.1 Pyrinomonadaceae bacterium
AAGACAGTCTTTATCTCATATTCCGGTAGGGATGAGTTTGAGGCCAGTCTTCTTCAATACGCCCTCGAAAAGTTTTGGAGGATGAGGGTATTGTGGCGTGGACCTTTCAGAGAGACCAGGCGCGTTCCGAGAAGGAAATAGCTCGAAGCTTAAAAGATCGCGTTCGCGAGTCTTCCGCATCGATCTTCCTAGTTTCGCCTGACACTTTGGAGTCCGGCGCTAGCCAATGGATGGAGTTGGCCTACGCGGACGCTTTTGACGTGACGACGTTTGTTTTATTGCGTCGCCTGAAATTTCTCTTGGATGCACATGACTTTCAGCCGGGAGAGAATGTTCGAAGGGCAATCAAGGAGCAAATCAGCTCGGCTAGCAAGGTTGTCATCATCGCTTCTGCGAACAGTGCGAAAATCCGAATGGGTCAACTACGAGGCGGGAATGGCGGCGGCACTTGAAAAACCAATCGTCGTTATGGGTAGGAAGGGAAGTGGCAAGGCCGCTTCGCTCATTAGTTCACTAGGGAACGTACAGTCGTTTGAGATTACGGGAGAGGCGTGAGCCAAGATAACGAGGGTAGTAGACTATTCACCGTTTACCATTTACCATCGATTTCCATTTAAGTTCTTACCATTCACTGTTAGGAGGAGCAACTAATGCAAGAAGCACTCGGCATGGTTGAAACCAAAGGTCTGGTCGCGATGATTGAAGCGGCTGATGCGATGGTCAAGGCCGCAAACGTTACGCTGATTGGATACGAGAAGATCGGCGCGGGATTCGTGACCGCAATTGTGCGCGGAGATGTGGCTGCCGTGAAAGCCGCCACGGACGCAGGAGCAGCTGCTGCGCGTCGCGTTGGTGAGCTGGTAAGCGTTCATGTGATTCCGCGTCCGCATGGCAGTGTAGACGACGCGCTTCCGATCGGTAACCGCTAGGCATGATCATCGCGCGCATTCTCGGCACGGTCGTCTCGACGCAGAAAGACGAACGGCTACTTGGGAAAAAGCTGCTCATCGTGCGTCCAATCAACGTCGATGGCAGTGATACAACCGGCTACGTGGTTGCAGTCGATACGGTGGGAGCGGGTTTTCATGAACGGGTGTTAGTCGTGGCGGGCTCGAGCGCGCGACTGGCCCAGGGCATGAAAGACACGCCGGTTGACGCCGCAATTGTCGGTGTGATTGATACGGTGGACATCACTAAAGACGAGTGAACCACCGCGCTGGAAAAGCTTCACCCGCTTCGCACCTCCGCTACCATATGAAGGGAGACTTTCATGAGTAACGAAGAGATGACCAAGAAGATGGAATTCATCGTTGAGCAGCAGGCGAAGTTTGCCACTGACATTGAAATTATGCGGGAAGTTCAAGCAACAGACTCTCGCAGATTCTCCGATGCTTTGATTGGCACACTGGCAATAGTGGGGAACCTAACAAAGATGCAGACACGAACAGAAGAGAAAGTCGAACTCCTGGCGGAGGCGCAGACGCGGACTGATGAAAGTATCAAGCGACTAGCGGAAGCCCAAAAGAGCACCGACCAGAGGCTCAACATCTTCATCAACGTGGTCGAACGTTACATCAGCGGAAATGGTGGCTCTGAGCTCCGCACTTAATTTATGCAACTCGCTCGCGTAATCGGCACCGTAGTCGCCACCGTCAAGAATGAAGCGCTTGAAGGTCGGAAGCTGCTGGTCGTTCAAACACTCAACAAGGATCTGAAGTCGATTGGGAAGCCGATGGTAGCTGTTGATGCAGTAGGCGCAGGTGTGGGCGAACTGGTTTTCTGGTGTCGTGGAAAGGAAGCCAGCTTTCCATTCAAGCGAGAAGATACTCCGACAGATTGCACGATTATCGGCATCGTTGATTCGGATGGGCACGTAACCAATGGATCAACTAAGACTGCCAGACAGGTGATGGATGATTCTCGCTAAGGTTGTTGGCAATGTCGTCGCCACGCGGAAAAACCAGCGCTACGAGAATGCGCGGGTGATGCTTTGTCAGCAAATAACTCCCGAAGGCGAGGAAACTGCTTACACGGTACTGGCGCTGGACGCGGTCGATTCCGGAGTCGGCGACACGGTTTTGATAGTGCAGGAGGGCTGGGGCGCTTCGACAGCGGCGACTGGAAAACCACAGGCAGCGATTGATTCGGCAATCGTTGGCGTGGTGGATTACATCGATCTCTTGAAAGACGAGTAAGTAGGAAAGACATTCCTGTCTGTCGAAGCACCCTAACAAACTTTTTTGATTTCAACTGGTAAGCAACGAACGACCGACAGGCAGGAATGCCTGTCCTACTTATGAGCACGGAATTGGATCAAGCGCGAGAGATTGCCGAAAGAATTGCCCGTCGAGTGTCGAGCAGTAGCACCGCCGTCCCCAGTCGTCCTCAACCGAAGGCTCAAATCGGGGCCGAGCTTGCGGATGTACGTGCGGGCCTTAGCGAACTGCAACGAAAGATAGCGCAGCTTGAGGCAAAACTGAGCTCGGATTCAACCGAGCCCCGGCCCACTCCAAACGCGGACCCTCGCTCGCCACAGAAACCTGTTCTGATAACCCATTCGCCGTGGCTCGCCGGCATCAACTCATCGTACTCACACCCAAGCCAGGAGAAGTTTGGTGTCGAAGAAGCGACCGTAACGGAGCTTGTAGACTATTTTGAAAAAGAAAAGATCTGTAACGTCGAACCTGGCGGCAAGCCCTGCGATCACTGTGCAATGTGCAGCTCGCGCGGCTTTTAGTCGGTGTAACGCAAACTGTTAGTTTGCGATCCGGCATCACAAGCGTCCTGGTGGCGGTCGGTGACCAAACTAACAGTTTGCTTGCGCGCCGAACGATCTACGAGAATCACACGACCAACAAAATCAAAGAGGCCGCCGGAAAAGGCGGCCTCTCATTCTTGGTGGCTCTGTAGATCCTACTTCGAAGGCGCGGGAGCCGGTGGATTCTGGCGTAGACTGCCCGAATCGATCGTCGGAGGCTGCGTCGCTCCTTCTTCCGCTTTGAAGTAAGGCTCTTCTTTGAAACCAAACAGCTTCGCGGAAATTACGGTTGGGAACTTCGCCCGCGTAGTGTTGTAGTCCTGAGTCGCGTTGTTATAGTCAACCCGCGCTGTTGCAATGCGATTCTCGGTGCCGGCAACTTCATCCTGTAGCTTCAGGAAGTTCTCGTTCGACTTCAACTGCGGATACGCTTCTTGCAACACCAACAACCGGCCGATGGTCCCGCCAAAACTATTGGCAGCGTCGATTACGGCCTGTTTCTGCTCGGGGGTTTTGTCACCACCCTCGCCCTGAGGCGCCTGAGCGGTCGCATTGAGTAGTCTCGACCTCGCTTCGGCAATCTTGCCGAATACTTCCTGCTCCTGAATGCCCGCCAGCTTGGCTGATTCCACGAGATTGTTGATCAGATCAGCGCGGCGCTGAAGCTGCGTTTCTACATTGGCCCACTTAGCCTTCACATTCTGTTGTTTGGTGGTCAAGGTATTGTAGCCGCAGCCACTCGCTGTCACTGTTACAAAAACCACCAATGCAAGTAACGATAGTCGTCGTTGAATCATTTCTTTTCTCCTGACTGTGTTGCCCGATCGAATTCATCTACCACTTCGACAACCTGCTGAAGTTGTTCCATGTAAGCGGCAAAGATCTCGTTAGCTTCCTTTTCGTTGGGGGGCATATCGTCGCTCGCGCGGAATTCGAAAATCCTTTCAAACGGTTCACCATTGAGTCCGAACCGGCGCACGGTCGCACGCACGCAATCGGGCTTCGCCACCGGCGCATCCTCACCATACAAAATCAAGACCGCGCGAAACAGCGCTGCGAAACTCGAGAGGCTGTCGCCCATTAAATCGCAAAGCTTCTCAGTTGAAACGGACGCGGGGATGTACATTCGGCGGAGCTGAATCAGTTTGCTTCTCAGCTCATACTCAGTTTGATGACGCAGGTTGACGTCGGAAAAATGGAGGGACGCAAACGGATCCGGCCCGTAAAGCACAACGCGCGCATTAGCCATCTGGTGAAACTCGATCGGGAAAACGTCGGCCGCGTCTGAAAGTTCTTCCACAGTGAAATAGACCGGGAGAGGATGTCCCAGGCGTTGCCACTCGCGCATTGGCGCCTGCGCCTCACGCAGATCCTCCGGCCTTATGCGTTGAAGTGTTATGAGCAGGTTGTAATCGGAGCGCAACTCGATATCGTCGCCCACAGCAGCCGATCCATAGAGCACGACCGAAGCAAGGTTGTCTCCGTGCGTTGCGTGCAGGTCTTTCAGAAGACCTTTCAAAGCTTCCTGGACACTCGTTTTAACCATCGTGTTTCGTGTACCTGAATACTACCAGAAATCGACCGCTCGCCGATAAACGTAGGACAGACATTCCTGTCTGTCACAGTCGCGTTACTAGCTGGCTGGCTCCACCGGGCCTTTGCGGCCTGCCGGAATGTCTGTCCTACCAGCTTCCTCCGGCGCCACCACCGCCAAAGCTTCCGCCACCTCCGAAGCCTCCGCCAAACCCTCCACCCCCACCAAATCCGTCGCCACCGCCGCCAAATCCACCTCCGCTCCAACCACTCGACCGCCGACCGCCGCTGGTCGCTGCGTTTAGCAGTCCGCTGACCAGCATCCATTTCCACCAGCCCCCGCCACCTCCGCCTCGACCCCCGCGCCCGCCACCCCGGCTGGCCGAAATGAGGAAGATGATCACAAAGAGGATTACGATTATGGTGCAACAGGAAGCAGGGAGCCCGCCGGATTTTGATCGGGAGCGTGGCTCCTGGGGTGTCTCTCGATAAGCGTATCGTTGGTCGATTCCTTCAACGGTGAAGCCGCGCTTGGCCGCGAGGGTCGCCACGTATGCCTGGACCGTGTCATATATCCCTTTGCTGTAATTTCCATTCCTGAATTGCGGTACTAGCTTCTCACGTTGAATTTGGCCCACCAGCCCGTCGTTGAGGTCGCCCTCCAGGTGGTCGCTTACCTGAGTGAAATATTTCCTGTCCTTCACTGCCACGAGAAGCAGTAAACCGCTTTTCTCTCCTTCTTTCGACCCGATGCCGAAACCGCGTGCGACGTCCAGCGAGTACTCGAAAATGTCGCGGCCGCCAGTTGTATCAACCGTAACCACGGCAAACTCGATGTCAGCGCGTTCCTTAAGGTTTAGATAGATTGCCTCCAGCTTCTTGCGCGTGTCGGGATCAATGACGTTGCCGTAATCGATTATTGGCGTGAAAGGCGAAGGAAGCGGGATTGGTGACTTAGCAGACTGTGCAACCGCCGTCACCTGCAGAGCAGAGAAGAGCGCGACGACTGCGAGCATTAACGCCGGAAGAATCCAACGCATGCGTAACTCAAATCTGAAAAACGTCTTTATCAATGAAAGCTGCAGCTTCTTCGTAACGCAAACTGTTAGTTTGCGGACCTTGAGTTAAAAACTATGATGCGTGTAATCCAGCCGTCCGCAAACCAACAGTTTGCGTTACCAGCTCCCCTCGATCACCTTATGTAACAAATAGAAAAGCGCCACCCCCACAAAAACGACTATTGAGACCGTGGGGTTTCTTTCTTCTTTGTGGTTAACCTCCGGTATCAAGTCGCTGGCGGCGACATACAGCGTAACGCCCGCTGAAAAGGGCAGAGCGTAACCGACGGCACTACTCATCCTCGTGTTGAGCAATGCAACTGCCACCACCCCAGCAAGAGTCGCTGCCCCGATAGCTGTTGTTGCCAGGAGCGCCGTTCGTGCTGAACGTCCCGACGCAAGCATTATCGACGCAACAGTAAAACCTTCAGGCATCTTGTGCAGCAAGATGGCGATGAAAACCAAAAAACCTACGCGGAAGTTAACCAGAAAAGCTGCCGCGATTGAAACGCCGTCAAAAAAAGTGTGAATCCAAAGTCCCCCGACCGCAGCGTAGGCAGCTGAAGGCCGCATGAACGACTCGGGATGCGTTTCGGCGCCGAAGTGAAAATGGGGCGCGATGGTGTGTTCGAAGAGTTGAATTAACAGGTAGCCTGCCAGAAGGAGCGTCATCGCGCCAATTACGGCTTCGGCCGCCGCCTTGCCCTCGAGGTTCGACGTCCAAATTACAAAGGTCTCGGGAATGATTTCGATAAAGATTGCCGCCAGCATGAAACCTGCGCCCAGGGCCACAAGGTACTTTAGTAATCGCTCTCCGAAACGGTGCGCGCCTGCACTGATGAGCACGAAGCCGCCCAGGACATTCGCGCCGGCGGCGAGCAGGCCAAACAAAAGAAGCCCGACAAATCCTACCGAATCGAGGTTCATTCAGTTGCTAAGTAGACAGAAGAATCTTGGCAGAAACATTGCGCGCCAATATACATCAACGTTTAGGTAGTGACTATTCGCGAGGATTAGGCGAGTGGGGATGTAGTAAGGGTTGAACTTCGGCTTGCGTCGCGAAACCAGAGGTTAGAGGCCGAACCCAGACTCCTGCCCCAAACGAAGCGGTTTGAGACTTGGTCAGCCACGGTAATGGCCGACAAGAGGCGAACAGTAACTTTCCCATCTTCGCCCAGGATCGCGAAAAACCTAAGAATATTGCAGGGTTTTCTATTGACACCCAAAATGATGGAGCGTAGTATCCGGCGGTGGGTGGTCAAAAGTGGTCGGAAGTGGGTCCAACCTCGTAGCGAACCCGATCATGAGTAACTTTTCCTAGATGGCCACCCGCCAAAACTCATTTGACCGGAAAATCATATGCTGCGGGGAAACTACACGGCCCGGATAGATGCAAAGGGGCGGCTAAAGGTGCCGACTCCCTTCCGTCGCCTGATTGACGAAAAACATGGCGGCGAATTCTACATAACAAGTCTTACCGGTGACAACGTTCGTATTTACCCGCTTCCCGAATGGGAGTCGATAGAGCAGCGACTTTCACTTTTGCCGACGATGGATCCGGCTCGGCGCAAGTTCCTTGACAGAACGAACTACTACGGACAGCAAGCTTCGATCGATGGACAGGGTCGCCTCCTTATTCATCCGCTGCTGCGGAAGGCCGCAGGCGTGATGGGCGACGTTGCGGTTTTGGGTTATCTGACGTACCTGGAGGTTTGGGAGTTAGACGTGTTCAAGGCGCGTCTATTGGCCGACCCCTATAGCGAAGAAGACGAGGCGGCGATTGCCAAGCTGGGGATTTAAGCGCGGGTGAATAGTAAATGGTAAATGGTAAATGGAAAAAACAGTCCGACTTACCATTCACCATTCACCATTTACCGATTTTTAGTTCTTTGAACGAGATCACGGGGCGGTGGTGATGGCTGCGCCTTTGGGGGGCAGAGGCGCGCCCCATCGCCCCGTGCTGCTACGAGAGACGATTCAATTCCTCGAGCCCGAGCGAGGAGGATTGTTTGTCGACTGCACGGTGGGCCTCGGTGGACATACCGAGGCAATACTGGAGGCCGCGACCGAAACACGCGTCATCGGAATCGATCGGGACCGGGAAGCACTGAGCTCGGCGAGCGAGCGGTTAAGGAGTTTCGGTCAACGATTCCGACCCGTCCACGCGGACTATCGCGAGATCGACCGCGTCCTGCAAGACCTTGGCGAATGGATGCCGAATGGCATCCTGGCGGATCTTGGCGTTTCGTCCCTACAGTTTGACTCGCCAACCAGAGGGTTTAGTTTTCGGTTTGACGCACCACTTGACATGCGGATGGATCCCGACAGCGGGCAGGAGACGGCAGCAGATCTCCTGTTGCAATTGCCGGAAGATGAGATAGCCGCAATCATTTTTAGATTTGGCGAAGAACGAAACTCACGCCGCATCGCCAAGTGGATAGTTGAGAGTCGCGAACAAGGGAAGCCGATCACAACGACAAAAGAACTGGCCGACCTGGTGGCCCGCGCAGCAGCATCAGGTAAGCGATGGCAAATCCATCCGGCGACCCGGACTTTCCAGGCTTTACGCATTGCTGTCAATCAAGAGCTGGAAGGTTTAGGCCGATTCGTCGAAACCGCAGCAGATCTTTTACAACCCGACGGTCGTTTCGTTGTCATAAGTTTTCACTCTCTCGAAGACAGGATAGTTAAGCAGGAGCTTCGGCGTTTGTCAGGTTACTGCGACTGCGGATCTCGAAGCCGGGCGCCCGTAGTCGTTTGCACCTGCGGAGCTCGAAACGCCGTCGAAATACTTACGAAGCGTCCAGTCGTCCCAGACGCCCAGGAAGTCGATGCAAATCCCCGATCGCGCAGCGCAAAGTTGCGCGCTTGTCGCAAACTTTGAGATCTCAACCCCGATTTTGAGATTGCAAATTTGAGATCTCGGATCTCATAAAAAAAAACCAGACCCGGAGTTCCCCGCATGAGAAGAGTTCCCTCGAAACAGCGCAATGCCAAGATTCATCATGACCGCGACGTGCGAGCTCTCTACCGTCTCTCCCTCTTGCTGTTATGTGGTTTGTTTCTGGCCGGCGGCTTCGTTTTCGCGGCGCAACAGCATTTTGCAGCCGTGCAATTTGGCTATAAGAGCGAAGGTTTACGCCGTGAGCGCGAAAAGCTACTTCAGGAGCAACAACATTTGATGTTGATGCGTGAACAAGCATTTGCCCCGGCCCGACTCGAATCTGAAGCGCGCGAACTTGGTCTCAAGCCATTAGCGGCCAGCCAAATGGAAACTCAGAGGGTCGGCAGACGAAGCCAACTAGCGATTGCCCCGGCCTTGCTCAATCCTTCCGCGACGTTTCAGCGTTAATTGAGTTGGCCGCCTCGCCGCTGTGCAGCTGTTTGGGGAGCAAGTGATCGTCCCTCACGGGAGTCATTAGAAGGGATGTAACAAGGAATGTTGGCGCGTCGTTCCGCTAAATCACAACCACAGCCCGACGTTTCGATACGCCGCACGTTTTTTGTTGCGGCTTTCGTCGTTTTCTGGATGCTCGCCATCAGTGCCCGGCTAGTCTACCTGCAGGTTTCGAGTCACGAGAGTCTCATCGAGCGCGCACAGCTGCAACAGCAGGACTCGGTTGAGAGCAGCCCGCAGAGAGGACCACTTCTTGATCGGCAGGGACGGGAGTTAGCGCGCAGCATCGACACTATCTCGGTTTCTATCGCTCCCGATGAATTCGACAAGAGCGACGATCGGGCGCTTGGGGAGATCGATTGCACGGCAAGTTTGGTCGGGCCGGTTCTGGGACTGGATCGCGAGGGTCTGTTTGATCGCATTGTCGAGGCGCGTAAGAGTGGGCGGCGTTTCATGTGGGTCGCGCGACGGGTGGCGCCCGATCAAGCTTTGCAAGTGGAAGCCCTGCAATTACCTGCGGTTCACACACGGAAAGAGCCGAAGCGTTTTTATCCTCACGGATCGCTGGCTGCAAACGTACTTGGTTATGTCGGCTTGGATGGAAACGGATTGGCTGGAATTGAACAGGTCTACAACGAAAAGATCGTTGGTGAACCCGGTAAGATATTCATCGAAAGAGATTCGAGAGGGCGCGCATACGAAAGCACCGAAGTTCCAGGCCGGGTTGGTCAGACAATTATTCTGACCGTGGATCAGAGTATTCAGTATCAGGCCGAAGCCGCGTTGATTACTGCGGTGTCTCAGGCAAGGGCCAAATCCGGAACGGCGATAGTTCTGGATCCGCGTACAGGCGAAATCCTGGCGCTAGCAAACGCCCCCACTTTCGATCCTAACGACGTTGGCGCAGCCACTCCAGACCAGCGAGCCAACTGGGCATTGCAGAATATTTATGAGCCGGGCT
Source organism: Pyrinomonadaceae bacterium (assembly GCA_035630655.1). GTDB lineage: Bacteria > Acidobacteriota > Blastocatellia > Pyrinomonadales > Pyrinomonadaceae > PSRF01. The sequence goes on from DASQKG010000076.1 coordinate 9,708, forward strand.
CCACTTTCAAAGTAGTCGCTTTTGCGGCCGCCCTGGAAAAGGGGTTGGCAAAGCCAAACGAGATTATTGACTGCCAAATGGGTTCAATCACCGTGGCGAAAAGAGTTATTCGCGACCACACGCCATTTGGAGCGCTCACACTTACGGAGGCGCTGGCCAAGTCGAGCAACGTTGCAGCAATCAAATTAGGTATACGCGTGGGTGATCCCTCGATGCATGAATACATTACTCGTTTTGGATTCGGCACTCGTACTGGAGTCGAATTACCCGGGGAAACTGCCGGCATACTTCATCCGGTGAAGCGCTGGCTGCCTTCATCGATAGGCTCAGTAGCAATTGGACAGGAAATCGGAGTCACACCACTGCAGATGGCCGCTGCCTTTGGCGCTCTGGCAAACGACGGCGTACGAGTGGCGCCGCATCTGGTGCGCGAAATTAGAAACGACGAAGGCGCGACAGTTTACCGCCCAAATCCGGAACAGCGCCGAGTGATCAGCCAGGAGACCGCCTCCTTGTTAAGAGGCATGCTTGAAAGCGTGACTGTTAATGGGACTGCGAAGAAGGCCCAGTTAGATGGTTACTCGGCCGCCGGTAAGACCGGCACAGCGCAAAAAATTGATCCGAAGACAAAAACCTATTCCCTGACGAAGCATGTGGCCTCTTTCGTAGGTTTCGCTCCGGTAAGCAATCCTGCGGTAGTCATTATTGTGGTCATCGATGAGCCGTCGGGCGCATACCACGGCGGCGATGTTGCTGCTCCTGTATTTCACCAGATCGCCGAAAAGATACTCCCGGAGATGGGTGTGCTGCCCGACACGGATTTCAAAGAGCCTAACGAACTA
>DASQKG010000077.1:0-12900 GCA_035630655.1 Pyrinomonadaceae bacterium
AGCAGCCCGCGCAACAACAACAGCCGCCTGTGATCATTCAACAGCCGGCGCCGGTAACGGCCGCCCAACCTCCGGTCATCATTCAACAGGCTCCGAGCAGTGGATCCACTTCGACGAGTTCAGCTGATGGTGGCATCCAGACAGCTATCGACAAGAAAATTGCAGACGATCCCGTCCTGGCTGGTTTGGGTATCACGGCCACCGTTCTCGATGGCAAGGTAACGCTAACCGGCACAGTCAAAGACGAGACGTTGAAGACGCAAGTCGAACGAGCGATCCGTTCGATTCGCGGTGTCACGCGGGTCGATAATCAGATTGTAGCGATGGGGTAAGTAGGACGCGTAACAAGTGACATGTGACAGGGTGACAAGTCAGACGAAAGAAGGCGTCGTGTAACCACGACGCCTTCTTTTCTTTATGGTGAGATTGTAACTGTGGGACCGTCACGCTGACTTGTCACTTGTTACCTGTCGCCAGCGCTCAGTAGCCTTCCGTATGCTGCCTCAGCCAGTCATCCAGCTCCTCTTCCGTCGGTTCTCGACCAAGTTCCTGTCGTAAACGTTCGTGAAGATACTCGTGTTCTGTCTGGGCAACTTCGCTCAGCTCAGGGCTCTCGACGCTTTCATCTTCAGTCTCGTTCTTGCTCCACGTCATAAATCTTTATTTCAGCGGTCGTAAGTGATGTTTCGATTGCCAGCGTCCCCTTCTCGCAACTTAAAAGCAAACGACGTCGTTGGTCCTGCTCAAAGAAGTGGACTTCGGTGATTTCGCAATGTTGGCCATCGCCCTGAAAAGTAGCGGCCTTCATTCGCAACAATTGCTCGGCGTTCCAATTATCGCTCAACAGCAAATCGGTGTCAGCCCTAATCTCGTTTGTTCCTCGCTCGTCCAGCTCGAGTTCGCCAATTGCGACCGGGTGCGGAAGCAATGACATTTCGCCATCAAGGAAGATTGTCCACACGAATCCTATATTCAACAAAACATAAAGCGCTTCGTCGAGAACAAAATAACCCAGCACGGTTGCGCCCAGCACATGCGCAATTACGTGGTCCTGATGTGTCGTTGTTTCTTTCGGGATCCAGGGCTCGGTCATAACGGGAGTACGACCCATCAGGTTTTTGGGCTACAACCTTCAGGTTGCTGCTCGTGATCACGTGGGCCGGCTTCTTGCCCACCCGCAAGCTAAAGCTTGAACTCTGAACAGGCCTGTAGTTCAGAGTTCAACCTTTAGGTTGTGTTCTTCGCGACCATAGAAGTTAGCTCTTGCCGTAGCTAGGGGTGCCAAGCCACAAGCTCGAGGTTGCGCTCTATGCGCCTGTACTCTGTACGCCTCTGATTCCGCCGCGTGGTTCGCGCACCACCTTCCGGATTACACCTAACCTCGCCAGTAAACGGATCGTATATCCCGAAATGTCTACTTCATACCAGCGCCACCCATGAATCGCGGCAGCCGGACGCGCATGATGGTTGTTGTGCCATCCTTCGCCTAAAGTAAGAAGCCCCAGCCACCAGACATTTCGGCTTTCATCTTTAGTTTCGTTCGGCCGTGTTCCTAAAACATGGCAGACGCTGTTAATGCACCACGTCAGATGCCAAAGCGTTAACGTCCTTATCACAGTTCCCCAGAGCACCCCTCGCCAGCCGGCGATAGCAAAACAAATTACTCCCGTCAGCAGCCATGGGAACACAAACAGGACCTTGTAATCCAAAACTCTTAACCATGGATCCTGGGCCGACACGTCTGGAACAAGCTCGCGATAATCGCAACCTTCCTTCGCATCCTTTTTTACCACCCAGCCGACATGTGCATGGAAGAACCCCATCAAGGGTGAATGAGGATCGCCGCCTTTGTCCGCCATTTGATGGTGACGCCGGTGAATCGCCGCCCACCGCGCCGGGCCACCCTGAAGTGCTGCCGCCCCGGCCCATGCGAGTATCCTTCGCAGCCAACGCGGAGACGCAAAACCGCGATGCGTAAGCAGGCGATGATAACCGATGCCGATCGCGAATGTGGTTATGAAGTAGAGACCGAGAAATAAGACGAGGTCCACACGACGCGGCCAATACCAGAAGGCTAGCAGACCGCTTGCGTGTAAACTCGCGACCAGAAAACTGTGGGTCCAATTGAGCTGGGAAAACCAGCGAGGTGTGTTTAAAGATTCGTCCGTTATCATTCTAAATAGTGTTCGCTTAAACGTGACTGTAACGCTACGGGCACTGTTTTCCAGGTCGCCAGTGAGAGCGACTGGCGAATGAAGGCCGCATCTATAACTCGGGAGGCGCGCCATTTTCCGATTGTCGCTTCGAAAAACCAACGATAGTAAGGCCCATCGCCACGCCTGCTGTAGAACACGTCGTCGCCGGCAGCGACGATGCCTGATGCAGTTGCGGTGTAGATTCTAACTCCGTTCACTTTTGTGGGTCCTGGTATTGGGTCGCTACCGTGAAAGCTGGACACAGTATCTAGCGCCATAGTTTCCGTCCTTTGCGGCTTCAAATCAAACCAACGTTCGCTGCCGCAATAATTCGTTCCTCGTCTGTATCGAATTTCGTGAAAGGAACCAAGCCTCTCTTCACTTCTTCCAGAGCGATACTTGTGTTTCTGCGCCTGCCCTTGTCAGCCTCGATCCTGGGCTTCGAGCCGTGGAGAAGTTGTTTTGTCCGCAACCCGGCGACGATGATCAGGCGAAAACGGGAATCGATGCCCGGCCATGTGCCCTCGTTTGCTACGCCAGTCAAACCGTTGCCATTTACTTTGTATGGGTTTGTCATTAAGTTGTTTTTGCTTTCCTTTAGTAAAGGCCCGCGGGCCTGGTAAGTTCTTACAAGTAAACACTCGCTAGAAGAAATAGCGCCGGCACTGCCAAAACTGCGATGACCAAAACCTGCAACCAGCTCATCGCCGACCTGCGGCAGTTAGGACAGCGGATCTTCCATAAACGCAATATCGTTCCACAGTAATCGCAAGACCAGATCACTTAACTTTGCTACCTGCCGTTTGTTCGTGACCATTCTGCATTAACCGGGCAAGCTGTGAATGATCCAGCGGGCGACCCAGACTTAGTCTTCTTAAAGGATCCTCGACCATCCAGAAGCAGGCTTTGCCTTCATCCGTCGTCGTCAGATTCTTAAAAGTAGCTGCATCGAGCAGCACCGGGCGGAAACATTCCATTCCGGGATCCCGTGTACGCGCCAGCATCGCGTCGCCGGCATTGTGAAATACAGGTACGCGGTAACGTCCTTCGTCATCGAGCGCAAACCAGTCGCCATTAGCACGCCGCATTGCAACTAAAGAAGTCATCGTGCTTGTCCTTACGAATCAAACGCGCGCTCTTGGCGCTGAAGTGATATGGAGATCGTCGTCCGAGTCGTGACGCAAAAAAACTGAAAAAACCAGGAAAGCCGCGCCGAACGCCAAAACCGCTAATACAATGGACCACCATAAGTGATGGGTTCCGTTTTGTCCGATCGAATCGCCCGCAGCCTGGAATGTAACGAAAAGATAAAACTGCCAGACAGCGATCGCGGCGAGCACGATCACGCCCACAATCGATCCAAACACATTCTTCTTATTTTTTGTCGCGTAACTCATCGTTAATCTCCTGAATGGCTGCCACTAACATGAAGCCAGTTAGTCGTGCCTATCCTGCGACCACTGCTTGTACATGGCCTGGTGTCTCCGGCGTGCGCCGGAGCGATGAGCGGAGGCAGACGCTTTTGAAGAAGCCACATCCCCGAAAGCTGGTGCTCGATCGTCCGACTGCGGTTCCACCTTCCAGCCGTTGATAAAGGCCCAGCGCGAGTCACGAAGCGCATCATGCCGCCTTGACTCAAACGTTGATTGACGAGCGACGGAAATTGCTGCCACCGGCACGCGAGCAGGTATTCTCGCGCTTCGATAACGCCAGAGGATCATAAACAAAGCCAAAAGCGCGCTCTCGACCAGAGTGATGAGTAAGACGATTTTCATAGCGTTCCCAAACTAAACAAAAAACAATTGCGATTTTTTTACTGACAAGGGCAATTCCGCAAAGCTCACAAGCGCTTCCGATTCAATGTCGTAGACATCGAAGACTTCCAACAGTTTGGTGACGCTCATCAATTCTCTAAGGCTCTCCGTTAGCTGTAGCAGCTTCAATGAGCCGCCTTTCCGTTGCAGCGTAACGTGGCTGGCGATTAGCTCTCCGAGTCCGCAGGAGTCCATGTATGTAACACCCGCCAGGTTCAAGAGAATCAACGTTTTTTCTTCCTGTATCAGTGCGCGGATGGACTTGTGCAATGCGACAGTAGTGCCCCCGGCTCTTACTCTGCCTTTAAGATCGAGCACTGTGACGTCACCAGCTCGGCGCTCGTTAATGTAGAGATTTATCACTGCGTTCCTGGGTTTAGACTTTCGTGGGGCTGGCTGTTGACTTCAGTGATCTGGATGATTCCAGAGGATCTGAGAAGGGAGTAAGCGAACTCGATTCGTAGTGAGTTTACGGCAAAAGAGCGATATATGTCAAATGCAGAATATATTTCGCATGGACAATATTCGCCGGGTGTGGTAAGTAGTGCTGTGCCCGGAGAACCAAACATGATTGAGATTCAAGTAGATCAGCTGCTGGCCGAGCAGAATCGAACCTTTTATTGGCTGGCCAAGGAGACTGGTATTAGCCATACAACTTTGTGGCGCCTGAAGAAGGGTAAAGCGCTGGGTATCAACTTTGAAACTTTGGAGAAGATCTGCCAGACCCTGAAGTGTCAACCCGGAGACATAATGATCGTGACCAACGGAAACAAGCGCCGCCGCAGTCGCAGTAGTAAAAAAGGAACTCGAGGCAAAAAATGAGTGAACAGCCAGTCAAACCCTTCGCCGTGAGATTCGTGGACCTCGAATCGAAAGTGGTTCTTGAATTAATAAATGTAACCGACCAGTCGTTCAAGAGTGTCGAGATCCTGACAGTCTTCCTGAAGGACGAATCAAGCCAGGGTGGTCCGTCGCAAGCACACATTCGCTTCGAGGCCGTGAATGCGATTCAACCGAAGGCGAATGTTGCCTTGTCTCATCGGACATGGACCAATGGCCGCGCCGTCGAGGGCGCCGATGATCAATTGGAACGACTCAAGACACTCAACGGTGCGGTCAAGCCATATGTCCTGGATATTTCGTGGCAGGACGCTGAAGGCAGGACGCGTTTCCAACGGATTCCCGTAGGCCATTGATTACACTTCCCCGGTTGCCTTTGAAGAAAGAGATTTTCTTTGAGTATTTGTGAATTTTGCGTGGAGTTTCAAGCAGACAAATCCTGCCGGCTGGGCCTACGACTGCCTAAGTCGATGACCTGTCGCGAGTTCTCACCAACCTTGACGGGCTTTTGTTCTGATGCCAACGACTTCGTGAATCCCCGGCAAATCGTCCAGATGGCTACTTACTTTGGCATCAAAGGTCCGGAGCTCAGGAAGGTAAAACTCATGGCGTCGCAAGAGGAAAATAGCAGGTCGGTAACTCAATCCGCGCTCGCTGCAGCTTCATCCAGTGACGCCTGAAACGGCAAATGTCCGACAAAATTCAGTTTGTCGTGTGGACGTGAGGCGTATCTCGAAATCACCTGGCAACAGGCCAAACAGCGACAACCTAAAGTGTGGCGGACAATATTTCTAACCCTCACCGTACGCCTCATTCAGCTTGCGAAAGTGGTAACCCAGTGCCGCAAGCCGCATCGCCTCTATGAACTTGTGGCGATGATGTGACGCTGCTTCAACAAAAAATCGCCAAAACTCTCTGCGCTCCCGATCCACAACGCCGAGTTTAACCATGAGACGCGTGAAGGCCGTTAGGCCGGCGAGAAGATTGTAGCTCGTCGGTTCGGCGATCGCCTTTGGAGTCCGCTTCAAGGAATCCAATACTCTCTGATAATACTCGCGCGGATTGTAGATCGTGCGCATAATGGATATGTAGCCTTCCACCAGGCGCGCCGGATCCATCTTAGGCATAAAGTTTAAGGCGGTGTTTGTATTGTTACCCGTGCTCTCACCCAGTAAGCGCCCTTCCTTTTCCAGACGTCGCCAAAGTTGCGTGTCAGGCAGCGCAGTCAACAATCCCACCATGGCCAGTGGGATCGCACTGTCACGAATGAAGTTGATCTGCCGCTCAAAGATGTCGTCCGGGTCGTTGTCGAAGCCGACAATAAATCCGGCCATCACTTCCATCCCATAGCTTTGAATCTTCCTTACTGACTGCAGCAGGTTGCCGCGATTCTGCGACTTCTGCGCTTCCCTGAGACTCTCTTCGACCGGAGTTTCAATGCCCAGGAAAACTTTGCGGAATCCCGCGCGGCGCATCCCAGAAAGCAACTCGTCGTCATCAGCCAGATTCACGCTCGCTTCAGTCAGAAGCGAAAATGGGTGGCCATTTTGTTCCTGCCACTCGGCCAGCACAGGCATTAGTTGTCTCACATTCTTTTTGTTGCCAATGAAATTGTCGTCAACAATGAAGACCGTGCCTCTCCAACCGATATCACGCAGCGCATCGAGTTCGGCAACCATTTGCTGATTGCTTTTTGTGCGCGGCACACGTCCGTAAATCTCGATGATGTCGCAGAATTCGCAGTTGAATGGACAGCCTCTGGAATACTGCACAGACATCGAGCTATAGCGTTTTATATCCGCGAGTTGAAAGTCGGCGACAGGTGTCGTCGAAAGTGGCGGCCGGTCGATAGCCTGGTAGGTTCTTTTTGCTTCTCCTGCGGCAAGGTCTTTTACAAACTGCGGCAGCGTGCTTTCTGCCTCACCGATAAAAATATGATCAGCTTCCGGAAGATCTTCTATTGTCGTCGTGATGTATGGACCCCCAATCACCACGGGTTTGCCCATGGCCTTTGCTCGTCGCACAACGTCGTGCAGCGACACCTTCTGCACCAGCATCCCGGTTACGAAAACCATGTCTGCCCAGCCGATGTCCGAAGAGTTCAGCGGTCGCACATTCAAGTCGACAAGGCGCCGCTCCCAGCTTTTGGGCAAGAGGGCCGAAACTGTAAGTAACCCGAGGGGCGGGAACGCGCAGCGTTTGCGCTCAAAAGGCAGGGCGTGACGAAAACTCCAATAGGTATCAGGGAATTCCGGATTCACGAATAACACCTTCATCGCGTTCTCCTTTGAATTTGTATTGTCGGGGAAGTAATTGTTGACAATCATCCTAGTCCTGAATGACGAAACCGTCGGTAATACTTACGTAAAGATTTAGCGTTGTTATGGCTCTAGCCAGGCGCAACTACGACACACAAATGTAATAACTTTTCAAAGGAGTACGTGCAGCTAACCGCCTGTGCCGCGCGTAAAAGCTGGTAAGATTGTTTGTCCCCTGAACGACTTGCCGGTTGAGAGACGTGACCGTCACCAATCGCTCAGATTGTCACTCATCACAGGCGGGCAGTAGCTTTTTGTATCAAAAGTTTGAGGTTTTTTGTGACAACAGATTATAACGACACCTCCATGGATGATGTGATTCAACTCAGTGCGGACGATATCACGAAGTGGAACTTCGCACCGCCTGCCGATTGGGCTGAGATGAGCGATACGGAGCACTTCGTTCAGTTCTACGAGGCAGATGGCTTTCTGCTCAATTCTCTAAGCGGCTTTATTGGCGGGGCCATTAACTCCGGCGGTGGTGCCGTGGTCGTGGCTACCAAGGCACATAGAGACGGACTCGACGAACTTCTCAGGGTGAACGGCCTCGACGTAACAAACGCGATTGCAAGTGGCAGGTATGTGGCGCTTGACGCTGCTGAAACGCTTTCGAAGTTTATGGTCGATGGATTTCCGGAAGCAGGGCGTTTCAACGAAGTAATTGGTGGCGTGCTGGCAAGCGTAACCGATGGACGTTCGCGCGTCCGCGCCTTCGGAGAGATGGTGGCGCTTCTCTGGGCGGAGGGTAACTACAACGGCGCCATCCGCCTTGAAGAGCTCTGGAACAATTTGCAGAAGGCCCACTCCTTTTCCCTCTTCTGTGCTTATCCGATGCATGGCTTCAGTGGAGAAAAGTTCGAACAGCCCCACCACGGCGTTTGCACTGTGCACTCTCGCGTGCTTCCCGCGGAGAGCTATGCGGGATTGGGAAATCAGGATGACCGCCTGCGGGCCATCGCGCGACTGCAACAGAAGGCCCGATCGCTTCAGGCCGAGATCAGAGATCGAGAGCAGGTTGAGGAAAAACTGCGACTGGCCCTTGTCGGCGAACAGATGGCCCGTGCCGAAGCCGAGACGGCCAACCGTATGAAAGATCAGTTTCTAGCCACCGTCTCACACGAGCTTCGCACTCCGCTCAACGCAATTCTTGGTTGGTCGCATCTGCTTAAGAGCGGTAACCTCGACAAGGTCACCGCAACACGCGCCCTGGAAACGATCGATCGCAATGCAAAATCCCAGGCCCAACTGATTGAAGACATCCTCGACGTTTCGCGGATGATCACCGGCAAACTTCGACTCAGTAACGACCCGGTCGACATCGCGTCAGTCATTAATGCGGCGATCGATTCCGTGCAACTAGCTATCGATTCGAAGGACCTTCATTTGGCGGTGACTCTTGACCCTTCGGCTCGTCATACGGTAGGCGACTCAAATCGTTTGCAACAAGTCGTTTGGAATTTGCTTTCGAATGCGATCAAGTTCACGCCTTCGGGCGGCCACATTGAAGTAAAAGTCAGCCGGGCGGGACGCAATCTGCAAATTCGAGTGAGCGACAGCGGCCAGGGCATTAGTCCTGACTTCCTTCCTTTTATCTTCGAACGATTCCGCCAGGCTGATGGCACTACGACCCGCCAACACGGCGGCCTTGGTTTAGGGCTGGCAATTGTGCGTCACCTGATAGAACTGCATGGTGGGACAATCGAAGCAGCCAGCGCGGGTGAGGGGCTCGGCGCTACGTTTACGGTGAACCTTCCGCTTGCGCCGTCACCACAGAGCGCAAAGAAACGAAAAGCTGCCGCCCAGGCGCTGGCTCAGGAAGACACGGCGGTTCACTTCGCTTCGCTTCCGTCAGTTGAAGATGTCAAGGTCCTGCTGGTAGACGACGACGAAGACACGCTGCAGATTCTCGGTCTCATGCTGAGTGAATCAAAGGCCAATGTGCAGACGGCAACGTCTGTCGCTGCCGCAATGGAAGTGCTCGAGTGGTATCGGCCTGACGTCGTCGTCTCAGATTTGGCGATGCCTGGTGAAGACGGGTATGCGTTGATTAAGAAGTTGAGGGCGCTCGAAGTTGCTGAGGACATTCCCGCCGTGGCTTTGACGTCTTATGTGCGGGTCGAGGATCGCACCCGCGCGCTGTCAGCCGGCTTCAATATGTTCGTGCCCAAGCCGGTGCAGCCCGAGGAACTAATCACTGCGATTGCAAACCTGGCTGAAGAGCCGGCGAACTAAGACTTTGTTCTTTGAACTTGGTGCTTAGTACTTAGAACTTCGTACTTTGTCTCGCGGCGCTTATCGCATTCAAAGAGCGCAACATCAGAGAGGCAAAGAACCAAGTACAAAGATCAAAGTTCAAAAAACAAACACCCCCGGCAACCATGTTGCCGGGGGCATTTCATTTTGTGAGGAATTTTCAGCGAATTAACGCAAGCCGCCGCCGGTGCGATTTTCGCGGGGCTTGGCTTCATTAACCTTCAGCGTACGACCGCCGAGATCCTGGCCGTTGAACTGTGCGATGGCGGCAGCGCCTTCTTCTTTTGTCGACATTTCGACAAAACCAAAGCCGCGTGACTGACCAGTTTCGCGATCTTCGATTAACGACACCTTTTCAACAGTGCCGGCTTTCGCGAACAGTGTTTGCAGATCGTTGGTCGAAGTTTCAAACGAGAGATTACCGACATATAGATTCATAGACATTTGTGTTTTACCTTTTCCCCTTTGGGATCAACAGAAGCTAAAGAGCTCCCCAATTTGCCAAGGTTGAACAGACCAGAAGATAGAAGCCTTGGCATTCTTAACTGGGTTAGCTGTGAAACAGTTGATCTGGGAAATTGCCAGAAGATCTGAGAAGGGAGCGAGCTGGACTCAATTCTGATGCACACCCTACGCGAGCCGGGCCTATATGTCAAATGCAGGATATATGCTGAATAAACAATAGTGCCGAGTGTCGTTTTTGCGGTCTCGTTGAACTTGCGAGGCAAGCGATAAAATTCGCGGTTATTGAAACCAGGGTTTTGATCAAAGATAAGACAAGATCCACGAATTACTCGAACCAGCACGAAAATTTTTGTTTAGTGTGATTTCGTGGATCGTGTTTTCTTTTCGCCTGTTTGCGGCCTAGGGACTGGCCGTGTAATCGTGGATTAGTCCTTCTTAAACTTCAGAGCCACACCGTTCATGCAATACCGCAATCCGGTCGGGTTTGGGCCATCGTCAAAAACGTGACCCAGGTGAGCATCGCATCTCGCGCATAAAACTTCCGTGCGAGTCGCCCACAAACTCTTGTCTGTCTCCTCACGAACGTTTTCCTTATCGATCGGTTCGTAGAAGCTGGGCCAGCCTGTGCCCGAGTCAAACTTTGTCTTCGAGCTAAACAGCGGCAACCCACACGCTACGCACTCAAAGATACCCTTTTCGTGAATCCCATTCAGAGGACTCGAGAAGGGCCGTTCAGTTCCCTTCTCTCGTGTAATTTGATATTGCTCCGGCGTGAGAATCTGTTTCCACTCCTCGTCTGTCTTAGTCACTTTCTCAACTCCCTTTGTTTTGGATCGACTCTTACTCTTGAGATCACCATTCTGTGTCCACGAGGTGGCCAGCGACCACGTAGAGAGTTCCGCCAACACGCCAACTGTCAACAATGATATAAGAAAGTTACGCCGGTTCAAGATAACGCTCCACGTAAAGCAAACTGTTAGTTTGCTGAGCCCTTCGCTTCCCTGCTCCTCGACAAATCGCAGGCCGTTTCTGATAACACGTCCGCAAACTAACAGTTTGCGTTACAAAAGCGGTCAATCAAAGTACGTTCGGGTGCAATGAATCGGTTTGCTTCGGAAGCTTAAGCCACCCGGCGCATCTGCTTTCGAGTCTCGGAAATCTAGCGGGTTATCTCTGCCGGTTAAGAATGTTCGTGGTCCGCTCGGTAACGCTCCCGGGCTCGTAGCGTGGTGGCAGCTCGTTCCCTTGCCCTACCTCATTGTTGGCCAGCTCGTTCTTTGGAGCCAACTCGTTTGTAGTTTTGAAATCTGAGACGTCAGATCGGGAGTTTTTGAGATCGGAGATCTCAGCTCTGAGATCGCCCCCAGACTGTTCCCGAAATTCAACCAAGGTCGGCGGATCATGGCGGATCGTGAGTCCGGCGAGAATACGGCCCACACCCGTAAGCGTCGGCATCAAACCCACCAGCCAAATCATTCGGACCACCGGATCAATTTCAAACGGCGCCTGGGCAATGATGTCTTCCGGCAGTTTCAAAACCAGCACCGACGAAAGGTAATAAAGGAAGATCATCAGGCCCAGCCCGCTGAAGAGTGAAATCAAGCCCTGAACAATGTGCTTCTCTCGACGCTGCGCCGACGTCTTCTCTTTCTTCGCTCGCTGTTTTTCACGCCGCTTCTCAATCATCTCCTCAAAGCTGACGGGCTTTGCCATCGCCAGCGAGCCGGAGCTTTTCACAATCTCCTGGTTCATTTGCTCCAACGCGCGAGACACATCATCCGAGACCTGCTCAATCTTCAGGCTCTTCATCATCTCTTTGATCTTCGGCAACGGGCCACGATGGCTGCGTGCGATGGCCTCGCTGAGCGAAACTGCCTTGCCAATCACTTTCAGATTGGCTCCGCACGAACGGCAATATGGCTGGCCGGAGGATGATTCAGTTCCACATTGGGGACAAAACATGATTAGTCAGTTGTCAGTTGTTCATTGTATGTTGTCGGTAATTTGTCGCCAGCCATTATCCTGCGCTTTACACGCTTTTGAAAGCCAACAGAACTACGCACGACGCGCAGCACATGTTCAACCAAACTGTGCTAATGGGGCACTAGCCCGACGGTTAGGGAGGGTCTGTCTTCTCTTTGCACTTTGCTCTTCGCTCTTTGCTCTTTGCCCTTTGCTCTTTGCCCTTTGCCCTTTGCGCAATCCGCCGCTTATCCTCCATCGATGGATCAAGACTTTCTGCGATTCGGCCTGGCCGCTTTCGTTACGCTTCTCGTCGTCGTCGACCCGCCCGGCGTCATCCCAATTTACGTGGCCCTGACGAAGGACGAGCAGCCTTCGAGCCGCCGGGCGATACTCGTCCGCGCCGTCCTGATCGCTTTCGGCGTCGCACTCTTCTTCCTCGTCGCAGGCCGCGCGGTGCTTTCGTATCTCGGTGTCACTGTCCACGCGTTTTCCATCAGCGGCGGCATACTGCTCTTCGTCGCGGCCATGCCAATGTTGTTTGGATCACGCGGCGGCCTCCAGTCACCGGAACCAACAGAGCAGAGCTCAGTCGGTCACGACATTTCCGTCTTCCCGTTAGCAATGCCGATGCTCTCCGGTCCCGGCACCATCGCTACGATCCTGCTGCTGACTTCACAGGCGGCCGGCGACACGATGCGCCTCGTCGCTATCGGAGGCGCAATCGCAACCGTCTTCTTGGTTTCGTTTATTGTTTTGTATCTGGGCGCACGTTTGATATCGCTGGTAGGAGAAGGTGGCGTTCACATCGCCACCCGCGTCATGGGCATCGTCCTCGCCGCGCTGGCGGTTCAGTACGTGCTGAACGGAATCACAGGCTATTACCACCTACTGCTCGGTCGTTGAGGGCGGTCCTAATGCTGCCCACAATAGCGATGAGCGAGTGTTATAATTGGGAACACGTCTATGGAAAGACTGAGCTAACGACTCCCCCCGGATTTCATATGCCCGTAATCTCGATGTTCTATGGCATCATTGTTTTGATGTATTACT
>DASQKG010000078.1:0-7776 GCA_035630655.1 Pyrinomonadaceae bacterium
TCAATCCAGAACACCCCGTGTGTCGCTACTTCAAGGCCGGTCAGGGTGAGAAGATGTTGAGAGGTCAATTAGTTTCGCTGCAACCGCCAGTGCCTGTTGATAAAGGTTGTCATTGCTAAGTATTTCCATCTCACGGCTGAGCAACTGGGCCAGGCTGCGATTTCTCACGGGCAGCACGCGGCCGCGGTGAATGTCCGTTCCGATGTTTGCTTCCGCCAGAATGTGAAGATTGTCTGCGCTGCGCTTGACGGAAAAAGATGCGGGTTGACTGGCGCTTGTACGCAGCTCAACCTCGACGAGCCGGCCGGGTTTGTGTTTGCCACGCTCGACGCGATTAAGTTCCAGCGTGATCTCTTTACTGCGTGCGCCCCCCCTAACGGTCGGGCTACTGCCCCGATCCGCGCCGTCATTCATCGAAACGCTGCTGCCGCGATCTTTGCGCAAGAGTTTGAACGAAAGTGTTTTGTTGTTGTCTTGAGTCGTCGGTTCGCTCGCGACGGTCCATTCCAAACGACTGGCCAACCACCCCGCCATCAGCAAAGCTTGCGGCGCAACTGTTCCCGGCTCGACCGCCGGCGAAACGTAATCGATGCGAACAAAATCGATATCATCCAACAACGGCTGATAGGCGGGCACATCGTAGAAATCTGCCAGCAACCCGCGCCACAAAGTAAGCCTGGCCCAATTGAGGTCGCTGACACCGACCTCTTGGTCCGAGCCAAATAGCCTGTCTACTTCCAAAAGATCCTGGAGCGGGTTCCGAAACTCGTCCGAGTCGATCACCAGCCGATCGCTTCCGTTGATCAAAGCGCTGAACACTTTGTCGGAAACCCGTAATTCATTTCGCCACCAAAGGAATGTTGTGAGGTCGGGAACAAGCAGTGGCAGCGAAGCGCTTGGCAGCTCAACGGTGAACTTGCCACGTGCTTTCAAGATGACAACTTCGCCGCAGAGTCGTTTGGCGCCGGTGCGCTTGTCGGTCTGGCAAAGGGACGTCACGAACATCTCAATGTCCTGGTCCGACTTATCAGTTTCACCCAACATGATCAGGGCCCGGCTGGGATGGACCATGGTGAGGTCCAGCATCAATGCATCCACCTCCTGGAGCAATGATTCGTGGCTGACAAACACCAGAAGGTTCGCGACCCGGGCGCGCAAGACGGCCGCGTCGTCATCCGACTCGCCGGCAGTCTCTTTCCAAAGCGCTGCCAGTTGTCGTTCGACAACTTCTACATCCAGAGTTTTTGGAACCGGTATTTGCTGCATAAAACTCAGAAGTCAGAAGTCAGAAGTCAGAAGTCAGAGATCAGAGATCAGAAATAGTCTGACGTTCAGTCGTCGGGTTATTGGTCTTGGTTCAAGCCAGTTTCTGACCTCTGACTTCTGACCTCTGCCCTCTGACCTCTGGCTTCAAAGCTTCCGCCACGTCCTCCTATCGCGTTCTATCAATTCAATTGCCGCCTGCGGCCCCCACGAGCCTGCCTCGTAGTTTGGAAAATCCGGCGCGGGTTTCTCCCACGCCTCTAGTATCGGCGACACGATCTCCCATCCGCGTTCCACCATGTCGCGGCGCGCGTAGAGCGTGGAATCTCCAAGCATGCAATCCAGCAGCAACCGCTCATATGCTTCGGGTGGCTTCGCTCCGAAGGACGAGCCATAACGGAAGTCCATGTTTACCGGACGAATGCGCATGGCCTGGCCCGGCAACTTGGCCGCGAACCGCAGGGTTATACCTTCGTTTGGTTGAATACGTATCACCAACACGTTTGGCTCGAGCGGCGCATCAGCATCAGTGAACAAGCGGTGCGGAACGCCCTTGAAGTGGATGGCGATTTCCGTGACGTGTTTCTGCAAACGCTTGCCCGAACGTATGTAGAAAGGAACGCCGGCCCAGCGCCAGTTATCGAAATACATTTTGAGCGACGCGAAGGTTTCCGTTGAAGAATTTGGATCCACTCCCGGCTCTTCGCGATAACCAGTCACCGTGTCACCCAAGACTGTGCCCGGCCCATACTGTGCCCGTACCGCCAACTCGTCGATACGTTCCCTGGGAAATGCACGCACAGACTGAAGTGCCTTTGCCTTCTCGTCACGAACTGCATTCGCGGATAAAGCAGCGGGTGGTTCCATCGCAATCAAAGACGTAACCTGGAACACATGATTCTGGATCATGTCGCGCAACGCTCCGGCTTTTTCGTAATAAGATCCGCGACCTTCGACTCCCTTGGTCTCAGCGTTTGTAATCTGGATGTGGTCGATATACTGCCGGTTCCACAATGGCTCGAAGATGCTGTTTGCGAAACGAAACACCAAAAGATTTTGGACCGTCTCTTTGCCGAGATAGTGGTCGATTCTGTAGACCTGCTTTTCGTCGAAAACCGCAGCCAGCTCTTTGTTGAGTTTACGCGCGCTTTCAAGATCGGTGCCGAAAGGCTTCTCGACAATAATCCGTGTCCAACTTCCTTTCTTCGGGCGCGCCAGCTTCGCCTCGCCAAGTTGCTTGGCGACTAAACCAAAGAAGTCAGGCAGCGTTGCCAGATAGAAGATCCGATTGCCCTGCGTTTGAAATTCGTTGTCGATGTCTTCGAGTCGCGTTTTTATGTTCTGATAAGTTTCGGGTTCCGCGAACTCGCCTCCGACATAGAAAATGCGTTTGGCGAAACTCTCCCACGCCGACTCGTCGAGTGTGTCTTCCGAGCCAAATTCCGTGAGCGCCTGTTTCATCAACTCACGAAACTCGTCATCGCTCATTGACTGGCGAGCGGTGCCTAGAACTGCAAACTCGTTCGGGATGAGTCGCTGTTGTGAAAGCCGAAACAGGGCGGGAAGCAGCTTGCGTCGTGTCAGGTCTCCCGTCGCGCCGAAGATTACGACCACGCAGGGCGGAGCAGTAGCTTCGAGCCGCATACCGGCACGCAAAGGGTTCTCGCGTGGCTCGGTCTTTAATACGCCGGGTTCTTCTTGGTTATCGTTTTTGATGCGCGAAAGAATAGCGAGGCGGGCCTGTTTAAAGCAAACTGTTAGTTTGCTTCACCGCTGATGGCAGGCGAGAGCCGAGTTTGCGAAGGCCCAGGCACGATACACGAAACTACACTCTTTCCAAAGCTAACCGCGGATGGGATGGTCCTTGGCGAACGAATAGGCGGTATAGGCTGAAATGAGGTGACAGATCCACCCGAGTGTGCCCCCCGAACCTATCCAAAACCCCGGCGTAATGATTAGCCAGAGAATTCCCGCCAGAATGCGACCGTTGTAAAGCTGCCCTACTCCAGGAATTAGTAAACTTAAAAGTCCCGCTGTAAATGGATCCCGCATGCTTGTACCCTCCGCGGGAAACATACGACAGCGCGACTGGCTTTGTTCAATTGTTTCGTGAAAGGCAGTTAGCCGCCAAGACACCGAGAACGCCACAAAGACAATATCTGACAGTTGGTACCTGGTTTTCTGGCCATCTTGGCGTTCTTTGCGCCTTGGCGGCTATGCGACTGTCACAGGATCGAGCGGCGGCTTTCGTATGCGGAGATTTCGGATTCGTATTGAAGAGTCAGGCCTATGTCGTCAAGACCGTTTAGCAAACAGTGACGCTGGAAATCGTCGATAGCAAAACCCGCAGAGAAACCTTGGGAGTCTGTTATCCGGCACTGTTCAAGATCTACAGTCGCCTGATAGCCTTCAATCTCGCGCGCGCGTCGTCCGAGCTCCAGTATCTCTTCTTCAGTCAGCACCACCGCCAATAATCCATTCTTCAAACAGTTGTTGGCGAAGATATCTGCGAACGAAGGTGCGACGATGGCGTGGAAGCCGTAATCTGCGAGGGCCCAAGGCGCGTGCTCACGCGATGAGCCGCAGCCAAAATTCTTTCCTGTAACCAAAATCGAGGCGCCGTTGTAGCGCGGGTCATTCAAGGAGAAGGATGGATCAGGTGTGCCATCAGGCAGGAAACGCCAGTCGTTAAAAAGAAACTCACCGAAGCCCGTGCGCTCAATGCGTTTGAGAAACTGCTTCGGAATAATCTGATCTGTGTCGACGTTTGCTCGATCAAGCAAAGCCACGCGCCCAGTATGTTTGCGGAATGGGTTCATCTTAAAACAAGTCCAAAGTGCAAAGTTCAAGGCTCAAAGTCCAATGTCCAAAGTTCAAGGCTCAAAGTCCTTGGGGCGGCTTTGAACAGTTAGAGGTTGGGGAAGGAGGGCATGCCCCCGCTCTTCCGTTAATTACCCGATTCAGGAGGTGATTTCACAACCTCGCGCAACGTCTGGCGCGACGAAGAGCGGGGGCATGTCCTCCTTCCCAACCTCTAACTGTTCGAAGGGTCCATCTGTAATTCGATCTGCCAGCATTCAGAATGACTTTGGACATTGGATATTGGACTTTGGACATTGGATATTGGACTTTGGACTAATCTCTGAACTGCCACTTTCTGACGTCCGTAAAGTGTCCGGTGATTGCAGCAGCCGCCGCCATCATCGGACTGACCAGATGCGTGCGCCCGCCTCGGCCTTGCCGTCCTTCAAAGTTTCTATTACTGGTCGAAGCACAACGTTCACCCGGACTGAGTATGTCCGGGTTCATTCCCAGACACATTGAACATCCGGCTTCGCGCCACTCGAATCCTGCATCGAGGAAGATCTGATCAATCCCTTCAGCCTCAGCTTCTTGCTTGACGCGCTGTGATCCGGGCACAACCATTCCATGCACTGACGAAGTGATCCGGTACCCGTTAACAACACGTGCGGCAGCGCGTAGATCCTCGAGCCTGGCGTTGGTGCATGAGCCAATGAAGACTCGATCGATGGGAATATCCTCGATGCTCGTGTGCGGGACCAGCGCCATATATTCGAGTGCACGCTCAGCGGCGTGCCGGTCTGCTTCAGTTGTTGATTCCGCCGGGTCGGGCACATTTCCAGTGATCGGCGCCACCATTCCCGGACTCGTTCCCCACGTCACAAAAGGCTCAAGCGAAGTCGCATCAATTTCTATCGTTTGATCAAAGCCCGCCTCATCATCGGTTCTTAAGGTGGTCCAATAAGCTCTGGCCTCTTCCCACGCCGCGCCTTTTGGGGCGAACCGGCGCTCTTTCAAATATTCAAAAGTTGTTTCATCGGGCGCTATCATTCCCGCGCGCGCGCCCGCTTCGATGCTCATATTGCAAAGCGTCATCCGGCCTTCCATCGAAAGGGCACTGACTGCTTCGCCGGCATATTCGATGACGTGCCCGGTCGAGCCGTCAGTGCCGATTTGGCGAATAATTCCCAGTGCCAAATCCTTGGCCGTCACGCCTTCAGGCAAGTTACCGGTGACCTTGATCAGCATCGTGCTGGGCTTCTTCTGTGGCAAACACTGTGTCGCCAAAACGTGTTCGACTTCGCTGGTTCCAATTCCGAAAGCCAAAGCGCCAAAAGCTCCGTGTGTGCTGGTGTGGCTGTCGCCGCAAACGATCGTCATTCCCGGACGCGTGAGCCCAAGTTCAGGACCAATGACGTGGACGATCCCCTGTTCAGCAGAGTTGATGTCGAAAAGCTGAATCTTATGCTCGCGGCAATTGTTGCGGAGTGTGTCGATCTGTTGTGCTGCAATCGGATCGGCAATAGGCAGACTGCGATCGGTGGTGGGAACGTTGTGGTCTGCCGTAGCCACTGTCAGGTTTGGACGACGAACACGTCGGCCCGCCGCGCGCAGTCCTGCAAATGCCTGAGGCGAAGTGACCTCATGAACCAAATGTAGATCGATATAGAGCAGTGTAGGCTGTCCGGGTTGTTCCCGGACCACGTGAGCGTCCCAAAGTTTGTCGAAAAGAGTGCTGGGCATAACATTGTAGGGGCGTCACTCCGTGGGCGCCCCTTGACGGGATTTTACCGGCGTCCATCAGTGGAGCCCCCTCGTCCGCCGGTCGGGGTGCCCACGGAGGGACACCCCTACAACATTGGACTAGACAGCATGATACGCGTGCCGCATCTCTGCGATCTCATCCACGGCCTCGCAGACCAACTCGCCAATTTCGGAGGTTGTCGCCAGATACTGACGGCCCGGACCTGCAATGTCGGGTGTGCGGTATCCGGCCTTTAGCACTATTCGAATCGCTTCTTCGATTTCATCCGCTTCCTGCTCAAGCTTTGCCGTGTATCGCAACAGCATCGCGGCCGACGCGATGGCTCCAAACGGATTGGCAACACCGCGCCCCGCGATGTCAGGTGCAGACCCGTGTACAGGCTCATACAGATCCACCTCACCACCTATGCTGGCTGAAGGCAACATTCCCAGGCTGCCGGTGATCACCGCAGCTTCGTCTGAAAGAATATCGCCAAACAAATTTTCAGTCAGGATTACATCAAACCGGTTCGGTGTAGTTATCAAATGCATTGCACACGCGTCAACATAGAGATGCTCCAGCGCAATCTGTGGAAACTCCTGCGCCACTCTTGAGACCGTTTGCCTCCAAAGCTGTGACGTTTCCAGCACGTTCGATTTGTCGACCGAGGCAACTTTTCGACGCCGTTTACCGGCGATGTCAAAAGCCACGCGGGCCACCCGCTCGATCTCGGGAACGGCATAACTCATCGTGTTAGTCGCGACGGAGTTGCCGTTTGCCTCCATGATCCCGCGCGGTTCGCCGAAATAGAGTCCTCCCAACAACTCACGAACGATCAATATATCAGCGCCTTGAGTAACATCTCGACGAAGTGGCGAAACGTCGGCGATCGCATCGTAGGAAATCGCCGGCCGCAGATTAGCAAAGCCGCCCATCGCCCGGCGCAAGAGTAACAGCCCAGCTTCCGGCCGCTGGTTCGGCGGCATTGCGTCGAACTCCGGCGACCCGACCGCCCCAAGTAACACGGCATCGCTTGAAAGACAGGCATCCAGCGTTTCCGTCGGCAAAGGCGAACCAGTTTGCTTAATTGCGGCGCCGCCGATCAGCTTTTCGGTAAACTCAAATCTGTGACCATGGATTCCTGCAACTGAACGCAGAACCCGAACGGCCTCAGCGGTAACTTCGGGACCAATGCCGTCGCCGGGAAGTAAGGTTATCTTCATTGTTTTATTCTGACCCTTCAATCGACAAGACAGCATTGCGGCAGCAAGATTCAACTACCGCGGATGCTGTCTCAGTTGTGAACCGAGCTTACCTGTAACTCGATGCCCGCGCCCCCCGCGCGCTTATGTTATCGATGATGGCAAGTTCCGGTCGAATCTTCGTGTCCGCGGAAAGCAGGGAAATAAGATCCTGATCGTAGATTCGCTTCTTGCGATCCGCCAGCGCCGTGAATCGCCCGTAAGCCTCATTGAGTTCCACCTGGGTTAAGGAATAGCCGAGGTCGTCATAACGCAAAGCCAACGCGTGGCGACCGGAATGTTTCCCTAACACCAGATTGTTGTTGGGAACGCCGACTGACTCGGGCGTCATGATCTCATAGCACAAAGGATTGTTGATGACACCGTGCTGGTGTATGCCGGCCTCGTGAGCGAAAGCATTGCGGCCAACGATGGCCTTGTTAGGTTGCACTTCGCAGGAAATAATCTTCGAGAGCAGTTGGCTGGTCGGATAAAGCTCGCGCGTGTTTACTCCAGTTTCGAACGGCAGTTTATCGGAGCGTACATGCATAGCCATTATCAATTCTTCCAGAGAAGCATTTCCCGCGCGCTCGCCGATGCCGTTGATAGTGCATTCAACCTGGCGCGCTCCTGCCTCCACCGCCGCCAGGCTATTCGCCACCGCCAAACCGAGATCGTTATGACAGTGAACGCTGATAATCACATCGCTATCGCGCACCACGCGTT
>DASQKG010000079.1:0-10258 GCA_035630655.1 Pyrinomonadaceae bacterium
CTGTCTGTGACCGGGAAGATTCTCAACAAGCTATTCAAAGGTCGAAAAGCGATGTCGGAAACAGGAACCGGTGCGCCTGTCAAAAAGAACCGCTGCCCGATGACCGTGCCTGCCGGTATCGCGCCACCAGGGCTGCGCAAGGGATTTGTGCCCGTGAGAGCAGTAACGCCGCCGCTCGACGCCAGCGTCGCGTATTGAATAGCCGCGCCCGCGATGGCGGTGCCCTGGGCGATATTTGCCGGAACGCCTGTGCCGATTAAAGTGGCGGCGGTGCCGAGCAGGCCGGTGACATACGAAGCCTGTGGTCCGGTTATGTTAGCGAAGGTCTGGGTAAACGGCAGAAACGGAGCGCCGATAGTGACGCTGCCGCCCAGGCCCTGGGAAACGTTGCTGGTAAAGAAACCCGACTCGTCACGCCGGCGTTGCTCAAAAGCAAAGAAGAAGAAAGTGCGGTCGCGATCGAATGGACCACCAAGCGTGACTCCGTATTGGGTCCGGCGAAAATCCGGCTTGTCGATCGGTGCGAAGGGATTGCGCGCCTGAAAGCTCTTGTCTCTGAGAAAACCAAAAACGTTTCCGCGAAAGTCATTCGTTCCGCTCTTGGTAACCACATTGACGATACCGCCGGAAGAGCGTCCAAATTCAGGGGCAAACGAATTGGTTACAACCTGAAACTCCTGGACCGCTTCCTGACTGACAGTGGAGCGGGAAGCGTTAACCGAGTTGTCAGTGTTGTCGGCGCCGTCAACCTGCACCAGATTCGAGCGTCCGCGCTGGCCGCCAAAGTTTAAGCCAGTCGTCGGTGCCGGTCCGATGGGCCGGCCGTTGTCGCGACTCACAGTCGATGTAGTGAGTGCAAAGGCCAGATAATTTCGTTCATTGATTGGCAGGTTGTCGATGCGTTGCTGGTCGACTGTTGTAGCTACCGCGGTTCTCGAAGTTTCCACGATCTCGGCCGTGGCGCCCGAAACAGTCACGACCTCGCTAACCTGACCCACTTCCAGTGCCACATCCACATCAGCTCGCTGTCCCACGGTCAGCGTCACGGTCGGCAATACCGATTTTTTGAAGTTCGCTGCCTCGACCGTTATTTCATAATCGCCCGGCGGAAGACCGACGATTTGATAATACCCTTCGTCGTTTGTAGTCGTGTTTTTGGTGGTGTTCGTCGCGGGATTGCGCGCCGTCACAGCGGCGCCGACGACTACCGCGCCCTGCGTGTCCTTGACGTAACCCTGAACGTCGGCGGCATTGGCTTGCGCCTGGCCTAAAGCGACGCTAGACCCGAGAAGTCCACAAACTGCTATAGCGATCAAGAACGCCGTCAAACGAAGCGAATGGTGTAGCCACTGCGTAGTGAACGCAAACATGATCTAATTCTCCTTGGTTAACTTTTGAGACTCGGTGGGCTAGCTTACTATTAATTGAAAATTAACAGACACGCTTTCTCAGTTTGGTGAATCCAACAAAAATTCCGATTGTCCACGGCAAATTCGAGGAGCGAGTCGGCCGAAGCAAAACACGGCCTTTGAGAAAGCGCCGGGGAGCACTCAGATAAGAACGCGAGGCCTTTTTACTCCAAAAGCTCCTGATCTGGCAAGCATTTAAAGCGGCGACTTGAAGTAGATGGAAGTAGCCGCATGAATCGAAGGGATTATCGTCGCTGGAGAAAAGTATTAAGTCCGCGAAGCAGCCTTAGAACCGGAAGCCGTAGCGACTGCGCAAAACCTGAACGGTGCTTAACCTTCTTTGCCCCAACGGGGGCTGGAGCAAACCTTCCCAGTTTTCATTCAAGCCTCTATCGAGAGGCGGTGTCGACCTTCTTCATCGAAGAATGGCGCGTTGCTCGCGCGATTTTTCTCCGGAAATGACTACTTAGCCCGAAAAGGAATATCGCGGCTTCAGGCAGGCAGGGAACAAAAGCCGCGCGGCGCAGGATGCCGGCCACACGCAAACGGGAATGGAACCTTTTCGAATACTCAGCTTCGTATTGTCGCGAAATCGAGGATGCTGATTCATGTTTCCGGAGCGACGGGAGGTGGCGGTTTATTATTTGGGCGACGACTTCGCCACTCTCGAGCGCCATCAACATACCACTCCCCGTAAATGGATCGATAAACGAAGCCGCATCGCCGATAGTCAACAACCCGGGAGCCGGCGCGGGCGTGCGCCTGCCAAAACCCTCGAGCGATACACTCAACCAGGGCGTGCAACTCCGAGCCTCGGACAGCGTTAGCGCAGCTCGGGAATTCTTCATCACCACTTCGCGCATTACCCGTTCCGGATCCGAGCCGTTGGATCGAACGTCTCCGGCCGATACAATGAAACACAAATTGCTGCGCCCGTTTTCAACGCTGCTCAATCCGCCATACCCGCGCGGATAGCTATAAATCTCGCACGCACCATCAGCCACTCGAGCATTTTCCAAATGCACTTTAAACCCAACCAGGGAACGTTTTGTTTTCATTGTTTGGTGCGCAAGTGTCTGATCCAGATAACGCCCCAGGGCGCGCGTTCGACCGGTGGCATCGATACTTACGGGCGCCTCAAAATCGTAAATTGTTTGCCCACTCCTGGCTTTCACACCTCTGACCTGGCCGTGTTCGTGAATAAGGCCTGTGGCGTGTGTTTCTTCAAGGACTGTGACGCCGGCGCTTCTGGCGCGCTGCAGGAGTTTGTGGTCCATCTCAGCCCGGCTGAGTCCAAGGGCACTGGTTCCTGAGTTAAACCATTCACTGGGCACTTCCACGTTCTGTCCTTTGCGAGCGTAAAAAACTGTTCTGGTAATTGCAGCGCCCCCGGCGGAGTACATCTGTTCCTTGACCCCGAGGCGTTGAAAATGCGCGATGCACTCGGGCGAGATAAACTCGCCGCACAGTTTGGCCCTGGGAAATTTCTTTGACTCGATCAGCAACACTCGTCCGCCATTCATTGCCAGGTGTATCGCAGCGCTTGCGCCTCCCGGGCCCGCGCCCGCCACGATCACGTCAAAGCTATTCGAGGAGTTGTTCACGTTATCCTAGGGTAAGGCAGCCAACACAAGTCGATAGGGAAAGTGGCGAGTAACGCTGATGTCTTTAAGCGTTGCGCGTTTAGCGAGCTCTTCCAACTCATCGGGAGTGAAACTCCGCAGGATTGAAAGAGCGCCGTCTTCCCTGATCAATCGATTGTGCAGAAACATTCGCGCTACCGTCGTAAAGAAGTAATAGGACACCGGGTGTCTGTGCAAATCGATTACAAAGATGCGCCGCCGAGCTACCCTGCTTAGTTCACGAAGGATCGATACCACTTGATCGTTTTTGAAGTGATGCGTAAAGAGCGAACAGATCGCGTAATCAAACTCGTCGTCTGCAAATGGAAGTCGAAGGGCGTCACCTCTTACTCCATTGATTTCCTCAAAAGCGGACGACTCTTCAACAATGGCCCTGGCTGAGCGTGCGTTGAGTTCGACCCCTGTGAGCCGGGCCTTTCGCGTTGTGTGCCGCGCCCAGTCGCCTACTACTCTAAGCAATTCGCCAGAGCCCGCGCCGACATCGACGACCGAAAAAGTCGATAGTCCACTGCCCTCAATCTCTTTCAATAGCGAGCCGCGTAAAGCACTCGCGTCTCCCAGCCAGCGGTTGACTCGTTGAAGTTCAACGATGCAGCCCTCGTATTCCTCCGCGCTGTAATCACCTTTGTCGAGGTGCTCCAGCTCCTGGCTGCGGCGGCGAAACTGTTCGAACATGCGGCTGAGTGTACAGCCGGCGTCTTGTCAGTACCACCTGCGTTAGCGGGTGGGGTAGCCTATGCGAGGACTTGTCAGGTACCACCTGCTTAAGCGGGTGGGGGAAAACTAATCCGTCGTTGCTTTTCTTTGCCCCAACCGGGGCTACGTCTTTCAGCCCAGGGTTGCCGGGCTTTGACGGCTACCCTGGGGAACTACGAAGTAAATGTTTTTCAACCGCAAGGCGGTTGCGTCATTTGCGTCAAAGAAGCAGCAAAGCAGCCGCAGCCGCGTTGCGGTTGAAGCACCAACTTTCCCCTTTCCCAGGGTAGCCGCCAAAGCGCGGCAACCCTGGGCTATAAGTCGAAGCCCCGTTGGGGCATAGGATCCGTGGGTGCATGCGAGTGTTTACACAGCCTCGGTTAGTACCGCTTACGTAAGCGGGTAGGTATATCTACATATGAACCCGAAAGCGCAAGCCGATCTCTTCTTCAATCCCGCCAATGTAGGCGACGTTGCCGAGCCTAATTACATTGGTCGATCGGCGTCGTTTAAATGCGGCGCCACGATGAGAATCTCTTTGCAAGTTGATGGGTCTCAGCGAATTTCCGACGCAAAGTTTCGCGCCGCAGGTTGCAGTGTTTTAGTGGCCGCCGCTTCTTTCCTAACGGAGCGAATCAAAGGCATGACCACCGGCAAGGCTGCGTCTCTGGTCCAACTCAACTATCTGGTCAATGAACAAATTGGACCAGTCGAACCGAATCGAGAACATTGTGCGGCACTGGCCGGCGAAGCCCTGCTCTCCGCGATAACCGAATATAGCGACTCAATAAGAGACGAATGGACCGGAGACGAAGCGTTAATCTGCACCTGCTTCGGAGTATCGGAAAGAGTGATTGAGCAGCAGGTTCGCTCGCGTTCGCTGGCCACAATAGAAGAAGTGACTCGCGCGTGCAATGCCGGCGCCGGGTGCCGCTCGTGCTATCCATTGATCCAGGACATCATCGACTCGCGGTAGGACAGACATTCCCGTCTGTCCTACTTCGGCACCTTGTAAATCACGATATTGTCGTAGCGGCCTCGCTCCTCAAACACCTTCTGAAAATGCTGTTGATAGACCGTTTCGTTTAAGCCCTGGATCATCCGGTTGTTCCGCACGCCATCGTCGATGCCCACGTAAGAAATCTTGTTTTCATTCAACAGACGAACCAACTCAACCACGTTGCGTTCTTCAAACATTCGCCGGTAGAGTTTTTCTCGCGCACTGACATTGTAGCCGGCGGTCCAGGCAAATAAGGTGTAGCCCAAATAGACCCGGCGGCCGGCAAAGAGTATGGGATGCGTCAGCACAGTTTGCGTCAGAAAAACATCGGTAGGCCGAGTGTAATTAAATACCCAATCGGTCAGCCGGTCGTTTTTATAAGGAACAACCAATACAGAGTCGTTCCGAACCGGGAAGAGATTAATAACTCCTTCCGCAACGGTCAGGGCTGCAAGTAAGACAGCCAGGACTGGGCCAATTCTCAGTTTGCCGATTTTCAGTTTCGCGATTCGCCAGAGTGCGTAGGCGGCATAGATACCGGCAAAAACGCTCCAGACATTCAGTAGCTTGTGATTGTTGAAGACATCCGCGCTGAGCTGAAAAAGAAAAACGACCAGCAGCAAACTGGAGACGGCAATAAATAGACGACGATGAAACCCTGAAAGCAGAACCAGCGCGACGATTACCAGTAACCACTTGAAGCCGAACGTCCATATCAGATATTTCACGACCGTGATTACCGTTGGGTTCTGGAGAGTGTATCCCCAATGAAATATCGATTGGTCGGGCGGAGTTACAACTCCCCACCTCAAGAGCATTACCTGCGGAAGTCCTACTAAAACAGCCGTGGCAATCAGAGTAGCGATTTGGATTCGACAAGGCAGCAGTGCAAGGAAGGCGACCAGGATGATCATTGCCGTTACAAAAATCGCGCTGTTCCAGTAAGGCAATAACCCGATCATGAGGCCGGAAAAGACGTAAGGGGCGACTCCCTGGAGTGCGCCGGCACTTTGGAGTGCGGCGGCCAGGCGCCGCTTTGGTCCAATGTCGCCCGAGGTTGTACTCGGAGTCTCCTTGATAGTTCCGTCGTCGCGGCGCGTTATGTCCGGCCAAAGCGGCGCCGGGCCGCCGCACTGCAAGGCGTCGCCCTTTGCCCAAGCGCCTGGATAACGATCAATCAGGAAGGTCAACACGACAAATAAGAGACCTGTTGCGCTGATGAGATGTCGTTGGTTGGCGAATACATCAACCGTCAGTACACCCCAATCCTCGCCGCGGAATGGATATCCGGAAGAGACAAACTGTGTCCGCGCGATAATCGTGCGGAAGGCTTCACTGAGGCTGGAATGCGAAGTCAGAAAGGGAATGTAAGAGAGTGACGTTGAAAAGAAGAAAAGAAATGCGGCGATGCGGCCTGCGGCTGCAGAGTCAAATAATATCTCCGCGAAGCTCATGATGAGAATTAGCAACGCGACAAGCGACAAGAGGCTTAGAACATTGACACTCCAGACCGGAGTGAGCCCAAGAAACTCGAGGTTCGCGGCTTGAAACCAAAAGAGAAAGTGATAGCGAATTAGTTCTCCGGGAAAGAAAGGGTGCTCCGTGGGAAAGTTGTGTCCAAGTGCGAAGCTTTGAGTCAGCGAGAGATTCGCGCCGAAGTCAGACCACGCTTTGAAAGGAATTTGAAAGCTGCCGTCTTTAAAGCCGAGTGTAGTGAAGATTAACCAGCCGGCGAAAACGAGCAGGATGCTGAGACAAATCCAATCCCACATTGGCCGGGCCTGTGGTCGTGGTCGAGACGCGGCGGATGATGAATGAAGCAGTTTGTAAACGATGATCGCAAACGCCGCGAAGAACACCAGGTTGCCTGCGATCAGCGGCTGAGAAATTCGAGCAAACGCCAGTGAGCCGAGATATGTAATGCAGGTGCTGAGTAACAGTCCGACGAGAAAACCCGTGGCCAGGCGATGCTGAATAGAAATGAAGCGATAGAAGGAACGGCAAATCCGGTCCCCGAAGTAAGTCACCGCCACTAAGTAAATAACCGCCAGCATTATCGCGATGGTTGACGAAATTGTAGGGGCGTCCCTCCGTGGGCGCCCCTCGCCGCGGAAGAGCGGGGCGCCCCCGGAGGGACGCCCCTACAAAACCAGGACACCGCCAATGGTAACCCACGCTTCTCTATTTACCATTCACCATTTACCATTTACCTCATCATGATCTATCTGGACAACAACGCCACCACTCGCGTCGCGCCCGAGGTTTACGAGGCGATGCAACCATATCTAACCGAAGTTTACGGCAACCCTTCTTCCGCACATTCGCTGGGCCAACGTATGAAGTCCGCAGTCGAACACGCACGAGAACAGGTAGCCGATTTGATTGGCGCTACCGACCCAGGCGAAATCGTTTTCACTTCCTGTGGCTCCGAGTCAGACAACTGGGCCATCGGCGGCTTTCTCGAACAGAACCCTGGTCGCCGTCACATCGTCACCACGCGCGTTGAGCACGAAGCCGTACGAAACCTTTGCGAACATCTCTCGGAAATCGAATGTGAGGTGACCTGGCTGGACGTGAATGAAAGCGGGGAACTCAATCTGGACGATCTCCGCAAAGCCCTGCGCCGCGACACGGGGATCGTTTCCGTCATGCTCGCCAACAACGAAACAGGCGTGCTGTTTCCTATCGAAGAGATCGGAAAGATCGTTCGCGATAATTCAGACGCCGTTTTTCATGTGGACGGTGTGCAGGCAGTTGGCAAGATCCCCATTGATTTGAAAAACCTCGAAGTCGACTTGTTTGCGTTGTCAGGTCATAAGCTGCACGCGCCACAGGGCATCGGAGCGCTATACATTCGCGACGGTGTGAAGTTGCCGCCATTCATCATCGGTGGCAGCCAGGAACGCGGACGACGAGGCGGGACTTCCGCAGTCCCAAACATCGTTGGGCTCGGGGCTGCCTGCGAGTTGGCAAAGAATTCTGCCAACCACGAACACGTCCAACTTCTACGTAACAAACTCGAAGATACAATTCTCAAAGAGATTCCGAATGCTCGCCTGAATGGCGCCAGCGAGCGCACGAAACGTTTGCCTAACACCGCAAACATTTCCTTTGAATATGTAGAAGGCGAAAACATTCTGGTCCATCTGGACAAAGCGGGTGTGATGGTTTCCACGGGTTCTGCGTGTCACTCAACAACTAAACAGTCGTCGCCTACCCTGCGCGCTATGAACGTGCCCTACACGGCGGCACAGGGTTCTATCCGGTTTTCACTTGGCCGCTACAACACGGAAGAAGAGATCGACTACACACTTGAGGTATTGCCGGCGATTATCGATAAGCTGGTTGAAATGTCTCCCTACGACAAAGAGCTCAAAGCGCTTTACGCCGGCCGAGCTTGACGTCGGGTGGCGACGAGTCGCCTTGGAATAGTTAGAGGTCGGGAAGAGGGGCATGCCCCCGCTCCGGATCGTGGCATTCAACGAGCGGGCGCAAGCGACCCTTCCCAACCTCTAACTATTCTTCGGGACTACCTGCGTCCAGGGAAGCCTCGTCTCGCGACGGCAGCATTTCGCACATCGATCTCTCAACGCTTTAGTCGTCTCGTCTTTGCTGTTAGAATTCTTTCGGATGTAAAACAAAGCCGTTCCACCGTTAACATTCTCCTCGTTTCCGGAGCACTGAATTCGATGTCCAGCGAGTCAGCCGCCAGTCAAACGCCCTCTACGGCCGTGGCCAAAACCTTGTCGACGCATGCAGCTCGACAGGATAGCGTCAGCTTGCTGGAAACAACCGACTACGTCTGCATTAGTCCCTCCACGCCGCTTCACGAGGCAATCGAGGTTATGAAGCAGGATGAGGGCGGATGTGCGATTGTTTGCGCACAAGATGAATCGGTGGTGGGGATTTTCACCGAACGGGATCTTTTGACGAAGATAGTAGGCCAGGCAGTAGACGTGAATGCTCCGGTGAGCGATTGGATGTCGCCAGTCGTTGCATCACTGGGGCCTGACGCGACGATTGGCGAGGCTGTTACGGCAATGAACGAGAAGGGTCATCGGAACATTCCGCTCGTTAAAGGCGGCAAATTGGTCGGATCAATCTCGGTTTTTGACGTCATCCGTTATCTCGCTGAAAGCTATCCGCAGAGCACCATTAACTTGCCGCCTAATCCGGATCAGATAATGGACACGGAAGAGGGTGGATAAACGCGGGGCGGTAAATGGTGAATAGTAAATGGTAAATGGGGAAACAAAAGCAACACGCTTCCCATTCACCATTTACCATTTACCATTCACCTTTTGACACGAAAGGAAGTTCGCCAAGCACTTATGAGCACTGTTATTGAAACCCCTTTGGAACATACTGAAAAGCACCTCGAGGAAGTCGAAACCGTCACTATCCGTTTTGCCGGAGACTCCGGCGACGGTATGCAGCTGACCGGCACTCAGTTCACAAACACGTCCGCCGTTGTCGGGAATGACATTTCAACGCTGCCCGACTTTCCGGCTGAGATTCGCGCTCCCGCCGGCAGCTTGCCGGGCGTCAGCGGTTTCCAGTTGAACTTCTCCAGCCAGGACATCAAAACGCCCGGCGATCAGCCAAATGTTTTAGTGGCCATGAACCCAGCGGCCTTGAAGGTCAATCTTTCCGACCTCGAAGACGGCGGCACGCTCATTATTAATACTGATGGTTTCACTCCCGAGAATCTGAAGTATGCGAACTACGCTTCAAATCCTCTCGAAGACGGATCGCTCGCCGGCTATCGTGTGCACAAGCTTCCGGTCACTACGCTTAACATGAACGCGCTGAAGGGCAACGTCGAACTTTCGCGCAAGGAGATCGATCGCTGCAAAAACTTTTTCGCACTCGGCGTGCTTTATTGGCTGTACGACCGGCCGATGGAAAACACGCTGGCGTGGATCACCTCCAAGTTTGGCAAGAATCCAGAGCTCGCCAAAGCCAACGAAATTGCGCTGAAGACCGGATACAATTTCGCCGACACGACCGAAGTATTCACGACACACTACACCATAAAGAAAGCGCAGATTACTCCGGGCAAGTATCGGAAGATCACCGGCAACGAAGCGACTGCGATTGGTTTCGTAGCCGCTTCGCAACTCGCGGGACGACCGCTGTTTTATGGTTCATATCCGATCACGCCTGCGTCTGACATTTTGCACGAGCTCGCGCGCCACAAAAGCTTTGGCGTTAAAACGTTTCAGGCGGAAGACGAGATCGCGGCGGTGTGCGCGGCCATCGGCGCCAGTTTCGCCGGCCAAATCGGACTGACAGGAACTTCAGGGCCGGGTGTGGCACTGAAACAGGAAGCCATCGGGCTGGCAGTGATGACGGAGCTGCCGCTGGTAATCGTAAACGTGCAGCGAGGTGGACCATCAACAGGCTTGCCGACAAAAACGGAACAGGCCGACTTGTTCCAGGCTGTTTGGGGACGAAACGGCGAATGCCCGGCAATCGTTGTGGCTCCGTCCACGCCGGCAGACTGTTTT
>DASQKG010000080.1:0-4107 GCA_035630655.1 Pyrinomonadaceae bacterium
ATGTCTGTCCTACTCGATTTCGAAACTCACGTGTTGTGTGGCCGTCGTCTTCGCGACTTTGTCCGTAATCGTCACCTGAAGCAGATAACGCCCGGCTGGCAACGTCTGCAATGCGATGTCGGCTCCGTAAGGTATACGAGCGGCGTCGGCGCCAGCCTCGGCTACAACCTTACGCAAAGGACTGGTGACGATTGCCTAGCCCCCACGCGAAATCTTGATTTGCGCTTCTAACTCGGGAGCACCACCCGCGCCGCGAGCAGCGTTGTAAACAATAGTCAGGAAGTTGAGGTGCGCGCCTCTGGCAAACCGCCGGTCAACGCTGAACTGCACCTGCTCAGATGTAGCCTGCTTTTGGCCTGAACCGATGAACTGCCCCCCAATCAGCAGACTGCTGATTGTGAGTTTGTTGCCGGCGAGGTCGGGAATCTCAATCCACTGTGCCGCACTGCCCACTCGTCCGCTCTGATCATCTCGCGCCGCGACTCTTACCTGGTAGATGCCGGGTTTGAGCGGCAACTTGTGACTGTAAATAACTCCGGCACGGTCGGCCGCAGCCTCGGCTCGAGCTGAAGGACTTACTTTGAGTCGAGTCTTAAAGCTGCCGGCCTGCTTGCCCTGATCGTTGAGCACCACTCCGGCGATATCGATAGACGCCGGTTGTTTGCCGTCACTTCCATAACCAAGAACATCCGTGGCCATCTGGGTCGCTGCGGTCAATACTGGACCAGCGTTAGGCACGTCAACGAAACTGACGGCAAGCTTGGTCGGCAAACCCTTGCGAGCAGACGGTGCACCCAGCGCGGAAATCAGTGCAGCCTCGGGGCCCTTCGCTGAAGTGGTGGCAATTGCGGGCTCGGCAGCGGCCGGTTCCTTAGCTGCCGTCTTTGGTTCCACAGCGAGGAAGCCTCGCGGTAGCCGAACAGTTAGATCGGGGCGGTCGTTGATGCTGACTTCAATCCGTTTGAAGTTCCCGCCTTTCTGCTCGTCGACTACTGGGCGCCACGCCAGCAGGTAATAGTTCGAAGTCTCTTGAAGCGCATTGTTGACCGCCGTTGTAAGTGCCCCATTCAAAACGGCGCGTCCACCCGTGTCTCCGGCCAGAGCAGTCAAAGCGTCCTGCGAGGCTGCGATTTCACCGACATTTACGCGCGACAGGCGACCCTGCGGATCGGCTACATTACTGGAAGCGTCGGTCATGCTCACAAGACCGCGCGCATCCATCGTGTATATCACCACGCCTGCGCGGATCGCGGCATCGGTAATTTGCTTCAGCTTTTCGCCAAAGGCAGTGTTGCGATCGTTCAGGTAGAAACCGTCAGAGATGAAAAACACAAGCTTGCGGCCACTCATTTGACTCGACGACCGCATCAAGCTTTCAAGCGTGGTAAGAGTATTAACGGTGACACCCGCCGATTGCTTTAACAAAACGTTAGCTCGCTCTTTCACGTTGCGTTCTGCCATTGCCCGCGTCATCCCACCGGTTTGACTCTTGTCGGCGTCTGGTTTGCCGCCATACGGGCTCGAAGGCGGGGGACCAAGACCGCCGCCCGGATTGCGGAAGTTGCTGCTCTTAAGTATTTCGTCTGCGTAATGACTGATCGCATCTTTGTCGCCCTGGTCGATCTTGAGCGCTACGTACTCAGTCATCGTGATGTTCTCAGCATCCCTGATTGTGTATGGACGATGCGTCAGCCTGCTAACGGCAGCGCGCACCACAGCCGGAACGTCTGTAAACCGCTGCAGGAAACCTATCTGGCCACTCGGCGACGCAATCGCAACCTGATCTTCCGCCGCCATCTGGTTATCTACAAACTCGAAAAGCGCCTTGCGCGTGCGCTGGACACTTTCGGCGCCGAGGTGGAGATCATCTATAAAGAAAATGATCGTGCGTCCTCTATAGGATGGGCCACCGACGACCGGAGCAGTCAGGTTGCCACGTGCCGCTGCTGCTTCAAGCCGCTCTTCCTTGGCAGTGCCGGCTACCACGTGTTCGAAAAACGACGGGGTAACGACCTTGCCATCGACCTTCAGTACAAACTGCTCAGGCTTCAGACCTTCTACGAAGCGGCCCTGCTTGTCGAGCACTACGACACCCGTTTGAACCAACTCCGTGCTGATTCTTATTACTTCCGCCTGGTCCGCCGGCTGCTGAGGTTGTTGACCAACAGCTGCGATTGAGACAGCGACGAGCAGGGAGGCGGAAACTATGCGACGCGTGTATGGGATGAAATTTGACATGGGTTACCGGCCTCGGAAAAGAGATAGAACAGGGAGATTGGCCGCGAGTATACCATAGCCGGCTCCTGTCAACCTCGGCAAAGGAGTGAAGCAAAATAGGCTCTACGAGATCACACTGACGAACTATCGAAGTCTCTATTGACGCGCGGGCTGTGTCTGCTAGACAGCATCCACGTCCAGGTCTGGCGAGGACCGGAGAGTCCGGTTCCCGGCGTGTGGGCCAAGTTATGGATCCTACTGCACCAGCCCTTTGAAGCCATGCCGGTCGACGGATTTCCAAGTCCGGTAGTATTGGTAGTTTATCCACTTATGTCCTGGATAGGTGTGATGGCCGCCGGCTATGCGTTTGGCGCACTTTACCGGATGGATGCTGGGCAGCGCGATTGGTGGTTATGGTATCTGTGAAGCAGTCAAATATTCACCGGTCACGCGGAGCGATCTCATTAGCACCGTGGCTTTAGCCCGGTGTTTAAAAGCTCGACCAAAAAGAGAACCGTTTGAACGGTTTTTTCTGGTGGTGATCGAAAAACCGTTAAAACCGGTTCAAGGATTATTTCGGGATTGGGATCACCGGGCTAAAGCCACGGTGCTAATGAGATCGCTCCGCGCTAGTCGAGGTGTTAAAGAAGTCAGCCGCAAAACAAGGCGTTGAAGTTGAAGGTTTGACATTTCGAACTCGCCGGAATATCGTCCGGGGTATAAGAGTTGGTTGATTTCTGGCGAGCTACCCGCTTCAGCTTGCCAGCTCGTTGCGGAGTTCAACCTTAAGTCTGTTAACACCTTGGACCAGGGTAGTAACGCAACCTATGTTTGCCAAAGTTCGCCCCCTGATTCTCGCAACCTTCGCGTTGCTTTTTACACTCGCGGTCACCTATCCGCTGATTGCCACATCACCGCTTCCGCAACTCTCACGGCCGCTACCGCAGGACCCGAACACAGTTAGCATTCAATCATCCGGCGGCAACGGGCGAGGGCTCGTAATCGTCGTTCCCCACAAGACTCCGGTAAGCGTTGGTGAGTTGGTTCGGTTCACCTTGAGTCCGGCAAGTCTGGTTAATAATCCAAAGCTTTATGTCTCGGTGGATTTTGGGGATGGGACCATCGTCCGGGCCAGGCAAACCACCGTCACCCATCGCTATCGTGCGACCGGCCACTACAAAGTCTATGCTTCGGTAGTATTGCCTGAAAGGATAGAACAAGACGACGACCAGCCCCGGGCAGTGCCGCGTGTATCTCTTAACGCGACACCGAACCAGGTGACCGCTGGTAATCGTGTCAGATTCACGGCTCAACTCGCCTCCAACTATCCAGGTATCAAATATCGCTTTAATTTCGGCGATGGCTCGCAGACAGACTGGCAAGACGCGCCCGCCGCGAACCACAACTATGCTACCGGCGGGACCTACCTCGCATACGTCGATTTAGGGTTAGGCAGCAAGGGCGGTATCAAACAAGTGGGCGGAAGTATTCGGCAAACAATCTCTGTCACCGATTTCCCGAAACCTACGCCGGAACCGACCCCTCGTACCACCGATGACCGGGGCTCAGTACAACTTACGGCGAACCCAACGTCGGTCCAGATCGGGAGTCCCGTTACTTTCAACGCGCGGCTGACCTCGGGTCGCGCAGATGTTAGATATCGATTTTTCTTTGGTGATGGCTCGGCTTCAACCGGATGGCAAACTGATTCGCAGGTTTCGCACACGTACGACGCAGCCGGCGATTATCCTGCAAAAGTTGAGATCGGCCGTTGGAGCAATGATCGCGTGACGCCGACGGCAACCAGCAACACCAGGATGATCAGCGTTAACTCGAAGATCGTGCCGCCGGCTACGCCTACGCCGAACCCGACGCCCGGTGGGCCACCCG
>DASQKG010000081.1:0-17680 GCA_035630655.1 Pyrinomonadaceae bacterium
CCGCACCTGCGTACATAAAGCCCCGGGTTAGACCAACCAGGCCTTCGCCTCTTATTTCTTTGCCAAGTCCTGTTTGGCAGGCGCTTAACATCACAAGTTCCGCGGGTAAGCTGAGATTATATATTTCGCGCAGCCGCATGAAACCATCCTGTGGCCGTCCTTGTTCGTCGACTAAAGATAAGACGATAGCCGATAACTCAGGACGCTCGGTATCAAGCAAACCGTGTGTAGCAAAATGCAGGATACGATACTCAGCCAGTGCCGGACTCTTGACCAGGGCGAGGCTAGCGCGAAAGTTGAGCGCAGCCATTCCTTTCCCCGGAGGCGCTGCTGCGAGTATCGACTCCGCTTCTCGTCGGGAGAAAGGCAGGCGCGGCAGATTCGTCTGGGCAAATCTGGAGGCCACAGGTTTTACTGCACGCTGATTCACTCGTATGTCGTCTTGGTCGAACACAGGATCAGCCAGCACGGCAACAGCTTTGCGCGTCGAGGGACGAGTGGTCCGTTCTTTCCGCAAAACTGCGATTACAGAAGCGGAAGGCAGGCTAATTATTTCGTGATCAGCAACCAACGGCGAGAATTCCGATTCCTGAGAGTCCACCTTCGACGATTGTGAAACCTGAACACCTTTAGCCTCGGTCCCATTTTCTCCCAACAATACAGTCCTCGGGGCCGGTAGCGCGGCGAAGGGCACGTATTGCAAAGCACCATCGCTCACAATGAGCAACCGTTTCGATTGAAATCGAGCCGCGACCTGGCTAAAGAGCATGCGACTCAATTCTGTAGTCGATTTAAGGAATTCCTTCTCGGCCTGCTCTAGACGCTCTCGCCGTTGTTCCAGTGATTCATCCTGCGGGCGCTGGTTGCGCGCGTTTACTGACTCGGTTACGCGGCGCGCCACTCGTTCAACCTCCGCGCGAGACGGCAACTCAAACAGGTCTATGCTGACAGGCGTCACCGCCCAAAGAAAGCTACGGGTTTCTCCAAGCCTGAATTCGAGCAGCAAGGTTTCGTTATCGAGTGATTGCTGGATCCCCTTCGCGCTCAGCATTTCTGGCTGCATTAGGGCGGCGTATCGAGGACTCGTTTGACGAATGCGCGATTGCAATTCTGCATATTCAGTGGAAAGCGCTGCCAGTTTTTCGACTAAGGCTTTCGCCTGTGCCGGCGTGTGCGTGCCGCTCAACAACTGCATTTGCTCTTCTGTGCGCTCGTTCAACTGACGTTGCAGCGATTGTTCACGTTGGAGGAGTGCCGGATCTACACCGCGTCGGATGTCGGTGCGTGTTTCCTGTAGAAGCTCGATCAAGCCCCGCGCTCGCGCCCGTTCGCTTGCCTGAAGGGCCAGGGCGTCATAACCACCACTCGGAACTTGCCGGTGCAGCTCGGCCAACAGGTCAATATAGAAGTCGTAATACTTTTGCACGGTCGCGAAGTAGGAAACCCGCAAATCGTTGCTGCCAATTCTGGCGCGCATCCCTTCGATGAGGTTGACTGCAGACGTGATTCCAGCAAGGGCCGCAGGCATTTGGCCGCGGTCGCGTTCGAGGCGCGCGATCCAATAAAGAGTCAGCGCTTCGCCCTGACGGTCGCCGGTTGAGCGCCGGAGCGGCAGCGCTTGATTGAAATAATCGAACGCCTTTTCCTTCTCGTTTGAGCCGTAATAGAGCTCGCCGAGGTCCGTCAGGGTTTGGGCCTCGCTGTAGGGGTTTCCTATTTGACGCTCAAACTCGAGAGCCTGATTGAGGTAGTCAAATGCTTTCTGCCTATTTCCCAGCCGTGCATGAAGCAGGCCGATCAGCCTTTGCGTGTAGTTTCGGCCACCGCGGCTATTGAGTTCCTTCTGAAGAGCCAAGGCCCGTTCATAAAGCTCCAAAGCCTTTTCATTGTCACCGCGCGAAAAATGGACAGAGCCGATGCTGGTGAGTAGCCTGACTTCTCTCGGGCGGCCGCCAATTGCGCGGTAGAGTTTGAGAGCTCTGTCGTAGAAATCCAGCGCCCGTTCACTCTCGCCCAGATCAAAATAGACCGAACCTATGTTTGCTAGTGTGTTCGCCTCTCCACGCCGGCCACCGTCTACGCGCGCAAACGCCAGTGCCTGGTTGTAATCATCCAGTCCCTTTTGAATCTCTCCCAGTGCGATTTGAAGCGCACCGATATGGTTTAGCGAAAGCGCCGCGCCACGGTCGTCTCCAGTGCCTTTTCTGAGATCGAGAGCTTGATGGTGAAACGCTAGCGCCTCCGAGAAACCGCCTAGTGATTCGTGGAACAACGCGATGTTGTTCAGCACAGTCGCTTCTCGTTCACGCTTGCCCGACAACCGAAGAAAAGGTAGCGCTTCCTTATACTTGCTGATTGCGTTTCGTTTTGATTGCTCTGTCCGTCGGACCAATAGTCGCCGGGCCTGTTGTATCAACAACTCCGCAGACACGTAGTTTCGATCCCGCGGTGTAGCCGCGCGAGATTGGGAAACGCTCAACTGGTAGCGCCCACCTTCGAATCTTCTGTCTCTCGAACGAACGACAATACGGTAGACCCCTGAAACTTCCGTCAGCACCGGTAGAACTTCCGTGCCCTCGGTGTCATTCGTGGTGTTCAAACTGAAAGTAAGCTTGCCGTTGACACCAAAGAGCGACACTCCGACGTTGCTCCCGCGCTGACTAATGTTGATTTCGACAAAGGATCCAGCGATGCCTTCAAGGTTATAGGCGTGTATTTCTCCGGGCTTGATCTCTCTTTCCACAGATTGCCCCGATTG
The DNA here is from genome assembly GCA_035630655.1 of Pyrinomonadaceae bacterium. Taxonomy (GTDB): domain Bacteria; phylum Acidobacteriota; class Blastocatellia; order Pyrinomonadales; family Pyrinomonadaceae; genus PSRF01. Next base: position 2,759 of record DASQKG010000081.1, read on the forward strand.
GAGCGACTGCGCTGCCACTTGCGAAGTAGCCAACCGGTTCTTCGATTGTTGCGCGGCTAATTGAGACGGAAGGACGCAGCACAAAAACGGCAGGCAAATCAGAAACAACCGAAGCTGCGGGAAATGCGGGAACGTCAAAAAGGTTTCTCCCGGCGAGTGTGGATCGTCTGGGCTGTGCGCACAAATTCTACGCCGAAGATCCAGAGTAGGGAAATGATAAGTAGTGCAGTGTCCGATCAGCTTCAGCTTGTCGTGCCGCTGCGCCAAACTCGAAGGAGGTCTACGATGATGAACTTAATCAGAGCTTCCTGAAGTTTATCGGATGCGCTGCATCCAACCCGACCTACTACCGATCCACCGCTTTTATTGACGGAGTAACCACAAGCCTGTTACGTTGCGAGGCCCAATCCTGTATTTTCCATCAGTTGAGGAGCTGCGTGAAAAAATCCAAATTACTTGTGACTGTTCTCATTCTGGTCTTTGGTTGTCGTGTTCCGACGATGGCCCAAACCCCGGCACCGGGTACGCGGCCCGAGCCGCCGGAAGGCAGAGGTGTGGTTGCACTGCGCGCCGCGCGTTTAATTGACGGCACCGGAGCACCACCGCTTCGTAATGCGATCATCATCGTCACCAACAATAAAATTTCCGCAGTCGGCGATGCTGCTTCGGTTCGAATACCCTCCGGCGCGAAAGTTATCGATTTGGGCGACGTCACTTTACTCCCGGGTTTCATCGACGCGCACACGCATCTTATCGGTCGTGTCCTCGGCGATCCGGAAGGCGATATAGCTGCCGTAAAAGACTACGACGCGTTTAGTGCGATACTCGGCGTCAATCACGCGCGTAATACGCTGATGGCCGGTTTTACCACAGTGCGCAATGTTGGCGCCTCGGGCCCTTTCAACGACATCGCTCTACGCAAAGCCATCAACGAAGGTTGGATCCCTGGACCACGAATGATGACGGCGGGCCACTCGCTGGGAATCACCGGTGGACATTGTGACAACAACGGATTTCGTCCAGGCTTGCTGGAACGATCGATTGAGGAAGGGATCGCGAACGGGCCAGATGAAATTCGCGCTGCGGTCCGGTATCAGGTCAAATATGGCGCCGACGTAATTAAGACGTGCGCCACCGGCGGTGTGCTGTCTGAAGGAGATGCAGTCGGCACCACGCAGTACAACTTTGAAGAACTGAAGACGATGGTTGACGAAGCCGCTCAGCATGAACGCAAGGTGGCGGCGCATGCGCACGGTACCGAAGGAATCAAGATCGCGACCCGCGCCGGTGTCGCCTCGATCGAGCATGGATCCTTCCTTGATGAGGAAGGTGCACGCATGATGGCCGAGCGCAGCACCTACATGGTCCCAACCATGATGGCAGGGGAAGCGGTTGAGCGAGCAGCAAAAACCGGGGTCCTCAAAGGGCTCCGTGCAGAGAAAGCGCTGGCGGCGGCCGCTGCGATGCGTAAGGCAATCAAGATCGCGATTGCCAACAAAGTTCCGATTGCTTTGGGAACAGATGCCGGCGTGATTCCGCACGGGACCAACGCGCGCGAGTTTGTGCTAATGGTGGAATGGGGCGGCATGGGCAACATGGACGCAATCAAGGCCGGCACGATCAACGCGGCTACGCTGCTCGGATGGGACAAAAACGTCGGTTCAATTGCGGTCGGCAAGTGGGCCGACATCGTTGCCGTTTCAGGCGATCCCCTCAGGGACATTCACGCGACGGAGAAGGTCGTGTTCGTGATGAAGAATGGCGTGATTTATAAGGAGTAAGTGGGTGCTATCGGGGGGTGGCCCCCGGTAAGGGAACCAGAGGAGGACTACTCGTTAACACGCCACACTTCAGCAGACAGTCCATCGTACTCGTCCTTCACGTACTGCCCTTACTGCTCTGGAAGAAAACTCTCCATCGCCTGCTACATGGCCGAGAAACGCATTCCGCCGACCTCGCTCCATTCTATGTAACGCGCAGATAATCTCTGCCCTTTCCTGATCAGACTGTGCATCTGGGTAGACTTGTTGTCGTCGTTCAAGGTCTGCGGGACCGCCCCATCTACCGACTACAGCCCGACCAACGGCCTTGACATACCAGACACCTCCCGGTTCGACAGCCGCAAAACGGGCAAGCCGCAAGAATGATTCCGTAGGAGTTCCCTCCTGTCGCAAGCGCCACCTCATCACCTGATAGAGATGATAATCAAATGGTAGCAATCCCTCGTCACGCAGTTCCAGAAATGCGTCCTCAAATCGCCGAGTCCCGTCTACCTTTGCTGCGTATTCCGCTATTGTGTCACTTTCTTCAGGATGTATCCTGAGCTGTCTAATTGCATCCTCCAGTGCAAATGGATTGCGAGCCCCACCGAGACGGCCCAGGAGATAGCGAAAGAGTGTTTTATTGAATCTAGGTTGAGGCAAAGTGAAATATGTATGATAAGCGTCAGTGAGAACTTCCAGAGGCTCATCTTCTTGAATCTGAGCTAAGATGTCATCCAACACCGGAGTTGTAATCGAGGGACCATCAATGACTTCCAATTCCACAAGACTTGCAATAAAGTTCCGATGAATAGGATCAAGCAGCGCATGTACTTCTTGAAATTTCGCGCGTGCCTGCTCGCCGGCGAGAATACGAGTTTTGTGTGCCTGAAGGACCAATTCCCTCGCACCGAGAATCTGGGGGAGTATCAGTAGAACTCGTCGGGCCTCGCTCTCGCTCCGACAAAATATTCGAAAATCGTCGACCCACCGGAAGTGCACAAACCCCTCGGCTCGGAGCTGCACGTCTACAGCATTAAGGTAAAGCTTCGCGAGTACATCAGAGGCTGAGAAACCTTGGGGCACTCCTCGTCGCTGCACTCGCGCCCATCGGTGCAAACAGGTCATGAGGAGGGCTAGGGTTTCCGAATCCACATCCAGACCATTAAGGTCAGACCGAAGGGTGAACAGGTCTATCAGTTCGTAATATCCAGCAATGTCGGCGACGACCACATAGGGTCTGCCAGAGTCGATGATTTCTATGCTTCGAGCGTCGAATCGTTCCCACAGGGGAAAGTAGTGTTGGAACCACTCTACATCAGTGTGCTCGTTGTGCAGGCGATAGGCGAAGTCTGGATGTTCTCCTTCCCAGAAGAACGCCTCCTCAAGTTCGGGGCGAATCGCCGCGACGAGAGCCGCGAAGATTACTTGATCCTCGTGGCTCAGGTCAGCACCTGGTCGAACGAGGAAGCCGGGTTGAGGGGCTGGCACCGTCCGACAGGGTCCCGGACTGTATGAACCTTTTGCGATTTCCTGGTGAATAACTAGGAGCCACGAGGCAGCGTCCTGCTCGATCAAGTCAACCATAAAAGGATGGCAGACGAACGCCCGGCGTTGGGATAGATCTCTCTTGGCGCGAGCCCAAGCAAGGGGAAGATCTAGAGTGTCTGCTAGGTTGCCTTGCATCCAGCTACGCCTCGGATCATGTTACACGCCGCCTTCAGCACTCTAAGGCGTCAAGCCGCTACAGTAGACCAAGGGACAGTGACGAATCAAGCGTCAGTGCACGAAGGCATTTCTCGTTGCCAAGTGTTCCAACGCATGATAATTTCAACGCATGCAACCCACCTCAGAAATGTCAGCATTCGATCGCGGAGTTCGTCCCGTAATGAAGATCGTCTTGCCGGACAAGGCGGAAGAGGTCGTTGAGTTTCGCGCCGGTCCCGAGCTTCAGGCACGCATTGAAGAACTAGCGCGTAAATCCACAGAAGGCGAGTTGACGAACGCCGAACGTGCGGAGTACGCGGGTTACGCTCGGGCCAACAAGTTCATCGCCATTCTTCAGCGGCAAGCACGGGAACTGATCAGGTCTCGGTCGTAGTCATGTTGCCGGGTACGAAAGCTCGGGTGCGTGAACGCGCCGGCAATGCTTGTGAGTATTGCCATCTGCACCAGGACAACTCGCCTCTTGCCGTGCTTCACATCGAGCACATCATTCCAAAAATTCACGGCGGCGATGACGACCTCGATAACCTCGCCTTAGCCTGCATAGACTGCAATTTGCACAAAGGTCCAAACCTGACGGGAATCGACCCGAAAACGGGCGACCTGACGGAACTGTTTCATCCGAGGCATCACGATTGGGAAGATCATTTCGCTTGGGACGGAATTTATCTTGTCAGCAACACACCTATTGGCAGGACAACAATCCGCGTTCTCAATATGAACTCAGAAGAGCAGTTGGCACTGCGCTCCTCATAAGCTGCGACGCAGCCTGAGTTGTTAGTAAGAATTGGCGCGGTGAAGCATTGACGGCTGGAGATTCAACCACGTTGGAGTTCCTTCTGCAGGTCGGCGAGGTCCAGTGCGAAAGCCTCCTCCCCTTCGCGCGCCAAGGCTAAGAGAAAATCCGTGCGATCCAATCCCGCGACTTGGCCGGCCTTCTCTTGCGACAGCTCGCCGCGCTTGTACCAATGAATGGCGGCAGCAAGCCGCAGCTCGCGGGCAAACTCCTGCGGCGAGCTGCTGAGAGCCGATAGCACGTCGTCATCTAACTCTAGTGTTATTTCCTTAGTTGCCACGTTCGAATTTCAATGGTGATGTTTTGCCAGGCACCAGTCTAGCGCTAACGCGAACCCTAATCAATTTCTCACTTTAGAAGCTGAGTCTCACCCGCGCGGTAATCTGCCGGTTTCCCGCAGCTACGCCACCTGGTCCAAAGAAGAAGTTATTCGAAAGGCTAGTGGATTGTAGAAAGAACGGTGACGCCATGTTGCCTACGGGATTGGCTTTGTTCGCATGGTTCAAAACGTTGGAGGCGTAAAGCGAGATTCCGAATGAATAGGGTCTTTGTATTGGCGGTTTCTCAGGCGGTTTTGTACTAGTCGACGTAGTGGCGGTGGCCGGGGCCGTGGTTGTGACAACGCTACCGCCGCCGACCGGTGGTGATTTAGGTGGGATGGCCCGGCCAAATTTGAAAGTCTTTTCGAGTCCAAGGTTCAACGAGATGAAACTTGGACCAATGCCGAAGTTTCGCGGAATGATCTGCTGTCCAGGAACTGGGTTCGGATCAAAGGCGCCGAGTGGCGTCACCACAACTCCGGGCTTATTCAGATCTGTAGCGAATCCTGGACGCTCGGCAAAGGAGTTGTCGCGATTTGTATCGCGCCCGGTAGTGATGTCGAACGGCCTTCCTGAAAAGGCGATCATAAATGCGTTGATACTGATCAACGATTTGGTTTGATAATAGCCGCCGGCCCACAAGCTGTGGCGACTTGTAAAAGGTGACCGCGACCATTCATTGCTGAAGTCGTATGGGTCGAAAGGCGAACTGCTCGATCCCCCGTCAGTGTTTCTGCTTCTGCTCAGGTTATAGTTACTCCAAAAATTCACCTTCTTAATCGTTCCGTTAAGGCCGAAACTCACAGAATTGCTCACAGTCCGTCCGTTTGATTGAGATTCGAGAATGTTCCCTTCGCTTTGGCCCAGCGGCCGCAAGCCTGTCGCCGCTAGCGGCGCATTAATATTCACCGTCCGCGAAGTGCGTTGCGTGCGTGTGTGATAGTAAGTCACAGTGAGTTTGAGATTCTGATCCAACTGCTGCTCGAGAGAGAATGAAGATCGAAGCGAAGCCGATGGAGACAGCTGTGAATCGAGAAACCGTCGGGTTTGCGGCTGAGCAAACGCTGAGAGTGCTTCGATGGCGGGCACAGCGGGAAACAGGTCAAGCACAGCCGTGTCTGTAACCACGAACTGCCGCTGATTGAGTCCGTTAAATCTCAATGACTGCAGGACCAGATCTTCCGAGATGCGATTGTAAAAGACGCCAAAGCCTCCCCGCATTACGGTCTTGAATCTGGGTGGTTTGGCGGGTTTAGCGGGTGCGGCCGGCGCTGACTTTGTATCTGCAGGGACTGGGCTCTCCTTTGCCACCTTCACTTCCGGGGTGGCCGGTTTCTTTCCGCTGCCCCATGAAGGCGACCACGCGAAACCAATGCGCGGCGCAATATTCAAATGACTGTCAATATTGTCTTGATTCTCGTACCGCAAACCAGGCGACACGGTGAAACTTGGTCGCACTTTCCACTCATCCTGCACGTAAAGAGCGAATCGCTCTGGCGGACCTTTGCTTCCGGGTTGCCACCGGCGATTGAGAACTGCGTAGCGCCACCACCCAGGCTTCTGATTTGCGCACCACTTAGTCCGGCCCGCTGAAATAAGAGTGTTCGCCGGTAGCGCTCCAGGCTGCTCAGTGCAATTGTGCCGGCGCCGGGAACAATCTGATCGCTGGCGTCGAGAACCGGCCCAGGACCGCCGGCGAATGTGTAGGATCCTCCGAAGTTTCCCGGTGAAATACTCTCCACTCGCACATGCCTGATGCGGCCACCTACTTTGATGAAATGATTACCAACGGACCATGAAGTAAAGTTCTGAACCTCGACGCGGTCCTGTTTGCTAGAGGCAGCGCCAATCTGAGAGCCGCCCCCGAAGAATGAGTCAGCCACGTTGAGTGCCGGCTGCAGAGTATTGGCTGTCTGTCGGAAGGTGTTGTGACTTATGGCTATGCGTGTTTCATTAACCATCTTCTCACTGAGCAACGCAGTCTCGGTCAGTTGCACCGTGTGATTTGACCGCTCGCCGCGAAACGCGCGTGAGGGCAGCGAAAACCCGCCGATGCCCTGCAGGTTTTGAGTGCCGCTGCCGTATTCATAACTGCCAACCAGCGTATGTTTCTTATTGATCTTGAAGTCGCCGCGAGAACTCGTGTACATCGTGACTTGCGGTGTTAGGAACGACTGGTTGAAGAGAACGGGTCGCAAGGTCACCGGATCAAGAATGGTTGCGTTGACGACCGCGTTGTTGTCAGTAGCGTAGCGTCCCATGTAGAAGTTAAACGATGCTCGTTTGGGTGCGATCGGTCCCGAGAAGGCGCCGTTAAGGCCACGCTGTTGAAACGCCGCCCGGCGCGGCGCAAAAGGGTTGCGCGAGTTGAGACTCTCGTCGTTAAAGTTGAAGTTAACGTTGCCGTGGAATTTGTCAGAACCGGGCTGAGTGAAAATCTCAATGCCACTCCAGCCGGGATACTCATTCTCAGCTGAGTAAGGATTCTGGTTGATCCGAACTTCGCGAATCGCTTCCTTCGGCGGCATCTGTCCGCCTGAGAACCCGTCGACCTTTATTTGCGCGCCGCCTTCTCCGTCGCCTGGACCAGCCATGGCTTGGAGCGCAGCGGCCAAAGCCACCGGGTCATTTGGCAAAGCTTCCAGGTCGCGTTCACGCAGTATCAGAGCATCGGCATTTCGATCGGAGTCGGTGCTGATCTCTTTGTTATCGACGGTAACGGATTGCTCCAGCGGCAGGAGTTCTAACTGTAAATCAAATGTCGTGCTCTTGCCCGAGGCTACCTCGACGTCTTTAGTCTCGAATTCAGTGAAACCTGAAGCAACAACGCGCAGAGTGTAGCGACCCGCGGGTAGTGATCTGAATTCGTAGTTACCCGACTGATTTGTTGTGGCGGCGCGTTCCGCGCCGCGGCCATCCCTGACGAACACAGTAGCGGTGGTAATCAGGCTACCCAACTGATCGCTAATTGTGCCTCTTAGCGAGCCGGAAGTTTGTTGTCCGGCGCATGTGGGAGCAAGCGTGGAAATGACAAACGCAAATGTCAGTAGCCTGAGAAGCGTCGGGAGTTTTGAAGCAAATAACATACGGTCTCCGGCGGCGAGAAAGGGCCCTAAAAATTGATGCAGGTCCTGGACTGAACGATGCAATCTCTGACGGTTACACGTTACGAAGTCGGTCCGGTTTCAATAACTGCGTGAGAGGTAAATAACTGGGCTGAAATTACCACGAAACGACGGTGCGTTTCCAGACGAAATAGTCAGTTTCGCAAAGCAATCCTGGGATGAAACTTGTGGGCCTTTCGTTTGCTGCCAGAACCCTGGAACGCTTGCCTGAGTTTGCAGCCGTTTAGATAGGGCACTTGTGCCCGGTCAGCGGACAGGTCCGCACACTAAACGTCAGTTAATTATCCGGGGGTAAAAAATGAGTAACGACAAAGCAGCGATGGACGATAACACCATCTATAAGGTGGTGGTGAACCATGAGGAGCCATATTCCATTTGGCCCGCAGACCGCGAGAGCCCTCTCGGCTGGACCGAAGTCGGGATGACCGGGCCCAAAGCCGAATGTCTGGCCTACATAGAAGAGGTCTGGACCGACATGCGCCCGCTCAGTATGCGACAACAGATGGAAGGAAGCGGGGGAGAGTAAGAAGTTCGGCTCGATTGGCGTAAGGATTCAATTGGCGTAATAGCCTGGTCGCGTTCGCGCGGATAGGTCGGGCAAGTTTGGTAATTGTATTTTCACGGTTCGCCATCTACCGTCTCGCTTGTCATTGGTAGGCTTGTAACCCAGACTGTAAACCTTTCCCAGATCCTCGATCACCTGTCCATATGCGCCTTCAAGATCCTCGATCTTTTTCGCTTTGTAATAGAGTCCGCCACTTTCATCCGCCAGCAAAGCCAGAGTCTTCCGGGCGTTTTCATATGTTCGCTCGGTGAAAGAGTTGGAATATTCATCATTCTCGGTGTCGAGATAAATTGGAATGATCAAGGTGTCGTTGCGTCGTACTGCTTCCAACAAATCCCCAAAGCTAATGGTTGAGCCGCGGTGCCTCCTCATCGGACCGCCTAGCAACGCATTATCGACGCCATCAGTCATGAACACCACGGCCCTTCGCCGTTCGAGCGTTTTCGGCCCGATCACCTTGTCGAGCGTGAACTTCAGTGCATCCCAAACGTGCGACTCGCCGACTTCTTCACCGATAAGATTGCTGCTCGCCACAAGAGCTGCGCGATCATCCGTTAAAGGCGACATTACATTTGTGGTGGTTGAGAAAGTAACAATGGCCACTCTATCGGCAGGACGCGTGGCTTGAATGAAACGTTGCGTCGACTCGCGAATCAACTTCCGTTTGCGTGCGGTCGAGCCCGACAAATCGATTAGTAACACAAGGTCGAAGGGGACATCGGTGGTGGCAAAATAAGTTATCGCTTGTTCCTGCCCGTCTTCGCTGACGCTGAAGTCTTTTTGCCCAAGTGCGCCAATGTGTGTTTTGAGTGTCTTGCTATATACACTCACGTTCAGACTGACCAGATTGGTATCGACGCGAACAACTTCGTTTTCGTCGACCGTTTGACCTTCCAGGAGGCCCGCTGAAGTTGTCGTGGCAATCGAGGTCTTTTGTTGCTCGGAGAACTGGTTCGTCAAAGTCCCGGTCGACCTTATCAGGGGCAATCGGTATTTCGCCTCGAGAAATTGCAGGTAATCGGCTAAGAGTGGCAGTTCATACTGCTTGCGGCGGGCGTCAACATCTCTTTCGGCTTCGATCGGGAATAAAACGAGAAGTCCGTCGCGAATAGTCGCCTGAGTGCCGAATAGCTGTTTCAAGCCGGACTCCAGACGCAATCGATCAACGAAGCCGGCGAATTCCGGACGCGCAATGTCACCCCGCGTCACTGCTGCAACAATCGCCGGAATCAGATCAACTTTCAGAGAACCCGTAGAGCCATTTCTTAGTAAGTAGAATGCCGCATCTACACCGTCGTGACCCACCAGGGCCGCGGTCGGCCAGCCATACTGTTTCACAATGGCGCACAAGCGTGCCGTGTTTTTGTCCCGAAACTCCCGCATCCGTTTGATTAGAGCTTCTGGTTTCTTGTTGCCACTGAGGTCCTCATCCAGTCGCTGTTGAGCGTTCTCCTTGAGCTTCAACAACTGGTCACGCAGCTTTTTGTTCAGAGTTACATTTGCGGAGCCAGCTGCTTGCTCTATGATTTTCCTGATCTCTTCCGGCGTGAGACAACGTTGCTGGGCTGGAGTTGGATAGGCACAGACGAAAATCGAAGCAATGATTAGAATGAGTCTTAACGTCTTTGCGAGGGAGTCTTGCTGCACGATTACCTATTGTAGGACAGACATTCCTGTCTGTCTGACTCTCGGAAGAGATCTGTCGGAGTTTTGGTGATGCCCGACTGCTTCTTATCCACCGTAACGCAAACTGTTAGTTTGCGGATCTCGCGAAAGACGCTCGCCAGGATGTAAACGTGCCTATTGACCACGATCCGCAAACTAACAGTTTGAGTTACATTTTCCTTCTGACTTTAATTCAGTAGCGCCTGCATGCGGTGAAGCCCGCTCGCTGCCTCAGTAAACCCTGGCTGTTGTTCCAGTGCCTTACCGTAATGCCTGGCGGCTTCGATGTACTTCCGACGAGTTTCATAAACGCGACCGAGATTGAAGTGGGGAAACGCATAAGACTCGTAACGTGGCGCAAAGAGCGCTCGTTTGAACCAGCGCACGCTGCTGTAAGAATCACCCTTCGCTAAAAGATAACTGCCAATGTCGTTGTAAGGATTTCCTAACGTTTCATCAACACGGATGGCTTCCAGGCATTCCTCAATTGCCTCGTCGTAACGGTCCTGAAAACTATAGACCCAACCCAGGAAGGTGTGGGCCTCAGCGGTAGGGTAAGTTGCGATTGAGCGTTTATAAAGCTCAATGGCTTCCTCAAAGTTCTCGGCCAACTGGGCCTCGTAGGCCTCATGAAAAAGCTGCTTGGCTTCGTACTTCGCAGCCGGCGAAGAGTCATCCTGAAAAAGATCGGGTTTCATTTATCACAGTCAGCCTTCGCTTTTTGGTCTTTATCCAATCGCTTGATACGTCCATCGGTCTTAGGTGCAATTACCTTCATCGCAGTTATCGCCGCGCGCAGGACGTCTGAATCAAACCGGGCCTGGTCAGGTGGGATCAGTACTCGAGCCTCTTTCAGCATCGCATACCCGTCGCCTCCGTTGATACCCACATAGTCGCTGGTGGCAAGAGTATATTTTTTCTTTTCATCCAGCGGCTTGCCATTCACAGTCACACCGACAACGCGAGAGCCCGGCGGCTTGCCGGCGTCAAAAGTAAACCGCAGTCCGGAGACTTGCGGAAAACGCCCGGGTTCAGCGTCTTCAGCACTTCGCGCCACTCCATGCTCCAGCGTGCGTTTCAACAATTCACCGGTCACTTCCAATTTTACTACTTTGTTTTTGAAGGGAAGAATGGCCAGCACGTCCCTTCGAGTGATGGGGCCGGGACGGATGATCTCGTCCGCACGAATTAACCCGCCATTGGAGAACCCGATCTCAGATGCCGTGGCCGTGCGGAAGGAGTCCGCGATAAAGTTGCCTACGTTTGTTTCCTGTTTCCGCCCTACCGCGCTTCGGGCGTCCAGTTCTACAGCCGTGCGTCCTATAACCACTGCCAACTCCTTGAGCAGCGCACCGTATTTGCGATTGATGGATGCGAAACGCGGGTCCTCCTTGATTTGCGCGGTTACCGGAATCACTTTCCAGTCGATGCTTTCCACCGCTCCGGTATCCTTCGAGATATTCAAATCTATTTGTCCAAGCTCGCGCGCGTCTGAGGTCATCTTGAGAATTGGAGCGCCACCCGACGCCGACTCGAGCAAAGAGTGTTCGTGGCCGCCGACGATGACGTCGATGTCTGCGCAACGGGCCACTTCCTTATCCTCGGCCATGGAAAGATGAGTCAAAGCGACGATGCTTTTCACGCCACGGCTGTGTAGCTCCGCAACCATCTTACGTGCTGTGTCGCATGCATTAAGAAAATCGACGTCCGGGCCCGGACGCGAAGTGGTTCGGGTGTCGGGCAAAACAAGTCCGAATATTCCCACCTTCACACCGTCAAACTCCCGAATGATATACGGCAGCGCGTCGCCGAATGGCTTGCCGGTCTTTTTATCAATCACGTTTGCCGCGACCCATTTGAATCGAGACTCTCTCATGCGCTCGAGCAGCACGTCTGGTCCGAAGTCGAATTCATGATTTCCGAAAGTTGCATAGTCAAGACCGATCGCGTTCCATGCGTCGATCATCTGCGCGCCTTTGTAAGTTATCGATTCGACGGAGGGGGAAATGGTGTCACCGGCCATCAGGAAGAGAGTATGCGGCGATTCTTTTTCAATAGCCTTCTTTAGAGTTAAGACTCGCCCTAATCCGCCGCTGGCGCCCTGATCGACGGGAGCAAATTGATAGACGTCGTTCACCTGGAGAAGCGTTACCTTGACTGTGCAGTCAGGCTTTTGTTGTGCTGAAAGCGAAACGAAGGTCGCGAGGAGGAAGACTGATATCAATGTGAATCGTTGGGGAATTGGTCCGGAAAGTCTCATCTTCAAGTCCTCCTTCGGGGACGCCAGGACGGAACGCTGGCCGTAAACAACCGTAGTTATGTGGCATTTGAGGAGTGGATTATACTCCGAAGAGGCGATCCACGGAGATACGCGAACTAACACGAAATCACCTTGATGTTATTCGTGTGATTTGTGGATCGTATCTGGTTTGACGAATGCCCCAGCAGGAAACATTTTTTGTGACAGGTTTTCCCGGCTTTATCGCGGGGCGGCTGCTGCGTCAGCTCGCGAAAGAGGGAGGGCGATTCTTTCTGCTCGTACAGCCTTCATTTATCGAACGCGCAAACGAAGAGGTGAAGGAGATTGCCGGGGAAACTGGAACGGCAACATCAGATTTCGTTGTCATGCCGGGCGATATCACCTGGCCTGACCTGAGACTCTCGCAAACGGATCTCGAAAGAGTGAGATCGGAAGCCACAGTTCTATTTCATCTCGCGGCGATTTACGATCTGGCGGTGGCGCAGGATCTGGCTGTTCGGGTCAACGTTGAAGGCACGCGCAACGTCAATCAGTTTGCACGTTCACTGCGTGGCCTGAAACATTACCATTACGTTTCAACCTGCTATGTGGCCGGGAAGCGTACTGGGGTAATCCTCGAAAATGAGTTGCGGCACGACGCGGGCTTTCGCAACCACTACGAAGAAACCAAGTACCTGGCCGAGACCGAAGTCGACCAGTTGAAATCAGAATTGCCAATTACCATTCATCGCCCGGCCGTGGTTTGCGGTGATTCGCGTACGGGTGAAACGGCGAAGTATGACGGCATCTATTATTTGATTCGCTACCTGCTGAAGTGGCCATCCGTTCTCGGCGCTTTCAACATTGGGAATAGTGAGGTTGCTTTAAACCTGGTTCCCGTTGACTTTGTGGTAGAGGCAATGTCAGCGCTCGCCCGCGATTCGAGCGCGATTGGCAAAACCATCCAGCTGGCCGACCCGCAGCCATTAACAACCCGCGAACTGTTTGACACCATCGCACGCTCACTTGACGGCAAAGGTTCGCGCCTTACTCTTCCGGCTCCCCTCGTAGAAGCTTCGCTGAAGCTGCCTCTGTCACCCAAGATCACCGAGTTGCCACATTCGGCCGTCCCGTATTTCTTCATTAAACAGACCTACGATACAGCCGAGGCGACAAAGCTGTTGCGACCTTACGGTATCGCTTGTCCTCCGTTTGAAAGCTACGTGGAAACGATCACTCGCTACGCCGTCCAGCATCCCGCGCTGTGATCGCGCTGGCCTCCCAGCGCCAAAGGCGCGAAATGCAAGAACTTTGGCAAGCGGCATTTGATTTTCGTCCGATTTAGAATTAGTCTAAATCCACTGATGGCAAAACCAATCAAGAAGTTCAGAACTGAGGAGAACCTAACGCGGCAACGGGAGGCGATTCTGCAGGTCATTCGCGAGCGAGAAGATCACCCGACCGCCAATGAGATTTTCCAGGCAGCGCTTTTGCGCCTGCCGACGATTAGTTATGCGACGGTCTACAACTCTCTCCGGTTTCTAAAGGAAGCCGGGCTCGTGAGCGAGATCAAGTTTGGCGACAGCGCCAGCCGTTACGATCGGGAAACCGATCGGCACGATCATGCTATCTGCAATGATTGCGGGAAGTTGGTTGATTTTGATCTGCCGGAAGCAGCAGAGCTGCTACAGGCAGCAGCACGCAAATCCAGGTTCAAAGCTGAGTCTGTACATTTGACGCTCAGGGGATTGTGTCCTGACTGTCGAAAAGCATAAGCCATCAAAAGTTTTGGTTAGAAAATTTTAGCAACGTTAAGTGGAGGATTCATGACAGCAGCTACAGCAACAGCAATGGAACGCGCGATGGTCGGGCAGCCGGCGCCTGATTTTGATATGGCTTCAACGAAAAACATCGAGAAGCTGAATGAGAACGTGAAGCTCTCAGACTACAAAGGCAAATGGTTAGTTGTCTTGTTCTATCCGTTGGATTTCACTTTCGTGTGTCCGACCGAGTTGACTACGTTTAGTGATCGTTATGAGGATTTTGAAGGCATCGGCGCGGACATCATCGGTGTCTCGACAGACTCGGTGTATTCGCACCGTGCCTGGCTCAAGACGCCGCGCGATAAGGGCGGAGTCGAGGGATTGAAATACCCGCTGGCCGCAGATGCTACCAAGAATGTCGCGCGCGACTTCGGCGTTTTGATAGAAGACCGCGGCATCGCACTTCGTGGTCTCTTCATCATCGACCCTGAAGGCATTCTTCGTTACAAAGTTGTACACGATTTGAATGTAGGACGTTCGGCCGAAGAGACGTTGCGCGTGATCCAGGCACTGCAAACCGGTGGACTCTGCCAGGCAGAGTGGAAGCCGGGCCAGAAGACACTGAACGCGTAAGGAGGCGGACCCGTGGACGAACGGCCGGAAGATTTTCCATATGTCATTTTCCATTTTTCATTGCCATCGCTCCGGAATCGATCCGAGTGCCCGTGAGTAATTGTTTATGTTCCAGGCAATGACAGATGAGAATTGACGAAGCATGTTGGAAAATCTTCCGGTCGTCCGTCAACGCTCAAACAAAACTATGGGAATGAGAATAGGAACAGAAATGCCTGCTCTCGACGGCGCCACTGAATGGTTTAACGGAACGCAATCTCACGCAGAGGTACAAGCGAAAGGCCGGCCGACCCTGGTTCACTTCTGGTCTATGAGTTGTGGGATCTGTAAA
>DASQKG010000082.1:0-4630 GCA_035630655.1 Pyrinomonadaceae bacterium
AACGCCCCAAGGTGAGACAGTCGCGAAGCATTGACGCTGAAGGCGCGGAATGCATACGGCTGCGAACTCGCTGGAACTGCCAAACCATTTCGCGCCTTTGGCGCTAAGAGTGAGAAGGCATCAAGCCGGCAGGTTCAGAAACATTTAATGAATAATCGACACAACAATAAACTGCGACGGCTAATTATCATCAGCCTTCTTTTTTCGGTAGCAGTCGCGCAGTTTTCACTTGCCCAAACTCCGCCCGCCAAGCCGGAACAGGGAATGGGCGGAGTTTCGACCGGTACGCCAGTTACGTATTCAACACGCAGGACGGCGGGTATTACGGACCCCAAGGCCCCGGTCATTTTCGAAAATGTTACCGACAAGACTGCGATGGCAAACTTCAAGCACCGTGCAGGCACCCCGCAGAAGAACTACATCTTCGAAACACCGGCGAGCGGCGTGGCAATTATCGATTACGATGGCGACGGCATGCCGGATATCTATTTGCTAAACGGCTCGACAATGGGCGCGATGAACGGCAAAGAGAAGGCGCCGCGCGCTGCGCTCTATCGAAATCTGGGCAGTTGGAAGTTTGAGGATGTGACGGACAAAGCCGGCGTCGCCAACGAGCGGTTTGGCTTTGGCGTGTCAGTCGGTGACTACGATAACGATGGGCACGCGGATATGTACGTCAGTAATTTTGGCGTCTCGCGCCTTTATCACAACAACGGAAACGGAACCTTTTCGGATGTTGCAGAGAAACTCGGAGTGGCGCGCAAAGGATGGAGCACGGGCGCGAGCTTTGGCGATTACGACAGAGATGGTCGATTGGATCTATTCGTACCAGGCTATGCTGAAATCGATCTGAATAACTTGCCGCCGAGCCCAGCTGACGTGGGCCGCGCGGGAGCTGTCGGTCAGAATTTCTGCCAGTTTCGTGGCGCTCCGGTGATGTGTGGACCGCGCGGCCTGCCCGGAGAGGGCGACACTCTTTATCACCAAAGGGCCGACGGAAGGTTCGAAGATGTAAGCGCCAAAACGGGCGTCAATGATCCACAGAAGTACTATGGATTTGCTTCGGCTTTTGTCCACGTCGACGAAGACAAGCTACTCGACCTGATCGTCGTTAACGATTCCACGCCAAACCAGCTCTATATTAATAAGGGAAACGGGACCTTCGAGGAAACCGGCTATCCTTCAGGAATTGCCTTGAACGAAAACGGACGCGAGCAAGCGGGGATGGGACTTGCGGTGGGTGATTACGACAACGATGGCCAGGTAGATTTCCACATCACTAACTTTTCGGACGATTCAAATGTCCTGTATCACAACGACGGCGAAGGTAACTTCACCGATGTAACTTTCCAGACCGGGCTGGGTGAGGTAAGTATTCCATTTCTCGGTTGGGGTACCAGCTTTATTGATTTTGACAATGATGCATGGCAAGACCTCTTCGTGGCTAATGGTCACGTCTATCCTTCAGTCGATGAGCATCAGTGGGGAACGAGCTACGCTCAGCAGCCGCTACTTTTCCGAAATCTTAGCAACGGGAAATTTGAGCGCGTCGCCGCAGCGCCCGGCAGCGGGCTCGCTCAAGCCTGGCCGGGGCGAGGACTGGCTGTGGGCGATCTGGATCGAGACGGCCGGCTGGATTTGGTCATTAACAATGTCGACGCCAAGCCGGCGGTTTTGCGCAACGTAGCGCCTCAGACAGGACGTTGGCTCGCGGTGCAGTTGGTTGCAGATACAGCGAAGAAGAATCCGAAAGATGCAATAGGAAGTGTTGTTTACCTGACCACTGGCAAAGTTCGACAACGTCAGGATCTAGTGAGCGGTGCAGTCTATTGTTCTCAGAATGATTTGGTGTTGCACTTTGGTTTGGGCGCAGCCACCAAAGTTGACAAACTGGAAGTACAATGGCCCGACGGCACCACGGAAACGTTCAGCGTGGCGGCCATTGATAAGACGATAACGATGGTACAAGGAAAGAGCACCATCCAGGTTGAGAAGAAATGACAGCTCTCTCTCGACAGGAGCTTGAACTTTGAGACGACTCGATTTGAGAAAGGCCCAGGCAGCCCGCCTCAATACAATAAGGGATATTAACCGGCAGATCGTTTTGAATTACGTTCGCGAGCGCGAGCCCATCTCGCGAGCCGAGATTGCGCGCGAGACAAACCTGCAACGGTCGACTATCTCGGCGATTGTTGACGCTTTGAAGACCGAAGATCTCGTTGAAGAGATCGGGGAAGGGGAGTCGACCGGAGGTCGCAGACCAACTTTGCTCCGTCTTCGCACAAAGGGAGCAATAGCAATCGGGGTCGCAATTACGCCAACCCGCACCACGATCGCCACCAGTGATCTGGCAGGACGCGTGGTCGAACAGGAAGAATTCCTTACCGAGGTAGATGCCGGCAAGACCCTCAACGACGTCATTGCGCATGTCAAAGCGCTTTCCAGCCGCAACCCGGGAATTGAAGCGGTGGGAGTGAGTTTGCCAGGGTTGGTTGATCCGTCAACTGGCACCGCTGTTTACGTTCCTTATTTCAAGTGGCGTGACATTCCGATTGCTGAAATGATTTCGGCAGCCGTCAACAAGCCCGTTGTGATAGATAACGATGCCAACGCGGTCGCTTTGGCTGAGCTTTGGTTTGGTCGCCCGGAAGTTATTGACGCCCGGGACTTCATTTTGGTTCTGGTCGCTGAGGGTGTCGGCACCGGGATCATTTTTGACGGTCAGGTTTATCGCGGGCAGAGGGGAGCGGCTGGAGAGTTTGGTCACATGATCATCGGCCCGCACGCGCCCGTCCCGTGTTCCTGCGGAAACCGTGATTGCTGGGAGGCGTTCTCTTCCGAAGGCGCAGCTTTCGCACGTTATGCAAAGTTGGTTGGCGGCACAGTGGCGCCCATGGGTTTCAAGGAACTAGTGGATTTGGCCCTCGCTGGAGATAAAAACGCGAAGGCAGCTCTTATTGAGACCGCACACTGCCTCGGCGTGGGAATCTCAAACCTCGTTGTCGGTTTCAGCCCTGAAGCGGTTGTAGTGGGCGGGGAAATCGCACGCGCGTGGGCTTTCATCGAAGACGCGTTAACGGAAACAATTGAACACAGCATTCGCCGGGGCCTGCCCTCAGTAAAAATCCTTCCCTCCACGCTCGGAGAAAGACCCGAGCTTCGCGGTGCTCTCAGTCTAGTCCTCGCCGGTAAGTTTGCCGCCGCCTTTGCCGCTTAAACATACACAGATTTTATCCGAGATTGATTCTGGCTTGGTCGCTGCCTTCACAGGAAACCAGGAGGCTATGCGTAATCGCTTCCATGGCCTTTGCACAAAAAGTCGAATGAAGGGGTTCGCGAAGCGGTATCAGAACCGGAAGCGAACCGGGGTCCCCAAGCGGGCAGCCCGCTTGGGGTGGTGGTAGCGACCGGGTCACCGTTGGTAAGAAAACCCAAGGGTTTCATTGTCAACCATCGCCTTCGTTGATGAGCGGCGACCCGGTCGCTACCCGATTCCGGTTCTGATTTATTCGGCTTCGCCGACTTTTGTGCAGAGCCCACTTCCATGGCTAAACCAAAAAAAACGTTGACACGATAAGTAAACTGTATTAATACTTCGTTCGTTTAGACAACAAACTGTGCAACAGTTCTAATTGTTACCCATCCCGCAAGTTTAGTCAGCAAGTTTAGTCACGGTCGTCAGTCTCAATAGATCACTTTGGCACCGAAGAGTCGAAGTGCATTTTTATCTTGTTGGTGTCACACGAGGGCTAGTCATGAGAAAGCATAGGATTGCGCGAATTGTTTCCTTACTAATTGCAAGTTTCGCTCTAGCGGCTACTGTAATGGCCCAGAGCAACAAAGGCACAATTGTAGGCACGGTGAAGGATCCGAATGAGGCACTCGTGACCGGTGCCAAGGTGACTGTGACGAACAATGCCACAGGTGACACACACGAAGCAGAGTCCGGCGGTGAAGGCACTTACACGGTAACTAATCTCGACCCCGGTAAATACAGAGTTAATGTAGTTGCCGCCGGCTTTCAGCCCGTCTTGTTTGAAGTGGTAACCGTTGAAACAAACTCGCGTATTCCGCTCGATGTGAAGTTGTCACTGGAGGGAGCCGCGGGCGCGACCGTGACCGTAACAAGCGAAGGCGCGCCTCTAACCGAGAGTGAAACCAGTGTCCGTGGTGACCTCATTACCGGAAGACAAGTTACCGATCTGCCCATGCCTCAGCGCAACTTCACGCTGCTGGCGACGTTATCACCCGGGGTTACGCGTCCCATCGTCGGCGTTCTTGGAGGTGGCGGAAACTTTGAATCCGGTGGCAATCCGACCGGCACATCCACTGAGTCTACTCGTTTCCGTGAATCCGGTGGTTCTGTTCTAGTTGTGAATGGTGCTCGGCCAACCAACAACAACTTTACCCTCGATGGCACGGACAACAACGAAGGTCAATTTGGCCAAATTGGAATCTATCCTCCCCCTGATGCAATTGCTGAATTCAAGATTGAAACCAGTGTCGCGCCGGCGGAAGGCGGGCGTGCCGGCGGCGGAATCATTAGTACGACTTTGAAGTCCGGCAGCAATGGAGTGCACGGCACGGGATATGAGTATTACCAGGGCCGATTCGCCAGCGCGATCGGTTC
>DASQKG010000083.1:0-8769 GCA_035630655.1 Pyrinomonadaceae bacterium
AACGCCCCAAGGTGAGACAGTCGCGAAGCATTGACGCTGAAGGCGCGGAATGCATACGGCTGCGAACTCGCTGGAACTGCCAAACCATTTCGCGCCTTTGGCGCTAAGACGTTACTCTGGCTCGGCTCGTTAACAACCAGGTACTGGTCTACCGGCGGCCCATTAACAACCTGCACAATGCCGCTGGGCCAATTCACTTCAACTTTCTTCACCGTCGTAGTGGTTCCGAGTCCCACGATAACCCTTGGATCATTCGACGACAAATAACTACCCGAACTGTTGACGTCAAATATTTGCTTCTTGCCCGCGCCGTCCGTCACCGTTATTCGAGCGCCGATCCCATTACGGTTGGGCCGGGAACCCACCAGCGACAAGCCAATCCAATGGTTCTTTGTGCCATTGTTCTTTAACAGAACCGGCGGCCCATCCAGTGTCCCAATGACCACATCTACCTGCCCATCGTTGTTCAGGTCGCCGAACGCTGCCCCGCGTCCGATGACGCCAGCGGAAAACGCGGGGCCCGCAGTCGCCGACACGTTCACAAATCCTTTGCCTTTGTTGAGCATCAAGAGCGGCGGCTGTTTGTAAGTCAAATATGGATTAGTCTTCTCGATGGTATCGAGCACGTGGCTCTGGGCCACGAAGATATCACGCAGGCCGTCGTTGTCGGCATCGATGAAGCGAGTCCCCCAGCCGGAATACAGCAAGGATATTTGACCGACCCCGGTTGAGTTAGTGGTGTATGTAAACGATAGATCCCGATCGTTGTGATAAAGCGGGTACGTTTCGTTTGAGAGAGTAGTGATGAATACGTCCATGTGTCCGTCGTTGTCATAGTCCGCAACGTCAACGCCCATCCCAGCATAGACTCTACCGTTTTCATCGTAGCCGGCGCCGGAAGCGACGGCGATGTCATCAAACTTTCCGTTACCCTTGTTGTGATAGAGCGACTGCCGAACTCCATCGTTGGCAACAAAAACATCCATCCAGCCGTCGTTATCAAAATCGCCGAAGGCGACGCCCAGGGCTTTGCCGCCCAGCGCCGCAATTCCAGCCTTCGAACTGACATCTTCAAAGGTTCCATCCGCTCGTTGCCGAAAAAGAATGTTGGTGGCGCTTTTGAAATTGTCGGGGTGGCAATACGCCCGATAACCAGGACGTGTATCGCCACAGTAGAGTGAACCGGAATCGAAATCCCACTCAACATAGCGGCCTACAAAAAGATCCAACCGTCCATCCTTGTCATAATCAAACCAGCCGGTGCTCGTGGACCAGCCACCGGCTCCAACCCCAGTTTTCTTTGTCACATCTGAAAAGGTTCCATCTCCATTGTTACGATAAAGGTGGTTGCCTCCGAATCCCGAAACGTACAGGTCTATGAACTTGTCGTTGTCGTAATCTGCCGCGGCAACACCCATACTGAAACCCACACCTTTAACAGCTGCCCGTTCTGTAACATCTTCAAACGTTCCGTCGGCCTTCTGCCGATACATACGATTCCAATACTTAGCGTCTTGCTTGTCCGGCAGTTCCGTTTTCGGCATTGGATCTTTGAGCGCTGCGGCGTTCGTAAAAAAGAGATCCATGCGTCCGTCGTTGTCGTAATCGAACATCCCCACGCCCCCGCCCATCGCTTCAAGCAAGTATTTGTTGGACGTGAGCGCGGGCGCGCGTTTGAAATTGATCCCGCTCGCTTTTGTGACATCGGTAAAGGTGACCGGCGACTGGGCCTGCGGCACACCTGGCGGCGGCTTACGCCCGGGACTTTCAGAACTGTAAGATTTGCCGGTTCGCTGGGGCGTCGTGGTTGGTGCCGGGCTTGGATTTTGGCACATTACTGCGTTGGGCCAGATGAACAGCGGAGACACGAGCATGAGCGAAATGGACCCCGGGACGCACGATACGGCACGGGTCACTAAACTAATAAAACGCTGGGACGATGCGCGGAGCGATCTGATTAGCACCGTGGCTTTAGCCCGGTGATCAGCGTCCGACGAAAGCACTACCGGAACCGTTTCCAACGGTTTCTCACATTCCATAGTTGCCCGAAAAGGTTAAAACGGTTCGAAATACTGCTGCGGAACAGATAACTGAAGTCAGAAGTCAGACCGATAAACCTTTGCCTCTCGTTTAGGGCGCGGACTTGTCCGCTCGGTGAGGGCACAAGTGCCCACTCTAAACGGGGCAAAGATTTTCGTTCTACCTTGCCACCATCTCTGCGTAATCTCTGCCGCTGTACAGTCGAACGCCGGTACCCGACTTGACCATCATCAGGGGCCGCGGGCGCCTGAGCTGATTGTCCCTGGTTGTTGAAACCGAAAGTATCTGAGTGCCAGCCAGGTCGAGAATGTTCAGCTTGCCGTCGTTGCTAAAACCAAACCCATAAGCGCCGAGTGCTAACTCCGAACCGCCGATAGTGATCGGTGAATCAGTTATTAAGAAACCTTCGTACTTGGCACGAATGTCCGCCGAATAACCCGACGTATCAACAAGCCCTGCGAGCACATAGCGGTCGGCGCCGAACCGTGCTGCCGCTGAATTACGAATTTGTGTAGGAGCAGATTGCCCCTGGAAATAAAAGCCGCTTGGTATGACGCGCGTAAGTCCCGGGCCAGCCAGTACGGTTGGCTGTTCCTGGGCTTCGGCCGATCGCTGACTCAACGATACGAAAAGAGCTATCGCGATTGCAGTGAACAACAACATCTTCCGGTTTTTCATGAGGTTCCTCCTGGACGATCTCCATATCTCGTTCAAATACTTAGCGGCCGGATTATCTTACATCTTTCGCGGATACAGGAATGTCAGTATCCGCTCGACCCGCTGGGCCCAGGCGCTTTCGTTGTGCTCAGCGCCTTCGGCTTCGAAGTACTGGAGGTCTTTCCCAGACTTCCAACCCTTCTTGATCAGCGTGTCTTTTAAGAGCCTCGCGTCGGAGACCGCTTTCTGCGCATCTTCCGCATTACCGCCTTCTTTTGTGCCCATATCCATCCAGATGCGGACCTTCGGTTTCGCAGTCAACGCATTTGCGTTAGTCACAATATGCTTGTCGGCAAACCAAACTGACGGCGAGACAACAGCAAGTCGACCAAAGACTTTCGGATACTTCAAACCTAAATACAGGGACACGAGGCCACCCAGTGAAGAACCGCCAAGTCCGGTATGCTGTGCATCACGAATCGTCCGATAGTTGGCGTCGATGAACGGTTTCAACTCTTCAACGAGCATGCGGCCGTAGAGGTCCGCCTTGCCGCCCATCCTGCGTTTCGCGTCCTGGACCGGGGTGTACTCATCGATCCGCTCTTTGCCAGTGTTATTAATACCAACGATGATTAGAGGTTCTATTTTCCCCGCTGCGATCAAACGCTGGGCCGTTTCATCTATCTGCCATTCCTTCCCAGGAATAAACGATGTGGCGCCGTCAAACAGATTCTGTCCGTCATGAAGATACAAAACCGGGTATCGCGCCTTCGGGTTAGCCTCGTAGCCCGGGGGCAGATAGATCACCAGATCGCGATCGTTGTTAAGAAGTATTGAGCGAAAACTTTTGTGGTGCCTGACGTCGCCGGTGAGCGTGTGTTGCCGTTGGCCGCTCGCCGTGATGGAATAGAGAATGGCGACGACGAAAGCAATCTTAGTTAATCCGTAGACGATCCTGACGGCGAAACTCATTGAACAAAGGATAACTGCTACGAACAGGCTTACAAAGCGCCACCACAGAACTTAGCGGAGAGTTGAACCGTGATTAGCTCTCAGGTGAGGAAGGTGGGCTTGCTACTCGCGTGCCGTCCTGACTTCAGCATCGGTCGTAAACAGTTGCTTACCGGTTTCAACCCTCAGCCACACCTGTGAAAGGAAGTATTCGTTGTCATATTGGTTGAACACGAGCCGCACACCCGATTTGGCATCGCGAGACCCAATCGTTAGCGGGGCGTTTACCAGCGCTACGGTTCTACCTTCGCGGCTGCTAATCGCGAGCAGGTTCCCGGCCCTTTGCTTGTTTAAGATTCCGGTCCTGGCAACGGGAGCAGCGGCTATTAAGGTCGATCCCAAGGATGGTCCAACACGACTTTCGCATGAAGGAAAGCGCATCGCGTTTGTGCGCCACGACCGCGAAAAGCAAACAGACACGCTGATACTCGCCAACGCCGATGGCAGTGACCAGCAAACTCTGATCACTCGTAAATGGCCGGAGAGGTTCGCATGGGACTGGTCACACCGGGCCTGAGCCGCTATTTCGATCTCACGTGGGCGCCGGACGGAAAACTTCTTTACGCTTCCGACGCGAGCGGCAGTGCTGACCTTTACGAGATGTCGGCCAATAGATCAAACGTTAGACAACTGACATCGGGCTTGAAACGAAATTACGCGCCCGCAGTTTCGCCGGACAATCGCTTCATTGCCTTCCATTCAAATCGTTCAGGAATCTTTCAGATTTGGCGTATGGATCGTGATGGCAGCAATCCAGTTCAACTGACTTCGGGCAATTCGGAAAGCAACTGGCCGCAGTTTTCATTCGATGGAAAGTATGTTTTTTATCAACACTTCGAGTCGGGTGTGTCTGGCACCCTGTGGAAAGCCCCGGTTGAAACGGGACCTGCAGTGAAAGTTGCCGAAGGCTTTGCTGTGCGGCCCGCAGCGTCGCCGGACGGAAAGTGGCTGGGATTCTGGCTGAATGAAGGTCAGCCAAACTCTCGTTGGCGCCTGGCCGCGATGTCCCTCGAAAACGGTAAGATTAAAACCTTCGACGTCTCTCCCACAGTCCAGGTTCAATGGGACACCCACCTGCGCTGGACTTCGGATAGCCGCGCGGTAGCTTATCTGGACCATCGCGGCGGCATTGACAACATTTGGGCGCAGTCGATTGACGGCGGAGCACCGAAACAGTTAACGAGCTTCCCTGATAGCAGTATTTTTTCGTTTGGCTGGTCGCGGGATGGAAATCTTGCCGCGTCGAGAGGCGTGATAACGAGAGACGTCGTGCTGATAACTGATGCGGGACGTTAATT
Organism: Pyrinomonadaceae bacterium; assembly: GCA_035630655.1. GTDB lineage: Bacteria > Acidobacteriota > Blastocatellia > Pyrinomonadales > Pyrinomonadaceae > PSRF01. The sequence continues at coordinate 5,007 of DASQKG010000083.1, forward strand.
GTTAGGTATTGGGATCGTAGGTCTTCCAGTCAAATCACTAGTCGCTGAGCACTGCCACCCTGAGCCGCTCGGATGTTCCTTACGCCTGCACGTTGCTCGCTTGTGCGCGAGCCTTCTCGCGTCTCGACTTAAGAAACTCGATGACCGCAGGCATTAGTGACAGCGCTACGACAATGATTACCACCCACTCGATATGCTCATCCAAATCGATTCCAAATTTGGATTTTAAAAGACTGCCGAGAAAGTACCCGCTCAGAATCATGCTGAAGACCCACAGAAAACCGCCGACGATGTTGAAAACGACGAAGCGGCGATATGGCATCTTTGCGGCGCCGGCGACGATCGGAGCAAAGGTTCGCACGATCGGAACGAAGCGGGCGATGATGATCGTTTTGCCACCATACTTTTCATAAAAGGCATGCGCCTTTTGCAAATGGCTGGGGCGGAATAGGAGTGATTTTTGACGCTTGAAGAGACGCGGTCCCAATCTTAAACCTGTGTAGTAACCGACGGCGTCGCCGACTACGGCCGCTATAAACAAGGTGCTTAGAAGTATCGCCAGGTTTAGTTTGCCGGTAGCGGCAAAGAGACCTGCGACGACGAGTAATGAATCACCGGGCAAAAAGAACCCTACCGCCAGTCCGGTTTCGGCGAAGACAATAAATATCAATCCAAAGTAAACAAAGATGCCGCCCTTGGCGAGCAGCATCTCAATAATCAACTTGGGATTAAGTGCGTCCTTCAGTTGATGAAAAAGGTCGGTAATAAATTCCATGATTATTGCTACTGTGGAGATGACCAGCCATGTTGCCCAATCAACGGCACGAAAGCACAGCCACCGTGATCCTCCTGCTTGTACCCTGTCTCTGATTTGATGACTCTAACCAAACGCTGTGCTTCGCGCGACTCCCCGACCGGTACGACCAGACGGCCCCCGACCTTCAACTGGGCCACCAGCGGCTCAGGAATAGTTGGACCACCGGCGGCGACCAGCACGGCGTCGTAGGGGGCATTTGCCGCCCAACCGAGCGTGCCGTCAAAACATTTGACCGTGGCGTTATAAACACCCAATTGCCGAATGCGGCTCTGCGCTTGCCGCGCAAGCTCTGCGATTCGCTCGATCGAGTAAACCTGCCCGGCAACCTTCGCTAATACCGCAGTCTGGTAACCGGAACCCGCGCCTATTTCCAGTACGCGACTTCCCGAATCAACCTCAAGCAATTCAGTCATCCGGGCCACAATATAAGGCTGCGAAATCGTCTGGCTGGCGTTGATAGGCAAGGCATGGTCGCCATAAGCGCGACCTTGCAGTGCTTCGGGCACAAAACTATGCCGTGGAACTGCACGCATGGCTTCGAGAACGTTTGGATCGCGGATTTGATAATGATCGCGGAGTCGCTCAACCATCCGCTCGCGGGGAATGGAGTAGTCCTGACCTCTGCTGGAGGGCTGTTGGCCGGTTGTTTGCACGAAGATTAATTCATCTCAGAGGCGATAAGAGTACCTGTTACTTAGCCTTCGTGGACCAATTCGGGATCCTTCAAATAATTCCACGCATCAAGAGCTGTCAACGCCCGATGGTCAGTCATGTCAGCCTTAAGCGGCGTTACCGAAACATAACCCTGATCAATTGCGTGATAATCGGTGCCTTCGGCCGAGTCGGCGTTGAAATATTCTTCGCCAACCCAAAAATAGGGTTTACCCCTCGGGTCGATATGTTCGGAAATCACTGGTCTCGCGTTCTTCAATCCCTGCCGGGTGACGCGCACACCCTTGAGTTCTTTTTGAGGGAAGTTAATATTCAGAAGAGTGCCTTCCGGCAACCCTTCAGCGAGCACCTTGCGAACTGCAGTTATCGCAAACTGTGCTGCATCGCTGAAATCAAAGTTCTCCCGGGCTACGAGGCTAAATGCCAGACCGGGAACTCCCAGTATGGTGGCCTCGAGCGCACCTGCGACCGTGCCTGAGTAAGTAGCGTCGTCACCGAGATTGCCGCCATGATTAATTCCCGAGGCGCAAATATGTGGCAGCTCTTCTTTAGTAAGAATCTTATTTAAAGCGAGGGTGACGCAATCGGTTGGAGTGCCGTCGACCGTCCAGTGTCGCTCGTCTATTTGACGGATGCGCAGCGGTCGCGCAAGCGTCAAACTGTGTGAAGCACCGCTCATCTCCGACGCGGGTGCGACCACGTAAACATCACCCACTTCACGCAGGGCCTCTTCGAGTTTAATGAGACCGTTCGACTGAATACCGTCGTCGTTTGTGAGCAGAATTCTTGTCATGAGAAACCGCATCGCCCTCGCCGACCTGATGCGTCGCTGCGATCACCAGGATTTGGACTGGTTTGACTACTAGGACAGGAGAGGGGGCACGCTTAGGTGCCGATGCAAAAACTAGTCTCGCGGGGTTGTGCGCATACGACCCTTCTTCTTGTTTCGCTTGCGCGCAAGAGCTGATTTGAGTTTTGCCTTCTGGCCTGGCGGGATAAAGAATGCGTGCTTTTTCGCATCCTTGATGATCTCTTCGGTCATCACTTTGCGTTTGAAACGCCGCAACGCGCTTTCGATCGACTCGCCTTGATTAATAGTAACTATTGCCATTCGCTTTCCGTCTTTCTAAAGTTTCGCTCTTCTGTGACCCGGCTATTTAACACGCCGTAAATGCCCTGGGTCAAGTGACCACGCCTGATTTTGTTAAGTAAACGTTTGGTTCTTACACACTCGAACCCCGCGAACTCTGCTCGTTCGCGGGGTCCGTTAGGGAATTGACAACACGGCCTATACCAACGCCGGCTCCGCTGTCTCTTGTTTCTTACGGCTCAAACTTTGAATCTGAACCGGTCTGTCGGCTTCCTTCACGTCCAGCTGCTTCTTGAGGACCATCTCCTGATAGAGCTTGCGCATCATCACAGCTTCCTCATGCGCTGTTTTCGGACCTTCCATTTCAGGCTTGTTCGGACGAGCAAGATCGATCGGGTTCAACACCAGTCCGTGTGTCTTGTCGTTGAGTTCGACTTCCTTGCCGCGGGCGAATATCTCGTGGCGCCCGTTTTCCTCATACCACTTCGCCACCGTGGCGTTCTGGTGCATGTTCTCGATTATATTTCTCCAGCCGATGCCTGTGTTATAGGCGCAGAAGGAAATCTCACCTTCCTGAGTGCCGTAAGGAATGATGCACATCTCGGTGCGGCGGAAGTCGTAGTTGAAAAGATCCTGGAACCACATTCCGGCGATGAACAGGAAATTCCAACGATCCGAACGTCGCTTCTCGATGTCGGTCTGGGAACGATCGCCGGTTACCTTGCCGTAGTCTTTCCCGGTCAGCCCAAACGACTTATCAAACTTCTTGAAGAGCTCGTAAAGGGTGAACTGCGATGGCGACTTGTATGGGTTGTAGTGCTTCAAGAGCGCCAGGCCCATCATCAAATTCGACATCCATTTCCCGCGAGCTGCGTCGGTGATCTTCTGCATGTCTTTCACCAATCCCGGAATATTCAGAAACTCCGGCACCGGACGCATCTCGCGAGTTTCCTTGTCCACCATCACCGCTGTACCGACGCCGCAGTTTGGATGGCAACCACAGGACACTTGTCCCCATTCGGCCTGTGGGCCATGGACCAAATCAGCAAAGTCGGCAAACGCACCCATCAATGAGAGCGGAAACCAATCGCGAGTCGGTTCAGTGATCCCGACCTGATCTTTTACGTCATGGGCCAGGTGCGACAACGTGTAGCGTTGCTGCAAACGTCGCTGTGGAGTGATCT
>DASQKG010000084.1:0-7481 GCA_035630655.1 Pyrinomonadaceae bacterium
CGAATTTGTTTCGCTCGAGGACGCCGATGCCGAAGCGTCCGGCAAGAAGGTCGCGGGTGATGCCGATGCCGCCGGCGACGACGATATCGAGATCGACGACGAACCCATCGACGACGCCGCCCTCATCGAGGAGCAGGAGGAGTCCGACGACGACGTCACCGACATCATCGGTGAGCGCGAGGACAACGAAGAGGAACCCTGAGATCGCTTCGGCTGGCATCGTCCGCCGGATCGCGTTAAGTTAGTGAATCAATGCGCGGCAGTTCCCAACGCCGCGACTGGAATGGGGCCATAGCTCAGTTGGGAGAGCGCTTGGATGGCATTCAAGAGGTCGTCGGTTCGATTCCGACTGGCTCCACCAAATTGCACAATAGACACGGCCATTTTTGATGTGCATTCCGTTCACGCAGTTTAAACCAAAAAGTTATAAAGAGTTATAAACTGTCGCGCCTATGGACTAGCCACCAGCCATGTCCGACAAGAGAAGTCATCGCGGGACACCGCGGCATTGGGAAGAACAACCCTTCGAGTACGAAGGGCCGCCTATTCGGAGGGCTTCTCGACCCTTCGCGCCGACTGCCGCTCCGAGCGAAGCATCGCCAGTCCAAGGCACGGTGAAGTGGTTCAATGCTGAGAAGGGCTTCGGCTTCATCGCCCTGCAATCCGGCGGAGAAGCTTTCATTCACGTCAGCCGTCTGAAGGCGGCGGGACTTAGCGATGCCCCTGAAGGCGCGGCGGTGACCGTCAGGATGGGTCCTGGGCGGAAAGGACCCGAGGTAGTCGAAATTTTGGAGATGGGCGAAGCGGCCCCAAAGCCGGCGCGCGCCTCACCCGCCGCGCAGCGGTTCGATCCTCCGGCACAAACGGAAACGACGGAAGTGACCGGCACCGTTAAGTGGTTCAACCCTGCTAAGGGCTTCGGATTCGTTGGGGTGGGCGACCGTCAAAAGGATGTCTTTGTATCGGCTCGGACGTTGGCGCAAGCGGGTCTCAATGATCTGCGCGAGGGGCAGCGCGTTCAGATGAAAGTCATTGCCGGTCAGAAGGGGCCTGAGGCCCGGTCAATCTCCGTCGTTGGGTGACCGGTGATGGGTCAATGAGCAAGGCGGCGTCGGGACGAATGGCGCACACACTCCCCGACGCAAAGAAGTAGCCCGCCGCACGCGCCTCGGCGAGCTTTTTTCGAGGGCTTGCGCGGAATCGTTTACCGTGCCGCGCAGTATGCTATCGCGACCCCCTCGTTAGTATTTCCGCTCCATAGGCAGTGCCATCGGTTATTTTCAGGATCCAAGCCGAAGTTCTGAACGTTCCCGCCACCAGCCGAGACAGTGCAATAGCCTGACACTACTCTTTCGTCATCGTTGCATTTCGCATAGCAATTCACCTCGTTGCCCTTCCTCCCACATTTGACTTCCTCGCTCTTCCTCAAGCCTCCTCGCAACGTTTTGACCTGGGTCGTCACCGCCGATAGCTGGCCGATCAATTCTTGGACCCTTTGCTCAATTTTGTCGGCCCGGCTTTCCTTGATTGTTTCCGAACAAACTCTGGGCACATTGATAGCTTTGACCGGGCCTGAGGTGGCGACATTGAAAATCGTCTCTTTCGTGCAATTATAAGCTACCCCGTTAATCTCAGTTGCATGAGACGGTCTAGTACATGAAAGCGTGATGCTCTGTGTCGGCCTCAATGTTTGAGAAACATCACCGGGTTGAGATAAGTTAATAACCTTATTATCCTTTGTGACAAGGCAAGTATTCTCCTTCAAATCCATGGGTCCGAAGCCAATAATCTGGATGGTTGCTTGGATGGTCGGCCTGTATTGTATGGCCATTGTGACTTCACGGCCATCGTTCGCGAACTCCAAGGTCGGATAAAGGAAATCTGCCGTCATCGATAGGCAGATAGGCAAGTGGTTACGATTGCTGCTCCTTCGCTCGAAACGGTACGAGCTTCGTTGCTTGTTATGCGACTCCGCCAATAGTCGCCGTATTGACCTTCGCAGTGCTTGTTTTGCGCTTCTTGAACTTCAGCAGCTGAAGCTGACGCACTGCCAGAGAATAGTTTGTAGGATGCCTGAAGCTGTGCTTGTTGCGATAAGGCCGACCTGCTGATGCCGTAGTCGCCGGCGAGCGCGGCGCATTTGTTAAGCGACGCCGCATCCAGCGCGACCCCAAGATACTGGTTTGGGCAATACGTTGGCTTCCTCCGCGCTGCGGCACCACCGATCAAAGCGGAACAAGAGTGGGTTAGACTGAGCTAGTACCGCTGGAAAACCGTGCGGTGCGATCCTGACGGAATCCCGCATTTCGAGAAGCTACAAATCGCGCGTTCGATGCGGCTGCGACGTTTCCGCTCGCATTCGAACAGCGAAGGGCGAGCGTGACGTTTCCTCAGACGCCCAAGGGTTCTGTGGGCACGCCGTAAGCGTTAACGTGCAATCTTCTCAGATAAGGCTAGCGCACAACCTTCTCAAAGCGGTTTAGGCGTGGCGCTGCCGGGATATCTTCCCAGGTGTGGTGGTGACAGGCGGCACAGTGGAATATTCGAACTACCGCCAAGGGATCAGGACCCGGCCGCATCTCCATCACAAATTCAGTCTGCCCTGCACACTGTTGGCAGTGTGGAGTAACGTCATCGTCGCCCATTGCCCTTGGCCTTTGGACACCAAGTGCCCGCAGGCCAATAAGTTCAGCAGTAATTCCACTAAGGATAACTTAGCGTTCAACCTGATCTACCCGCTTCTTTCCGGGGTACTGAGCCTTGATGATTGCCTTGGCTTCTTCGAGGGTCTTGCCTTTGAGGTCAGGACGACGACGGAGGAGGATCGCCATGGTCTCGTCGTTCATCTCCCAAGGGCGGGGCTGCTCCGCATCCTTGCTCATTGCAAATCCGCAGCCTTAAGTGGTGCCGCCTGTGCAGCTTCCATGGCTAGGGCTGTTTGGTTGTAGAGCTTGGCGACGCCGAGGAGGGTTTTCTTGACCGCAGGGTCGTCGGTGGTTTCGGCTTGACGCATGCAATCCCGGGCCATTTCGCGGTAATCAAATGTGCCAGTCAGAGGGATACTCCACCTTCCGAATGACGTACGAACGGCGATGGAACTCCGAAATCCCCACTCCGGTTCCCGTTAACTTCGTACGGTTTCGAACAGAAAAAAGTGGCTCCCCCAGCGTGAACGAGGGAGCCAAAGTACTTCCGTGCCTCCCCACTCGGCGTGGCAACGGACAAATTTCACCACGTCGGGTCGGCTCTCGCAATTACACATGTTATTTGCGAGGAATTCCCGAAATGCCCATATTTCCGAGATGTCAAAGCGTATCAGTAAGAGTACCAAGCGTTGGCGTGTGTCCCGCATCCGCGGCGTCAAGAATGAAGTGGTCGGCGTGGTAGTAGCTCCCGATAGGGATGCAGCCATCGTCGCCGCCATCGAGAAGCAGCGCCGACTTGTCGTTTGGCCCGAGAACTGATCGTGGCCGAGCTGACCGCGAAGGGCGAGCGTGACGTTTCTTGCGCCTCCCAAGGTTTCTGGGCTTACGCCGTAAGTGGGAACCTTTCGACGTCGTCCGTCTTTCTTATCTGCCATGAACTATGACCGTGCAACCGTGCACGCTTAGCCTTCGCCATCAAGTGGTGGCGCCAGTTCGACCCTCAGGCCTACTTCTCGTTTCGGAAAAACTGGTGGCGTCATTATGCGCTTAGGCCAGCGCCCAAGGCCAACAGAGAGAACCCCACCTACGAAGAAGCGATGGCACAGCCTCGAATGCGGAAGTGCGGGTGTGACGTTTTTGAAGTGGCCTCGGCTTCTGTGTGTAGGTGAGCCGCCTTGCTCGCTATTCTTGGTCCGAGCGTTTAGCCTTCACCACGTCCTGCCATGTGTGGTGGTGACACTCTGAGCAGTGAAATATGCGCGCCCTCGCAGTGCCGTTGGAACCGGGAATTTGCATCACGAATTTTGTTTCCGCCCCACACCGTTTGCATGGTGGGGCGACTTCAGCATCGTTCATTGTTCTTGCCTTTGGACACCAAGTGACCAGAGGCCGGTAGGTTCATCAGCGACTACCCGTAAAATGATTTTTTCGCATAGCTCCTAATGATCCGGCATCTTTCAAGGACGCCGCTTCGATCGCTTCCGCCGTTCGGATGTACAGGTTGGCCGTGTGGCTCAAAGACGTTCGCATCGCTGGCGTTCTGGCAGCTTCCAAACTGCAACTCTCAGCCAAATTTCGATACGTCGTTCCAGGAGGGACGGTGATGTGGAGGGGTCGCCCCAGCTTCGGATAATCCGACTTGATCGCCAACGCTCCGGCGTCCATCTCCAGATCATGGGCGTACATGACGCTACTCCGCCGGGGCGAGTGGCGACTGATTGGCTTCCATCACTAAGGCTGTCTGAGTGAAAAGTTCGGCGATACCGAGCAAAACTTCCTTGCGAGCGTGATCCTCCGCAGCAACCGCCGCCGACAAGTATTCTCGAGCCATTTCTAGATAATCGAATGCTGATGACATAAGGACGCTCCCTTTAGCCTTTTGCAGGCGGGAGCACGACTGGTCTCTCAGCCACCGACGCCTGACGGGCAGAGCCGCAAGTCGGTGATAATCATCAACGTAATAGCGAGATACAGGTTCAGCATTAAACCAGGTTATCGTTCGCCGAATAATATCCGTTTGTACGTCACTTACTCATTTGTAGGCAAACAACTCAATCACGCAAAAGTAGTCAGGAGGTTTGACTTTCAACATCTGAAACAGTTGTTGGCAAATTAGGTTATGACTAGCGGCCTCAATAATCGAAAGCGCAATGCAAACTATTGAAAATTACCTTCAACACGCAGCTGAATGTAGGCAACTCGCGGCGCGTGCTCGCACACCTGAGGATCGCGAAATGATCCTTAAAATGGTCGAGACGTGGGAGGAGTTGGCGGCGGCGCGAGAGAAGATGTTGAAGTCGCGGGAGCGCGCTCAAAGTCTTGTCGAGACCGGGGAAGAAGCTACCTAAACGAAATATCTGACACCCGTCGCCTACTTTCTATCCTTGGGCTCATCGTCGGCTGAACGTTCGGGCTGAATTTGTTGCTGCTGTGGTGCAGCCGGCTGCGGCGATGTCACAGGTGGCGGGCTTGGGAGAACGGGGCCGTCGTTTGGAAGGCTCAGGGCGAGGTCCATTATTCACTGGCACGACGCAGCATGTGCTGCCGCTGACCAGGATCGGCTGTCGACGCCGCGATCGAGCGGAGCACTTCAGCCTGCTTCAGATAGTAGCTTCGATTTGGCACGGTAACCTGAACAGGCGGGTAGATTAAAGACTCGCTAAATTGTGCAAAAGGGAACACCCTGTGTCATCACTGACAGCAGCCCTGTGCCAGGCGTCGGTGGCTGAGAGTGGTCGCGCTCCCGCCTGTACAAGGGAGTTCGACTATGCCTGATCCCAAGATCAGTTTGAGGGTCGTTACCGCGCCATCCATAGGTAGCGTCGTGGATGCGCCGCCCGTCCTTAAAGCCAGCGACCATTCCGTAGACTACACCTGCGGCCGCTGCGGTGTGATTCTGCTGCACGCCAAAACGGGCCAAGTGCACGGCGTCATCTTCCGCTGCACGCAGTGCGGGTCGTACAATTCCACGGACGGTTAGGCCGCTATCCGCGCCGGTCGATTGGGGCACGGCTTTGAACCTTTCCACGTGGTGAGACGTTTGCCCTCATGATTGCAGTGGACGAATGCATCAAACAGGCAAACGAGCACTCGAAAAAAGCGAGACAGAGTGGCCTGACTAAAAGGCAGCGCGACGTGCTCTATGCGATGTCTCGCACATGGAACACGCTTGCAAGTCAATCCGCTCTCCTAGCGCAGCTTCAAGCCGCGGAAGTGATAACACCCTCCGTGCCGTGATGTTCGACGTCCCCAAGCACCCGATGGCATCTTGGGCTGCGGAATAATTCGTTACCGCCTAGGGAACGTCGCCCGATTAACTACGTTCTTGGAGAGCCAGCAGCGGGACCAGCACCCGTCCCCCCAGCCCCCCACAGTTGGTCTCGCGGGCTGGCACTCTCCAATGGTAAGCCCCGTCGTGCCATCCCACGGCGGGGCTTTTCTTTGATAGCCCGGAACCGATTATTTGTCCGTGGCGGCGTTCGATTTTGTCTTCTCTTCTTTTGCAGAGATCACGGCGTCGCCCAGTAAGCCTCGACCCCTGCTGTAGTTGACAGCCATTATTCCGCCGACGAACACCACACCTGTGAGGATGATTAGAAGCGCCATTCGTCCGATGCTGCCATCGGACTGTGCTTCTTTGCGTGACGGTGTCTGACTTTGCGCCTCTCGATCCATAGCCATGGCCACCTCCGAACGTTTCCAATAGCTTGGCAACGTCCTAGGACTTGTCAATCTCATGGATCACCGTCGTGATGATGGAACCGTGGCGAGCCTTACAGCGTAAGTCGCTGCCCGGCTCTTTAGCCACGGGCCAGGGCTATTAGCCCACCACCGCGAGACGCCATGAGCGCCCGTCTATCGGCGTCTAAGGCGTCGCGACGATGTGAAATTTCCTTACGATCGTAAGGATGGAATAATGACAGCTAGTACTGACCAGGTGACCGGCGGCCGATCATGTCGTCTTTGGGAAAAGGGCCAATAGGTGTGTGCCTCAGCCAGTCCTCGGCGCATTTCCGCCAGAACTGTTTCTGCTCCTCAGTAGACACCCACTCGGCATATTGAAGGCACCGCTCGGCCTGCGTTCGACAATAGTGATCCCGGTCCATAGGTGCTGATATTTCTTTTGCGTTCGCCGGCTCGTGAGCTGTCGGTCAGCATAAATACTATGAAGCCAACGCAAGGATCATTATGAAAAAATTCTATCACAACCCCAGCATTACAATGGACACCAAGACCTTCAACCAATTGCGGTTGATGGTCGAAAAGACTGGCATGACGCAGTCAGCGATTGTACGTCACCTGATTGCCGATGGCGCCGAACGACTAGAACAATCGCCAGTCCGAAATCCGTTGCTCAAGACTTAGCTGTGCGACCCATCCCTACATTCGACCGACGATTACGCAACCGACACGACAGTCTGCATTCCGAAATCAAGAATGCCGACCTGTTTCGGACTGACCATTGGAGTTCGGTCTGCGCCATGACGCTGACGCTCAAGCACCAAATGCGGGCTGCCGATGGCCGGGCCGTTGGGCTGGATGAGCTACTAGCGAAAAAGAACTTCCGCCACTTTATGAAGCTGCTGAACCGAACGGTGTTCGGCAACGCCAACCGCAACCACGACAAACGTCTGCTCGTGATCCCGGCACTAGAGAAGGACGTGCACGGTAGGTGGCACTACCACTTGGCCATCGAGCCGCCGGCACACATGGGACCCGAATTCTTTCAGGTGGAGATTTGGACTTGCTGGCGGCGGACGTTTTGGGGTCATGACCAGATGCATTTCAGCGCAACCGGCAACGACCACTGGTTGGACTACATGCTCAAGATACGGC
>DASQKG010000085.1:0-26301 GCA_035630655.1 Pyrinomonadaceae bacterium
TAGTCTCGGTCCCGTTGGTGCCGACGATTACCCTGATGTTGATCGACATCGTTAATGTACCGTCGCTCACCGTAATGGTGACGTCCGAGAACGCGAGGGCAACCTGCGGTACGGCATTGATGGTTACCGTGCGATTGGCCCCGCTGCCGCCGAACGTGATGTTGGCGTTGGGCACCACCGCGGTGTTCGATGAAGTGGCGCTCAAGGTCAGGGTGCTCGCCGGTGTATCTGCGTCGGCGAGTATAAGGTTAAACGTGCCGTTGGACACGGCGTTGCACTGACCGTATCCGACTTGAACGGTCGGCGGGCTGGCATCGTCGGTGAGGATGGTGCCAGTCGCCGAGCCAGGCGAGCCGACGCTGTAGCCGGTGCCCGAGATAAGGGTGAAGATCACCGTCTCATTGGGCTCTGGGTCCGCGTCGTCGAGCGGGTCAACCGTCACTGTCGCGGTCGTGTTGGTGCCGGTAAAGGTCACGCTGCCAGCGGTGGCGGTGAAGCCGGGGTCCGCGCCTGTCTGAAAGTAGTCGGTGTTGGGTGGAGCGAAGATGGCCGTCCCGCCGACCGTGAAGCTCACCGTCAGCGGCGCGCCGGTGAATCCCGTCCGGGTGAAGGTGTAGACCATGGTTCCCGGCCCGTCCTCAAACACCGAGGAAGGAGATACCGACACTGTCACCTCCGCATCGTCGTTGGTGATAGTGCCGGTGGCCGAGTTGGGAATCGCTACGTTGTAGCCCGCCCCCGCAGCCAACGCCAGGATCACCGTCTCGTCTGATTCGGCAGTGTCGTCAGTGGTCGGGTCAATCGTTACCGCCGCCGTCGAGCTGCCGGCGCTAAAGATCACTGTGCCGGTGCCATTGAAGGTGGCCGCGCCACTCTGCGTGTAGTCCGCGCCAGGGCCGCCGAAGGTCGCCGTCCCGCCAACCGTGAAGTTGACTGTCAGCGCGCCGGTGGTAACGCCGGTGCGGGTAAAGGTGTAGACGAGGTTCCCCGCGCCGTCCTCGAAGGTCGAACTCGGAGAGACCGCTACTGACACGTCCGTGTCATCGTTGGTGATCGTCCCTTGCGCCGAGGCCGGGGTGCCGACGCCGTAGCCGGTGCCCGAGGCGACGGTCAGGACGACCGTCTCGTCTGATTCGACCGCCGCGTCCACCGTCGGGTCAACCGTCACCGGCGCGGTCAAGCTGCCGTCAGCGAACGTAACGGTGCCGTTGGTCCCGTCGAAGGTAGTGGCATCATTCAGCACGTAGTCGGTGCTGGAGCTGGCTGTGCCGCTGGCCGAGAAGTTGGCAACCAGCACACCGGTGGAGTCTGTACGGGTGAAAGTGTAGACGAGGTTGGTCCCACCGTCCTCGGCCACCGAGGACGGAGATACCGCCACCGACACGGCGTTATCGTCGTTGGTGATTGTGCCCGTAGCGAAGTTGGGCGTACCGGGCGTGTAGCCCGTACCCGCGATCACCGTCAGGATGACGGTCTCGTTGGGTTCGGTCGTCGCATCCGCCGTCGGGTCGACCGTCACTTGGGCGGTCAAGACAGTGTCGGCGAACGTCACGGTGCCCGAGGTCGCGTCGAAGCTCGCAGCCCCAGTCTGCGTGTAGTCAGCGCCAACGCCGCCGAAGGTGGCCGTCCCGCCGACCGAGAAGTTCACGGTGAGCGGGCCGTCGCCGTCCGTACGGGTGAAGGTGTAGACCATGTTGGTGGCTCCGTCCTCCAACGCCGATTCCGGAGACACCGCTACACTCACCGCGGTGTCGTCGTTGTTGATCGTTCCTGTCACCACGCTGGGCGTGCCGACGTTGTAGCCCGGGCCCGAGATCACGGTCAGGACGACCGTCTCGTTGGGCTCGACCGTCGTGTCTGTAGTCGGGTCAACCGTGACGGTGGCAGTCGGGCTGCCGGCCGTGAAGTTGACTGTGCCGGAGGTCGCGTCGAAGGTCGCGGCCCCAGTCTGCGTGTAATCGTCGCCTGGGGGGGTGAAGCCGGCTGTCCCGCCGACTGAGAAATTGACGGTGAGCGCGCCCGAGGTGACGCCGGTGCGGGTGAAGGTGTAAACGAGGTTGGTCCCCCCGTCCTCATCCACCGACAACGGTTCTACGGCCACACTCACATCCGTGTCGTCGTTGGTGATCGTCCCGGAGGCAGACGCTGGAGTGCCAGCCTCGTAGCCGGTGCCAGAAGTCACCGTCAGAATCACCGTCTCGTCTGCCTCGACCGAGGAATCAGGCGTTGGATCAACGGTCACTGCTGCTGACGCGCTGCCGCTGGGAATCACGACTGTGCCGGTGCCATTGAAGGTGGCCGCGCCACTCTGCGTGTAGTCGGTGCTGAAGGTGGCGCTGCCCGTGACGCTGAAGCTCACCGTCAGGCTGTCAGTCGTCGGCCCTTCACGCGTGAATGTATAGACAAGGGTGTCCGGTCCATCCTCCAAAACCGAGGCGGGTGCCACGGCCACGGTTACGTCCGGTAGGTCCACCTGAGTCACGGTCGGGTCGGCGGTGCCGCCCACGTCCGGGTCGTCGGTAAGCACCGGCGAGAAATTGGTGCCGGAGACCGTTCCCTGGTTGGAGATCTGTGGGGCGGCTATATTGTTATTTACCGTGACCTGGAATGTAATTGTGACGGTCTCGCCCGCAGGCAGCGTCCCGATGTTTAAAGAGACGTCGGCAAGCATACTGAGACTAGCAGCCGTCGTCCTGTTCGTCGTCGCATGGTGCATGAGTCTGCTGCTTTGACGAGAAGCAGTTCTAGCCGATGTGAAAACACCGGTCTTCGCAGGCGACGCAGAAGCTTTGCTCGCACGAGAAGCAAGGCTCTTTTCGCTACCCGATTGGTTCCTACCTACTCCAATTGGCGGGCGTGTTAATAGTATATTCCGAGCATCCGGCAAGCGCCTGACGTCCGGTGACAAAGTGTTCTGCATCAGCCATCGCAGCTGTTTGGGAGTACCCTTCTTGCCTTGCAGGTACACCGTGCCAAGCTGGCGCATTACGACGGTCAGTAAGTCCACCGCACGACCGTGCGCAAGGCTGTACTCGGTGGTTTGCAGTTCTCTGCCCGGAACAGGCACGTCAAACTCTTCATCGTCCATTGGGTTTAGGTCCAGGTACCAGCCGTACCCGCCGGCAGTGCCGTCAAGTTTGACGTTTGTTGAAGTGGCGGTGGCAAGCTGCCCTTCCGGCAGATCTGTGATCTCGAACTTCACGGCTTGCAATCGCATTAGGTCTTCAGTAGAGATGCCTGTCTTTCTCCATCTTGCAAGTGCTGCCTGTGTTATCAAAGACAACTCCGTTTGCCGCAAGCTTCCGACGTTCTCATTAATAATCGGTTCGCCAGGTATCACTAGGGTTGACTCCACGTCCAACTTCGCCTGTGGTTCAGAGCTAACTGAACTTTCTGAGCCGGCTGTCATGGCCTCTTGCCCATTGCTAAGAGAAGTTTCCGAGTCATCTCCGCTAGTTAACAAAATAGCCGGCGGCAACCCCGGGTCACGGGTCGCACCGTTGGCTGTCTCGGTGTAGCCGGTGGTCGCCAACTGCTGCGTCGCGTCGGCGGTGTTGCCGGGGTTGTCCGCGATCATCTGCGCCTCGACCGTCGCCATGTTGGTGATCACCTCATTCGGCGTCGCGTCGCCGTCGGTCAGCCGCTCCATCCTGAACGTGGACGTGTCACGCTGGCGGAAGCGGATGTCTTCGAAACCGCCAAGGCCGGTGGCGTCATTGCCGGCGACATCGGCCGTGAGGATGGTGACGTTGCGCGATTCGAGCTCCATGCCGTAAAGGGCGACGAACGGGAAGGCCGAGTTGTTGTCGGGTATGCCCAGCGTGTTGTTGCGGATGGTGACGTCGAGCAGTGGAGTCCCCGCCGCCGCGTTCGGCAGCCGCCCCTCGACACGGATCGGGGGAATGTCGGTGTTGCGGATGTTGTTGTTCGTGATCGAGAGGATCGCGTCCACGTCCCCGCGGAAGTCGCCGTAGATGCCGTAAGAGTCGCGCGACCCCGTGTCCGCCGTCCCGTTGCCGATGCTGTTGCCGGTGATCAGCGCCTGAAATTGTGAGCTGGTGGTCGAGGTGCTGAGCGGAACCAGCCCGATGGCGAAGTTGTTGTGACTGAGCAGCGTGTTGTTGACGACGTGCAGGTTTGTGCCGGCATTGGTCCCGCTGGTGACGTGGATGCCGATGTTGTTGTTGCGGATCGTCGTGTTCTGGATCTTCAGGTTCTGCGTGGCGCTGTTATCGACGTTGGCCGCGATGCCGGTCGCCTGGTTGCCAGTGATGTTGCTGTCAGTGATGACGATGGTCGAGGTGTTAGTGCCCGTCTGGTTGTTGAAGTGGACGCCGTTGGCGCCGGTGCCGACGGGGTTCGGCCCGACCGTGGTGCCGGTGATGTTCAAGGTGCCGGTGCCGCTCGTCGACTGCCAGTTGATGCCGAACTCGAAGTTGTTGCTGACGGTCGAGTTGGTGACGTCGTTCGTACCGGTCAACACCTGGAACTCGAGGCCGGAGTCCTCTGCCACGGTCGAGTCGCCGTTACTCTCGACCCAACTGTTGGTGAGCGAGAAGCCCGTCAAGTTGTTGCCGAAGACCCCACTGTCGGCAGCGTCCTGAATGCGCATTCGGCCCAGCGAGACATTAGTTGCGTTATTTAACGAGATGCCGTCGGTCGTCATGTTCAGGATGGAGCCTCCGGTGCAGTCGGCTAAAACCGGACTCGTAATGGTCGCAGGCGTGCCGACCGCGTTGGGTGTGACCGCTCCGCCACATAGCCCGCCTGAGGTGCCCACATTAAAGCTGCCACTGGTATTGCTAAGGATAATTCCACTTATTCCACCATTGGCCGACACACTGGTCAGCGACATGAGTAGCGGTGTAGTGCCGCTCCCTCGCGTGATCTCGACGGCTGGTGCGCCGGTCGTGGTGATTGCGCCGCTGGTGGCAGTTATGGTGTTGCTGTTGTCGGTGGCAAGCAATCCGCGTTGATTTGCATCAGGCGTGATTGTGAGACTGCCAAACGTAATGGTGCCTGTGTTGGTAGTCAGGCTGACTCCGGTGCCGCCCGAACCTGTCGAAGTGGTATTGCCAAAATCGAGCGTGGCGCTTGAAGTATTAACACTGATGCCTATGCCCGCCGGATCCGTGATGGTAGTGGTGGGCATCGTGAGACTGCCTGCGACGCCGGTCAGGCTGATGCCCGTCAGGGTGCTGCTGGTTGACGAAATGCTGCCGAAGGTCGCGGCCAATGTGCCTGTAGTAAGGTTGAGCGCCTGCCCTGTGTCATTCAGCGTAACGTCCGCAATGGTGAGCGTGCCGAAGCCCGTCCCGGAAATATCTGTAATAGAATCCCCCACGGTAAACCCGCGCAGTGTGTTGCCCGAAGCAACGTTGATCGCGTTTCCCGCACTGGTGATGGTGACAATCGTTGCGTTCCCGCTATTAAGCGACGGCAGCGCGTCGCTGTTAGGGGCGAGCGTGATGCCCGCAAGCGCCTCAAGACTTGCGCCGACAGCATCCTGCCCGATGACCTTCTGATTGTTCTCAAGCGTCGCAGGCCCAACGTAGGCGGTCGCGCTCTCATAGATGAAAATGTTGTCGCCCGCCGCCGGGTCGCTTACGCCCCCGTTGCCGTTGACAGCCTCGAACGCCCCGAGGCTCGTGAAGGGATTGGTTAGTCGTCCATTACAGTCAGAGGAACACGCGCCCGCATTGTTATTGATGAACCAAATCATCCCGCTGACGTTGATCGTCACGGTTCCTGGATTGCTGCCCTCGGAGTTGACCAGCGTGTAGGTGAAAGTATCGGCGCCCTCGAAGCCCGCAGGTGGGTTGTAAATAAAACTGCCGTCTGCGTTAAGCGTTACGTTACCGCCATTGGTGCTCGTAACGGGAGTAGGCGTATCGATCGTGGCGCTGGGTATGCCGAGAAAATCGTTCCCGAGCACGCCGGGCGCGGGCACGGAAATGCGAACGTTGCCAAGAGCTGAATAACTATCGTTCACTGCAACCGGCGTGGCTCTGAGACTTCCCCCCACGAAAGCGGTATTTGGATCCACCGTGTCAGTAAACGTCACACCCGTGGCATCTTCCCCGCTCGCGCTGATGTTGACGGTGTAGTTGATCGTATCGCCCGGATCGGCCTTGCCATCCCCGTTATTGCCTGTCGGTACGAGCGCATCGGTCTTGGTGGCCGTCACGGTCGGCGCCAGCATACTCCTCGGGCTTGAAGGCGCCGTCGAACGGCGCAAGCCTGCAAATTTCAGCAACTCGGCGGAGTCTTTCGAGCGAACGCCCGAGCGAGACTCCGGCCCCGACGCGAGACTCGGCGCGGCTGGCTGGCTGAAATTCGCCCTAAAAGCGAATGAACGGGAGATTGCGGCTCCCGCCACACCGAGCATTACTAACGCCGTAATGAGTAGCAGGCGGTGATTAGAAACGATTTTGAATGTAGAGACGACATCTGTGCGACGGGGGATTCGAGACATGGGGGCCTCCGAGGGTAATTAAAATTGAAGTTTTCCAGGAGTACGAGGAAATTGGGAATGCTAAGAATGAATAACCCAGCCGTGCAGGGTATTCCCGATGACCAACCGGTGAGCCTGGAGTCTAAATTGATGGCGGCGACAAATCTACGACGGCTTTAATTCGAAGTCAATCTTTTTTGCTTGAAATCTTGTTAGCCAATTAACACCTTTTAATTCACCGCAAAATGTTAAGGCAGGTTCAACTTTTTTAAGGCTTTAGTTGGTCTTTAAGATTCAAATTCCGGATGAGACGGTGAAGGTAATTGGCATGCACTCCCAGTATTTTTGCGGCTTCGGTGTAGTTGCCCCTGGCCTGTTGCATCGCGTTCAAAATGATCTGCTTTTTGGTCTGGGCCACGGCGTCGTGATAATTCGTTGCCGGCGCGGTTGGAGGTTCGGATTCAAGCAGGGATTCCGGTAAGTCTTCGGGAAGAATACGATCCGTGGTGCCTAACACAACCGCGCGCTCAATGGCATTCTCCAGCTCGCGCACATTGCCCGGCCAATCGTATGCAGTTAAACGCGCCTGAGCCTCGGCAGAGATTCCAGTCACCTTGCGATTACATTTCTCGCCATACTTCGCCGCGAAATAACTTGCCAGAAGCGGAATGTCTTCGGGTCGTTCTCGGAGCGGCGGCATCTCCAAACTGACGACGTTGAGCCGGTAGTAAAGATCCTGCCGAAATGTTCCCTGGCTGACAGCTTCCTCGAGATCTTTGTTCGTCGCCGTAATGAGCCTGATGTCGATCTTGATGGTGCGTGTTCCACCGACGCGTTCAAACTCGCGCTCCTGTAACACGCGCAATAGCTTCACCTGTAGCGCAGGTGAGAGCTCGCCGATCTCATCAAGAAACACTGTGCCGCCGTCTGCGATTTCGAGCCGCCCCTTCTTTTGAGCCAGGGCGCCCGTGAATGATCCTTTTTCGTGCCCGAATAGTTCACTCTCGAGCAACGACTCCGCCAACGCAGCGCAGTTGACCGCCATGAAAGGCTTGTCAGCGCGCTTGCTGTTTAGATGAATGGCCCGGGCCGCCAACTCCTTTCCCGTGCCACTCTCACCCGAGAGCAGAACAGTGGAATCCGTCGGCGCCACCTTCGAAATAAACTGCAAAACCTCGCGCACCGGGGGACTTTCGCCGACCAGGTTGTGTTCGATGCCGAAGTCGGCAATGAGCCGCTGGTTTTCACTAACCAGCCATTCGAAGTGGCGCGCGTTTTCTATGGCCACCGCGGTGATCGCCGAAATTGCCGACACCAGTTGCAGATGGTCCTTATCAAAAACGGAGTCGGGCTCGCGGGCATCGAGATAAATCACGCCCAACTTTCGATCGAGCATGATGATTGGGACGCATAAGATTGAAGACGGCCGATCGCCCATAAGGCTCTCAGTTGACTCGATTCCCTTAGCGTCGCCGGCATTTATCAGCAGCGCTTCACCCTGATGCAGAACCGACCGCGTGATGGTGCGGCTCACTTTGATTTTCTGATCGGGTCCGCGTCGCCGGTCCAAAGCAAAGATGGAAACAAACTGAGTCTCAGGACCTACAGGGCCTCCGTCCGTCAGCAATATGGCGCCCCTTGCCGCGGGCACCACCTCGAAGAGAAGTTCGAGCAGGGTTTCCAGCAACTTCTCCACCCCGCGAATCGCGTTGATGGTGGTGCTCACCTTCATCAACGCGCTCAGGTCACGGGCCATCAGGTAAAGAGCATCGTTGAAGCGCACTTGAAGAGTGGAGCCGCTGACAATCTCGCCGTCATCAAAATGAACTTCACTCGACTTCACTTCCAGGTCGCCGTCGTGCATGAGGAAGAGAAACTGCGAGTCGCCAATCCTCACCCGATCTCCGTGATGCAGGGCGCGCCGTTTCACCGGCACGTCGTTGATGAAGGTGCCGTTGAGACTCTCGAGATCGAGGATTACAAAGTGATCGTTTTCTCTTTCAATCTGGGAATGACGGCGCGACACGGAGGCGTCGGCAATGCAGAGCGTGGCTGCAGTTTCGCGGCCGATGACGACCGGCAGATCTTCGATAGAAAAGACGCTGCCTTTTAGTCTTCCGGCAATAGCTGTGAGTCGCGGATTCATCTGAGTCGTTGTGAGCTGGAGATTTGGCGCGCATAAGTGTACGCGTCCTCTGAATTAGGGGCAAATAATATTATCCGCAGCTTACGCCGATTACCCGGATTTTATTCGACGAGGCTGCGAAGCAGTCGGGCAGAGCACTAGCCCCAGGCGAGGCTTTGCGAGCCTGCGGATGAGGATTGCGCGAAAAGATCTTGAAGCTGCGAAGCTGGCGGCAGAGATGGCGCCCGATTCATCTGTCGCCTGCTTCGCAGGCTTTGTGTGTAACGCGACCGGTTCCCCACGCACCGCTGCGCATGGGGCTAGTACTCTGTACGACTGCTTCGCAGCCTCGGTGTCCTGGCCCTCATACTCGTTTCAGTTTCCATAAGGTTTTCTCCGTCGCACTATCTGAACAGATAAGAACCACTATCTAAAGAGATAGGAAAAGGGCGATGCAATTTTTGTTTCTGTTCGTGATCCTTGCGAGGTGGATAAAAACAAATCAATAACAACCACAGCCCCTTCCTCCACATTCATGCACACAATTCAAGTAACGAAATTCTGCGGCACGAGAATGGCAATGGACCGGGTCAGCTCCCAGGAAACCTTTGACAATGGTTGAGCTGCCACAGGTAAGAGGCAATCCGAAAAAGGATTACTGGCTTACTACAGAGTTTTAGAGGTCGAGCCGCTTCGACCCAGCCCATGAGGCAAAAGGAGAAAACATGAAAAAGGAAATTGCAAAAGGACTGACGATGGTAACGCTCGTATTAGCGATAGCGCTCGCAACTGCAGTCGCCTCGGCCAACGCCCAGTCGGCCAAAAAAGTCGTCGCCGATATTCCGTTCGCTTTCGTTGTTGGCGATCAGACTTTGAGCGCCGGTGAATACACCCTGAAGGCCGCTAACGCTCCGGCAAATGGTTTGATAATTCAAAACGCCGGTGGCAAGTCGGAAGCGATGCTTCTCACCTTCGTGATCGAGCCGAAGCAGAATAGACGCAGTGCACGGCTGGTTTTTCACCGATACGGTCAGAACTACTTCCTGGCGGAGGTTTGGACCGGTGCAGGAAACGCAGGCCGGCATCTCATGAAGTCTCGCCAGGAACGCGCCATCGAACGCGAGCTCGCAACGATCGCTTCGAAGAGTGAGTTATCAGAAAGCTGCTACGAGGTCGTTGAAGTCGCGGTGCTTCGCTAACTTGCCCCACACTCCCCGCGCAACGGCTGTCGAGCTCCCGCTCGTAGCCGATTGTAGAAACCGAAACGGCAACCCAACGCCCCCGGGTTGCCGTTTCGGTGTTTGTTAGGTCAACGACGCGGGGGCAGTAGCTCGACGAAAGTCACTGGGCAATTGTTACTGGAGGGCGACTGCTAATTGTTAAGAGCGACTCTGAATAACTAAGGGCAACTCTGAATATCTAAGGGCAACTATTCAGAGTCGCCCTTAAATAAAGAGCCGGCCCTCGAACCACGCTTACAAGACAATCCGCCAGTTGTTGTTTGGTTCCGTCGGGATCGTCTTATGTCGCTCCACCCAGTCGATGATCATTTCACGGATTTCGTCACTCGAACGATAGATCACCGGCGCGCCTTTATACATCGTGTAGCCTCCGCCACCATTGACGCGATAGTTGTTGGTCGCCAGGCGGAATTTCTGTGACGGCGTGACCGGCTTACCCTGAAACTCGAGTTTCTCGATCCGCTGGCTAATCGGTTTCCGGATGTGGATCTCGTAGGTTACGCCCTCTGCGATATCGAAATTGTAAGCAGGGATCTTTTCGTCGATCAATTCCTCCAAAGTCTTCCCTGACTGATACGGCTTGAAGTATTTCGCTGAGTGCTCCAGTGCATCTTTCAACTGTTGTCCAGTCACTTCCAAAACCACCAGCGTGTTTTCGTAGACGTAGAGTCCGGCAATATCACGCACGGTTACCTGGCCCTTTGCAATCCTCGCCTGCGGGTTAAAGCTCGCGGCCATCGACACGTCGGCCTTTCCGGCTTCGAGTTGCACGCGCTGAATCAAATCCATGATCGCCGTATCTTTGAAGCGCGCCTCCCCGGCGCTTAATTCCGCTGCCGATTCACCGATGGGCCGCGACAGCCAAGCCTGCGTTTCCCGATCAAAAGGCTCGGCAATTCTCAGTATCTCCGGGTCAGCTTCGACTTTGTCATCCACCGGTATGGTGCGCGCTGAGCGCGCGTAAACGCGCCACTTGCCCGCATAGTTCTGGATGTATAAATCGGCGCGAGCGAGATGCCGGCCCCAATGGTTTGCCTGAGTGAGGACCACGCCGTTGACGACGAGCGAGGGTGTGTCGCGATGAGTGTGGCCCATGAAGATCACATCGACCCCCGGCACCTGTTTCGCGATCGCCACCGCCTGATTTTCATTCTGCACCTGACCAGGATTGATTACACCAGTGCGCAGGTCCTCCTCGACTCCCATGTGCATCGCGATAACCACCACGTCGGCGCGCTCTTTCCCGCGCAGAATGGGGACCCACTTCCTGGCCTCGACCAGGGGCTCGTGAAATTCGAGCCCTTCATAGTTTGGCAGATTTTCCCAGGTTGGAACGCCTGGAGTCGTTAGTCCCAGGATGCCGACCCGAACGCCGTCGATAACCCTAACAATATAAGGTTTGTAATGTGTCTTGCTGGTGCCTTTGTTGTATGTATTGGCGGAGAGCCATGGAAACTTCGCTTCGCTGCGGGCCTTCTCCAGCACCTTCAACCCGAAATTGTATTCATGATTACCGACGGCCATCGCGTCGTAATTTAGGGCGCTCATCGACAGCATCATCGGGTCAGGCGGGCGGTTGTTTTTCTTGTTGTGATAGTAAGCGAGTGGCGTCCCTTGAATCGTATCGCCTGAGTCTACAAGCACGAGGTTGGGGGTTTCCTTGCGCACGCGTTTGATTAGCGTCGCGACTTTTGCCAACCCGCGATTGTCTGGTTTGTTGGTGTAGTAATCGATGGGATAAATGTTGCCGTGGAGATCAGTTGTACCGAGCACAACGATGTGAACACGAGGCGCGCGCGCGAGCGATTTTGTTTGCGCCGCAAGAGGAAAGCTCGCCAGCAACAGTGCCAGCGAAATGAAGAATGACGTAATAACGGGCCTGGTTGATTTCATATCTCAATCTCTTCTGTTGTTGCGCCTCGACAGCGGCTTTGCCGCCTGATGTGCGGCGGTGGCTCTGCCCCGCCGTAAAAAGTGTGTACTAGATTCGGGGCTCTGCCCCACACCGGGGCGAAGCCCCAATATTAATCGGTCTCGTGACGGAAGGGCATAGCCACTTCCGCACATCGGACGGCAAAGCCGCGACGACTGTCTCACACATCGAATTCGATTTTTTCACCGAAGCGAATACTGTTGCTAATCCGCGATGTCGTAGCCTCCCGCTTGATTCACAAACACTTCCGCGGCCGGGATTCCGCGCACCGTAATCTCGTGCACCTTCCGGAACTCTGTCCTGATCACGACCAGCTTATCGCGATTCTCGAAATACGTGCGGCCACGCTGAACAATGAAGTAAGCCGGACCAGCAATCTGGCCCGGATCGACATCCGGCGACGACATTGCTTTGGATTTCAGATCAGTGCGCCCAAACCGCTCGAGATAATAACGCGTCACAGCCGGTGTTTCATGGGCGATGATCGCGCCCGGGGGAGCGGTGTCGCAAACAAACTTGATCGCTTCGCGTAAACCGTCATCGTAAAACTCGTCATGGGGGAAAAAATATCCAACCTGTTTCGCACCCATAGCGTTGTTGTAAAGCGCATAGTGGGGCGCCGCCGAATACGCCGACCAAGACGGCAGTCCGACAAACAGAACAACCGCAATGGCCGTTAAGATCGCGCGGGAACGGCTTGTAAAGTTCAACCGGCCGGCGCCAAATTTCAGGATTGCCATTACGCCAATTGCTGCCAGGATGTAAATGAACGGCATCAGCGACAGCGTGTAACGCAACCACTTCGCTCCCATTAGTGAATACGGAACGATCCAAAACAGAAACATGAAAAGGACAAAGGCATGTCCCGGATGCCGCCGGTTCTTTAACGATGCGATAAAGCCGATGAGGAAAGCCGCCAGCACCGTCAACGGAATCTTGATGGCCATGAACAGAAGATAGAAATAAATCGGCGTGCCCCAAAAGGGCGTGCGCGAAACGTTGTTTCGGTAAAGTTGATCGGCAAAAAGATAACCGGTGTGGACCAGGAGTTTTTCGCCCAAGTAAGAATTCAGATATTCCCAGACGGGCGGCATCAGAATCGAAGGGTTGGCAATAAGGAAAGCGGCCAGCAGCGCCACGTAGAAAATCAGTGAAGTCTTGCCGGACGGCTCACCGGGCGTGCGTTTTCGCACACGAACATAGTGATGATAGAGCGAGTTGAGTCCTAGATAATGCGGGAAGTATTTCGAGGCCATCATCAGGCCGAATGAAATTCCGCTGAGAAGGTAGTACCGGCTCCTGGTTTTGCCGTTGCGCGTGTCGGTCTGTTTAGCTCGCAAATAAAAGTAACAAGCGAACAGCATGAAGAAGACGAGGAGGGTGTCTTCCTTGGCGACACGATTGATGGTGATGGAATTTACGCCCACGGTCCAAAATGCGGCGGCCAGTAATCCGGTCCAACGATCGAAGAAGGCGGCGGTAAGGAGGAAGAGCGGCAGGATAGTTAATGCGCCGAAGATGGCGTTAGGTAAACGAAAGAGCACTTCATCATTATCGTGACCGATTGCCCGCCCAACTTTCACGGACACGAATATCAGAGCTTTCATCAGCATCGGGTGTTCTGCATTGGCCGTGATGTCGCCCTTCTCATAAGCGCGTATTGCGTCAACCTTGTTCACCTCATCTTCTGCGAAACCGATAGAGTCAAGCTTGGCAACACGAAAGCATAGACCGATGACGAGCAGCACAATCAGCGCGAAGATAACGGTGCGATCTAATTTTACTTCGGCGCCTTCGGAGTACTCTGAGATGGATTCAGGTTCGATCTCTTGGGCCAAGTTAATGGGGCCTTTCAACGGTCGGTGTGCATGTTAGCTCGAAACTGTTACAGATTTCTGCGCGTGAAATATCGTCCAATGTCCAATGTCTTCATTCAACTTCAGGAAGCACCTGTGAATAGTTAGAGGTTGGGAAGGGTGGTTTACCCCCGCTCGTTGAATGCCACGATCCTGAGCGGGGGCAAGCCCGCCTTCCCAACCTCTAACTGTTCACAGTCGCCCCATTAACTTTGGACCCTGGACTCTGGACATTGGACTTTGAACGTTGGACTTTGGACTTTGGACTAAATGCCTTATCGTTGTCACGCTCATGGATAACCTGGTTGTCTCAAACATTCGACAGCGGCCCATCCGCACCTTAGTCAGCGTCGCCGGCGTCGCGCTGGGCGTTTGTCTGGTGATGCTTTTCACGGGACTCGCACGCGGCATGGCCAACGATTTACAGCGGCGCGCTTCCAACCTGCGCGCGGAAATCATTTTCACCCGACCGGGCTCAATGCAGTTGACTGCGTCTACGGCCAACCTTAGCACCAAGTATGTCGAAATGCTGAAACAAATCGACGGCGTGGAGGAAGCGATGCCGGTGATCAGGCACGTATTTCAGGGTAACCGCGGGTTCGGGTTCGAGCAGATTGAAGGCGTGGAGTGGGACACATTTGCCAGGGTCAACCAGTTGCAAATCGTCGAGGGCAAGCCGCCGCAGGCACTCGACGAAATCGTTATCGATACCACGAAGTCTCGCAACAACAAGCTCGGCGTGGGCGACTCCATTCAACTCTTTGGCGGCAAGCCCTACCGTATTTCAGGAATTTACACTCCCGAGTCTGGTGCGCGCGTGAAGATGGCGCTCGTTGCATTGCAGGAGGCGCTCGAGGCGCCGGACCGTGCGTCATACATCCTGGTCAAGGTTCGCCGGCCCGAAGAGCAAGTGGAGGTTGCGAAACGGATCGATGCTGCGCTCCCCGGCAACAAGATCCAGTTCACACGCGATCTGTTTACGAGTCTGGAAAAAACCATTCCTTTCCTGGGAATATTTCTGCGCGTATTGGTCGGGCTGGCAGCGGTAGTGAGCGCGCTGGTGGTTATGCTGGCGATGTATACGACGATCACTGAGCGCACACGCGAGATTGGAATACTGAAAGCACTCGGCGCGCCGCGACGTTATATTGTTTACATCATCGAATCTGAAGCGCTGCTGATTAGTGTGGTCGGGTTAGTCGCCGGCTTCCTGGTCTCTTTTGCGGCCGGCTATCTGATTCACCGCATCTACGGTCTCTTCTTCGAGTTTAGTTGGGGCTGGGCCCTGACCGCGGCCTCCATAGGGATTCTGGGAGGGGCTCTGGGCTCACTCTATCCGGCAGTTCGTGCTTCCAACCTCGATGCCGTCAGTGCCCTGGCGTATGAGTAAGTCCCGTGTCCAATGTGTGCCCAGTCCAATGTCCAATGTCCAATGTCCAATGTCCAATCTGGTTATTGGACATTGGACTTTGCACATTGGACGTTGGACTCGTCTGGATTTTGGACAGGGTCTTCTTCCATAACCTTATCCACATTCATCGGTGAAAAACCTCTGCGGACCATCAACGCCACGCCCACCGTGGTCCAGAAGATGTCGCGCGACTTGCGCACAATCGCCAGAGTCACGCCGACACCTTGAGTCAGGCCAAGGACCTTCGTCACCATTCCGCTGCCACCTTCATCGACACCCAGTCGGAATGGCACAAATTTAAACACAACGTTTATGATGCGATTCACCGACTCAAGAATGAACGCCGCCAACAGGGTGGGTGCTATCACACTGATGAAAGAAAGCGTGGTGTAGATTTCCAGCACGCCTGCCACGTGGAAGCAGACCTCGAGCAAAAAGATCGGCACAAAGAGACGTTTGTTTCTGACGTAAAAACCGTAAATGCGATCTTCGAGTGTTTGCGCTCGCGGAACTATCTTTTCAGCTCTTGATATTCCGCGTCCTGCCAAAAACGACAACGCCCCGCTCAGGAATTTCCATTGCTTGTAAATGACCAGATACCCGAGAGGCGCAACGGAGGCTGTAATTACCAGCGCGCCGATGGCCGCGTAACGCAAACCGCTCGGCAAAGGAAAACTAAGCAGCAGCGCCACAGTCCCAGAGAAAATAAACAACACCACCGACAGGCTATAGAAAATGTTTTCCAGGGCGATGGCAGAGAGACCCGCCATAAGCGGGACCTTATGTCGGGCGAAGACCGCCTTGGATGGTTCGGAGACGGCCATACTGATGAAAGGGATGATATTCCCCAGCGCGTCTCCCATCAGTCTGGCGGCAAAAGCGTCGCGAAATCGAAGCTTGTAAGGCGCCTCAAAACACTTGGTCCATGCAAGCGCCCGGACAATGTGTCGAATCGAAGAGATTGCGATAACGAGAACATAAGCGGCGCCGAGTCGCTTGATGCCGTCTAGTATCTGATTGACTCCTGCCTTCCTCACAAAGTAAGCGAAGAGCAACAAGCCCAGCAGTGCAAAGAGGATTCCCAGTGGAGCGAACTTTCGGGACGAAGGGCGTTTCTGTGTCGGCTCGTTATTCAACCTGGGGAAGCCTCGAAGATAGTCTGACTACGGTTGTAGAGAAGCAGGATACGGTATCACAGCGTGGCGGCGAACCGACACGCGGCAGAATCAGAGCGTTGGAGATCTCGACTCCGCGAATGCTCGCCGCGCGGAGCGATCTCATTAGCACCGTGGCTTCAGCCCGGTGATTAGGGAGTCACAACTCATTTCCTGAACCGTTTCTAACGGTTTTCCTGATGGCCACAATTATAAACCGTTGGAAACGGTTTTAAATTCAATTGACACCTTCGATCACCGGGCTGAAGCCGCGGTGCTAATGAGATCGCTCCGCGTTTCGGGAACTTTTCTGAATCGTTTCTAGCGGTTTAAAGTGAGGCTGACAATAAAACCACTAGAAGCTTTTGCGTTTTTAGTTTTCCCTTGATTATGATGCGTAGGTTAATCTACACATCCCGCGAAGAGTCAGGTAAATATGAGTCAATCGCAGACAGCTATTGAGGAGCTTGCTGGTCGTCCGTTGACCACCCTCTCCGAAGACGAGCAGATGTTTCGTGCCAGCGTGCGTGAATTTGCGGAAGGAGAGGTTCGCCCGCGAGTCGAGGAAATGGAAGAGCAGGCCAAGCTCGATCCTGCGCTGATCAAACAATGTTTCGATCTTGGTCTGATGGGGATTGAGACCCCTGAAGAGTTTGGCGGGGCCGGCTCGTCGTTTTTCAGCGCAATCCTGGCAGTCGAAGAGCTTTCGCGTGTTGACGCTTCAGTTGGCGTGTTGGTAGATGTGCAAAACACGCTCGTTAATAACGCCTTTATCCGCTGGGGAACACAGGAACAGAAAAGCAAATATCTTTCGCGGCTGGTCTCGGGAAGCGTCGGCGCCTACGCGCTTAGTGAAGCAGCTTCGGGCTCCGACGCTTTCGCTATGCAGACCCGTGCGGTAGACAAAGGCGACCACTACCTGCTTAACGGCCAAAAGTTGTGGATCACTAACGGCAACGAAGCCGAGATTTTTGTGCTGTTCGCAAACTCTAATCCCGAGGCCGGCTATCGCGGTATAACGGCCTTCGTCGTTGAGAAGGCTTTCGAAGGTTTCGCGGTCGGCAAGAAGGAAAACAAACTTGGCATTCGCGCTTCATCGACTACGGAGTTGATTCTGACAGACTGCAAGGTGCCGAAGGAGAATGTGCTGGGCGAAACAGGCAAGGGCTATAAGATTTCGATCGAAACGCTCAACGAAGGCCGCATAGGAATTGGCGCGCAGATGCTGGGCATCGCTCGCGGTGCGTTGGATGCAGCCATCGCTTACACAGCTGAGCGGCAGCAGTTTGGTAAGCCCATCAATCAGTTTCAGGGCGTACAGTTTCAACTGGCCGAGATGGCGACCCAACTCGAAGCCGCACGTTTGATGATTTACAACGCCGCCCGCATGAAAGATGCAGGAATGAATTTCGTCAAAGAAGCGGCGATGGCCAAGCTTTATTCGTCACGTGCTGCGGAGCGAATCAGCTCTTTGGCCATCGAACTCTATGGCGGCTATGGTTACGTCAAGGACTATCCCGTGGAAAAATTCTGGCGCGACTCAAAAATCGGCGCGATTTATGAAGGCACGTCGAACATGCAGTTGCAAACGATAGCGAAGCTGCTGATTGGGAGATAGGTAGGGTCGGTCTCCGCGGCTATGCCGCTTGATGTGCGGCGGCGGCTTTGCCCCGCCGGCTGAGCTCTTTTTATTTCGGGGCTATGCCCAAAGGGCGCAGCCCAAGGTCAAAGGGCACGGGTAACGGAAGAGCAGAGCCACTTCCGCACATCGGACGGCAAAGCCGCGAAAACAGACCACGTATACCTTTTGCTGTTTGCTTTCTAAATCCATGTCCACATCTCGTATCGACATTTTCAAGCAAATGCTGGTGAGTGACCCTATCAACAGCAGCATTCTCTTTGGCCTGGCGAAGGAGTATGAGAAGACTGGCCAAACCGCGGAGATGATCGAAACGCTGGAACGCTATCTGGCAATATCAGACGATGAAGGAAACGCTTTCGGCATGTTGGCACGTGCATATGAAACATCGGGTCAGCGTGAAAAGGCCAGAGAGACTTATCAACGTGGAATCGACGTAGCCACTGCACACGGCCATCCCTCGATGGCAGAAGAGTATCGGTCGATAGTTGAAAGCGAATTCTGAAGTCAGAGGTCAGAGGTCAGAGGTCAGACCGGAGCGAGTTCTTATGATTGCGGATACGTTCTTACTAATTGCGGATAGTTTCTGCAAACCACTCCTAGCTGGATTTCTGACTTCTGACTTCTGACCTCTGACTTCTGACCTCTGACCTCTGACTTCTGACCTCTGTATATTTCGAGTAACCACCATGAGTCACACAAAAGTTCTAAAGCTGGTAAGGAAGACCACGACTGAAGTGGTTGAGAAGAAGCCGCCCGCGGAGAAGACTCAGACGGCGTCATCTTCGAAACCTTTGCCCCTGTCTGTTCACAAATTAGTACCCAGGCCTCAGTCGAAACCGCAGGTCCAACCGGCGAATGAACCAGTGCCGCAGCGTGCGCCTGCGCCAGAACCTCGCCAGCGCGAGAGACGCGAGCAGCAAAAGCTGTCTCGCGAACAAATGGTCGAGATCTATCGCACGATGTATCTCTCACGCCGGCTCGACGATAAAGAAATACAACTCAAAAACCAGAACAAGATCTTCTTTCAAATCAGCGGCGCCGGACACGAAGCAGTCCTCGTAGCTGCCGGCATGGTCCTTAAGCCTGGTTACGACTGGTTTTATCCCTACTATCGCGACCGCGCTCTTTGCCTGCAGCTCGGGATGACGCCGTTGGAAATGTTGTTATCCGCAGTGGGCGCAGCTTCTGATCCGAACTCGCACGGCCGGCAGATGCCATCGCATTGGGGCCACAAAAAACTCAACATCGTGTCGCAGTCTTCGCCTACGGGAACTCAGTTGTTGCAGGCAGTTGGCTGTGCTGAAGCCGGGTATCGCTTCAAGTTGATCAGAGAACTCAAAACCCTGGGGCTGAAATTTGAGCGCGATGAAGTGGCCTACGTTTCACTGGGTGATGGCACGACCAGCGAAGGCGAATTTTGGGAAGCCCTCAACACCGCCTGCAACCTCAAACTCCCGGTGCTCTTTTTGGTTGAGGACAATGGTTACGCGATTAGTGTCCCGGTTGAAGTACAAACCGCCGGCGGCGACGTTTCGAAGTTAGTCAAAAACTTTCCCAACCTCTTTCTGCGACGCTGCGACGGCACCGACGTCCTTGATTCGTTCGATGTGCTTCAGCGCGCCGTGCAACATTGCCGCGAACGCAGGGGTCCGGCGCTTGTCCACGCGAAGGTGATTCGTCCTTATTCCCATTCTCTGTCCGACGATGAACGCCTCTACCGTCCCGATGAAGAGCGAGTCGCCGATTCGGAACGCGATCCGGTGAAGCGGTTTGGTTCTGTGCTTGTAGAGGAAGGGATAGTCGAACAGGACGAGCTGCAAAAGATAAAGGACGAGATTGATGCCCTGGTGACCGAGGCGGCCGATCAGGCGCTCCTGGCCCCTCAGCCTGCACCAGAGACCGCGCCGCTTCATGTTTATTCACCAGACGTAGATCCGACCTCAAAAGAGTTTGACACTGAAGACAGCGTTGAACTTTCCGGCAACCCTGGAACGATGGTTGACCTGATCAATCGTTGCCTGCATACGGAGATGACCCGGGATCCGCGAATCGTCGTTTTTGGTGAAGACGTGGCGGATTGCTCGCGCGAGCAATACCTCGAGCAGGTGAAGGGCAAAGGCGGTGTCTTCAAGGTGACCGCTAACCTGCAAAGGAAGTTTGGCAGTGCGCGTGTGTTCAATTCACCGCTGGCCGAAGCCAACATAGTGGGTCGGGCGATTGGTTTGGCTACGCGAGGTTTTAAGCCGGTCGTCGAGATTCAGTTCTTCGATTACATCTGGCCGGCGATGCATCAGATTAGGAATGAGCTGGCGGTAATGCGCTGGCGTTCAGGTGGCGAGTGGAAGTGTCCCGCGGTCCTGCGCGTGCCCGTCGGCGGTTACTTGAAAGGGGGCGCGGTCTATCACTCGCAATCGGGCGTTTCGACGTTCACACAGATTCCGGGTTTGCGGGTTGTCTATCCTGCGACTGCTCTCGATGCGAATGGCCTTCTGCGCACAGCAATTCGATGCGACGATCCTGTTCTCTTTCTCGAACACAAACATCTCTATCGCCAGGCCTACAACAAATCGCAGTATCCGACGGACGACTTCATGATTCCCTTCGGCAAAGCTAAGACAGTGCGCGAAGGTAGCGCTCTTTCGATCATCACTTACGGCGCGCTGGTCCAACGTTCATTAGTTGCGGCTAAACAAGCTGAGCAACAGGGCATCAGCGTGGAAGTGGTAGACCTGCGGAGTCTGCAACCGTACGACTGGAATGCGATCGTCACGACAGTGAAGAAGACAAATAGAGTGATCGTTGCACATGAAGATTCGCTCTCGTGGGGATACGGAGCAGAGATTGCGGCGCGCATTTCCTCGGAGCTGTTTGAATACCTCGATGCGCCTGTTCGTCGTGTTGCCGCGCTGGATACGTTTGTCGGATATGCTCCGCAGCTTGAAGATGCGATCCTGCCGCAGGTGGCGGATGTAGCGGAGGCGATTGCCGAGTTAAAGGGCTATTAGGCTAAAGCCAGAATGGATATTGAGTGGGAGACAGTAGCGACGCATTTGATAAAGGCGTTGGATTTTCACATCCGAAGTATTTGGCTTGAGCGAATCCGATAGCGACTTGGCAGACTTCAACGGTGAAGAAGGCCTTTCATGACCTAACCAGATTACTAAAGGGTACTCTTAATGATTATGGTCCGAAGTTAACTCCTCAGATCATTGTCACGCCCGATGCTGTATTTTTATCCGACGATGATGAATCTTCGCCCCGCTAGGGCGAGATTGCTCCTATGGAGCGAAGTCCTCGTTGTGGGACTGATTGCTTCCGGACATTCGCCAGACGAGATTCTCAAACTCTATCCTTACCTCGAAAAAGAAGACCTGCCTGAGGCCCTGTCTTACGCTGCATGGCGTGCTGAGGAAGTCGAGTTGCTACTAGTGACGGGATGATTCTATGATTCGAACTATCGAAGCTATTATCGAACCAGACGGTAAAGTGCTTCTGCTGGAATCGGTTCAACTTACGGAACCGCATCGCGCGTTTGTATTGATCCTTCAGGATGAACCTGACTGGAAAGCTTCCGTGAACGCTCTGTTATGCGAACAATCGCTTGCGGAGGATTGGAACCGACCGGAAGAGGACGAGGCATGGTCTCACCTTCAGCCGGCGCCGTAGTTCTGGTTTACCGGAAAGCGGTACACCTGTACCGTTGTAAGTCGCATTCCTTCCAGATTGTCACGACTTCCCTGCGTAAACCGCTGTCTTTAGTTCGTAATCAACCATTCATGAATTGGCATTGATATTGCCAACTTACCGTGTGAATTAGCCCGTATTGTTCCCCAGACAACCCTCAATCCTTAAACAATCGCGATTGAATTAAAGGAGGGAGATTTCGCATGAGTAAGAAAGCAGTAACGTTTTTAGCCGGAGCGATTCTGGTGCTTTCCAGCGCCGCTCTTGCTTTTGGTCAGACGCCAACCACAACGACAACGACCACGGTCACACAAACTCCACCAACGGTAACCAAGACTATTCAACATCCCGACGGAACCTACACCGTCATCGAGTATCCCTTGAAAAAAGAAGTCAAGGTGATGCTTAACCCGGTAGCCTTAAAGACCTCAAAAGGTGTCGCCACGATTCTTCGTGACGACGACGGCACGAGGGTGATTCTTAATCTGTCAGACGTACCTGCAGACGTGACGGCGGTGAATCTCTATGCAGTGGATGAGACCGGCGCAGTCACATCGTTGGGCCCGGTGGCGATTACAAATGGGGCCGGCACATTCAACGCAACGACTCCGCTCAACAAGTTTATGTTGATCGCTGCTCCGGATGCTGCACTGACAGCTTATGATCCGAACACGACAGTCTTCTTCCGCAGCGCGGTGCCCGAAGGCTTTGCCGTGATTCCACACACAACAGCGCCGGTAGACGAAAAGGTAGCTGCTACCGGAGCCGCGGTAACTACACCTGCAAACGCTTACACGGTGCCGATGCTTAACATCCCCGCCTACGAGAAAGGCGATGACACCAAAATCAAGGTCAACTTCAGCGGCGCACTGAGCGGCGCGCGTGCGAACGTATTCATCACTCCAAAGAAAGGCGGAGCGGCTCAGGTAAAAATGCGTTTCCACGAGCTTAAGGATGCTCCAACTGGGAAGGTGTTCCACGTTTGGGCAGTATCGCCTGACAATACGTTTGTTAAAATTGGCCAAATCGTGAACACGGGGGGCAAGAATGAGGCCGAGATTCAGTCGGAAGTCGCGCTTCCGGATTTCGGATTACTTGTAACAATGGAGGATGCCAACGCGGCGATCACTAACCCAATTGGCCCGGCGATCGGAATATTTGAGATCGTTAGGTAACCTTTCGCCACGACAGGTGGGAACGCCTGAAGTAGGACAGACATTCCTTTCTGTCTCACCTCCAAGGGGAGTTACGGCGGGTAGAACCGTGTAACCAAAGGCAAGGGTGACCCTTTCCCTCTCGAAACAAGCACTGGACAGGCAGGAATGCCTATCCTACAAAGGCCGCCTTATGGCGGCCTTCCTTTTAGTACAGCGCCGACTGTTGCTTACTCACACGGCCGATCAGTTTTGAATTGTGCAAAATTTCTTACCGCCCGGGCCAATCCTGGGTTAATATGCGCCGCGAGGAGGGCCGCCCGAATGGCTCAACTCCTTGTCGAGCCCGACTCTCGAGTCTTCCCGCAGGTAACACGCCGCAGCCAATGCTCGGCTTCCAATCAATCGCCGGTCTTGCTAGTTACAACTGAAAGTCATGTTCAAACGCATCTTCCCCCAGTTGCTGCTGATCGCCATCGGCTTCTTCTCTTTCAACCAGACATATGCCCAGGAGACCCTTCCGGACCTCGTCAGGCGCGTTAAACCGCTCGTGGTAGCCATTGCTACTTACGATGAGGATGACGAAGCTTTGATGACGGGCAGCGGGTTCTTCCTGCGGCCGGGCCAGGTCGTGACAAATCTCCACGTGATGCGCGGCGCCAAACGCGCCGAGATCAAAACGCTCGACGGCAAAGGACGAGTGTTCCCGGTAAACGGAACGCTCACCGTCGACGAAGAGGGCGACCTTTGTCTTCTGAGCGTGGCGATGCCAATGCCGGCCGCTCGTGCTCGCGCAAGCGAGTTGGCGCGGGCCCTTCCCGACGAAGGTGAAACGATTTTTGTGATCGGGAATCCACTCAAGCTCGAAGGTTCTGTAAGCGACGGCATCGTTTCCGCCGTTCGTGAAGTTCCCAACGTCGGCCGGATAATTCAAATCACCGCGCCTACGTCCCACGGCAACAGCGGCAGCCCAGTGTTTAATCTCAAAGGCCAGGTGCTTGGAGTGGTCACGGTTAAAGTGACGAATGGACAAAACATAAATTTGGCGATTGCGGCTGCCAGGGTCGAGAAGCTCCGCCCCGGCGTGGTGCGTCCACTTTCAGATCTGCCAGCGAAAGACCGCAGCGACCTGGCGGAATCGTCTTATCGCTCAGGGCTCGAATCGATGTGGCTGGGTAACTACGACAACGCGCTTGGATATTTTGAGACGGCGGCAAACCGAAATCCTAAACGCGCAGACGCGTGGGTGCAGGTCGGTTATTGCAAAGTGAAGCAGGGGAAAACCGACGAAGCGATTCGCGCTTATCAACAAGCGCTTGAGTTAAAACCTGATTCGGACGAGATACACAACAAGGTGGGCGACGCTTATTACTATGCCGGCAGGATGCCTGAAGCGATTAACGCCTACACCCGCGCCGCCAGCCTCAGCCCGACGAACGCCGATGCTTATTACAATCTCGCCGTCGCCTACCTTGAAAACGGAAACGGACGAGAGTCAGTGAACGCGGCGAGAACCCTACGCCAATTGGACCCGAAACTCTACGAGAAGTTTGTGAGCGAAACGCGCGAGGAAGAATAGTACGTAGGACACGGGGCAGTAGCCCGACCGTTAGGGAGGGCGTAAGACGGCACAAAAACAAGGGCATCAGGAGTTGCGCTCCTGATGCCCTTTTCCTATGTGAGTCGCGGATGCAACACCCTCCCTAACGGTCGGGCTACTGCCCCGCTGCTACTGCCACCTGCCGCCTGCCGCCTGCCGCCTGCCTGCTGGTCCTATCCGCCCGCTTGCCCGGTAAAGATCTTCGTATCGATGCTCTTCGGGTCGCCTAACACGACGAAGCGAATGTTGCGCATATATTTCTGCGACACTCTTTGAATATCGGCGGGCGTCACGGCATTCAACTTTTCAATGAAGTCAACCGAGTTTTTCCAGCCGCCGCCGATCAATTCATACTGGGCCAACTCTCCTGCCTGCGCTGCGTTTGTTTCCTGGCCAATGTAATACGACGTCAAATACTGGGCCACCACTGACTGAATATCGTCATTGCTTACCGCCTCTTTTTGTAATCGCGCAATCTCATCGAGCATAAGCTGAACGGATTGGTTCGCGTCCACCGCCGTCACATAAATCCCGCCGATGTTCGCGCCCTGGTTTCGCAGAAACGCATCAGGCGCATACGAAAGATTTCGTTTCGCCCGCACCTCTTGAAAAACCCGGTCGCGCAAAAGCGAGCTGGCGATCCGCATCGGATAAATATCCGGCGAATTCGGAGCGGGCGCTGTGAACAGGCCCTGGACGTAATTTGTCTTTAAATTACGCGGCGTGATTTCGACGGACGATTTATCGAAGGCAAGCTGCGGCACCGGCTCTGACTTGTATGCGCCTCGAGGCAATTTTCCGAAACTCGACGTGACCAGCGTGCGCACCTTGTCAACATCAAGATCACCAACGATGACCAGAAGCAATTTCGAAGTTTCTAATACTTTGCGATGATATTGACGCAAGTCTTCCGCAGTCAGTTTGCTAACGGATTCTGCGGTTCCCTCCACGCGGTTCAGGTAAGGATGCCGAACGTAAGCGACGCGTTCCTGAAGACGTTGTAGATAAGTGTCAGGATCGTCCGTATCGTCGCGAAGCGAAACCACCAACCGTTCCTGGACCTGCGCCACGTTGTCTTTGGCGAACGTTGGGCGCAGCACCACGTCGGTAAACATTTGCCACGAGCGATCGAAGTTTGGGCGCGTACAACGCAGGGCCAAAACGGAATAGTCGTAATTTGCACTTGAGCTAATCACCGTTCCCATACGCGACTGTTCGTCGCGCATGCGCACCCGCGGATACGACTCGCTTGCTTCTGTGGCTGCATCAAGCATCAACGCTTCAATGCCGGCGTTTTCCGCAGTAATGTTTCGCGAACCTCCTTTGATGAAAAGGCCGGCCGCCACAGTCAAACTGCCTTCGCGCCGCTTAACCAAAACCTTGAGGCCGTTAACCTCAAACTCGGTAACTAGAGCCGCCTGCCTGGCTACCAGACTCTGCACGTTTTGCAGAGTGGTAGTCTCCCGCGGCTTGCCCTGTTGGGCCAGTAAGGGATTGGCCACGGCCACAAGTGAAAGGGCCAACAGCAGTGTGTGCGTGACTGAGCGCGTCCGATTCATCGCGTCGCGAATGAAACCTGGTATGTTCTTCATTTACCTATTAAATCTTCCGTTGAAATTTTTGCTTTTTCTTGCGCCTCTTCTGATAGGAGCGCCAGGCCGATGCGGGGTTTGTTTTGAATATAAGTCGTGATGTAACGGCTGATGTCGCTGCGAGAGGTGGCGCGCAAACGTCCGAGGTAACCGCGGAAATATTCCAGTCCGGTCGATGACCACCAGAAACTGAGCGTGTGTGCATACTCGCTCAACTTTTCGCGCGAGTAGAGATCATCGGCTTCCAGCAGGGCCTTGGCATTCTCGAGCTGTTCATCTGTGAAGTAGTCCTTATCGTTGAAGTGCGCCACTTCATTGTAGACAGCCTTGATTGCAGCCTGGGCTTTCTCGGGAGTCGTCTGAATAATTATCTGGATTGGGCCAACGTTACGTTGCGTGTAATAGCCGATATTCGCACCGGTCGTCAGGCCGCTGTCTACCAACGCACGCTGAAA
>DASQKG010000086.1:0-5345 GCA_035630655.1 Pyrinomonadaceae bacterium
CGGTATGACCGATCTAAACAAAACCAGATTCACTACTGTCGATCCTGAACGCCATGGGACAACTGCGGAAGAGATTGCCATTCAACTTCGCGGCATGATTCATCGTGGTGAACTACGTCCCGGCGATAGACTGCCGCCGGAGCGCGACCTTGCGAAAATGCTGGGTGTCAGCAGGCCAACTTTACGTGCAGGAATCAGTTCGCTTGCAGCAGTCGGGGTACTCCGGTCAAGACCGGGTGCGGGAACGTTTGTGGTCGAGGCAGAAGGTTCGCCTTCACTGGACAGTGGACCACTCAGAATGATGGCGTCGCTGCATGGGTTCACTTCGGCGGAAATGTTTGAAGCGCGGAAGTCACTTGAAATGGCGATTGCTGGGTTGGCAGCCGAACGCGCGACGGGGGAACAAATGGCCGCGATGGCCGAAGAAATCACCGAGATGTATGCGTCGCTCGACGAACCCGAACAGTTTCTCATGCACGACATGCGTTTCCATCAGATGGTGGCAGCCGCATCAGGAAATCGGATCCTTACATCACTAATGAACATGGTCGCGACAATTCTTTTCGACGTTCGCCGCAAGACAGTGAATCGCGCGAAGGATCTGAAAGAGTCGGCGGAAATGCACCGGCATGTTTACCGTGCGATACGGGATCGCGATCCGGCAGCGGCGCGCGACGCCATGCGCGATCATCTGGTGAGAGCGCAAAAGGCACAGGAATCCGAAGAGGCAGAAGACAATCCGCCGATTACGCAGATTTCAGAAGCCGGTTGATGCCGGCCAAACGAAAGTTTCGCACCTTAAAACGACTCCCGTTTAGATGGCGCACTTGTGCGCCCCGTAGGTCGAATGTTGTCCCGACCAGACGGACAAGTCCGCGTTCTAAACGGATTTGTTTGATCTGCGTAAGCTGCTGATTGTCTTATCGCCCCATCCAGCCGCCATCCACAACAAGAATATGGCCGTTGAGGTAGTCGCTGGCCGCAGATGAAAGAAACACGGCCGCGCCCGCCAGGTCTTCTGGCTCACCCCAGCGGCCGGCGGGAATGCGCTCCAGAATCTGGCGATTTCTGGTCTGATCTGCTTGTAACGCCGCGGTGTTGTCGGTGCGCATGTAACCAGGAGCGATGGCGTTAACGTTTATTCGGTGTTTGGCCCACTCGTTGGCAAGTGCCTTGGTCAACTGCGCCACAGCTCCTTTCGAAGCAGCATAAGCAGGCACAGTAATACCGCCCTGAAACGCCAGCAGCGAGGCGATATTAATGATTTTCCCGCCTTGTTCTTTCTTGATCATCTCCCGGCCGGCTAACTGAGACAGACGAAAGACACTGTCGAGGTTGACGGCGATGACGGTGGTCCAGTCTTCTTCTGTGTAATCGACGGCAGGCGCTCGACGAATGGTGCCGGCATTGTTGATGAGAATATCGAGGCGGCCAAACTCATTGAGCGTTTCCTCGACAAGCTGTTTCGGCACAGCCTTGTCCGCAAGATCGCCGTGCAGAGCAAGACCCTGCCGCCCGGCGCTCTTAATGAGTTCACAGGTTTTGTCAGGTGTGCGTGAGTTGCCGTGGGCAGCCACGTTCGCCCCGGCTTGGGCCAGCGCCAGCGCCATCGATGCACCGAGTCCGGCCGAGGCGCCCGTAACTAAAGCAACCTTCCCGTCCAGTTTGAACGAGTCGAGGATCAAGCGGAAGCCTCGTCTTCGACCGGCGCAGGATCAAACCGTGGTACAAGCAAATGCACGAAGAGCAACGCCAGCAGGTAAGCTGAACCTGCGATGATGAAGATCGAGAAATAACTCCCGGTCCATTGCAGTATGTATCCGACTAGCTTGGCGATGAACATCCCTCCAATGGCCCCGGCCATTCCTCCGATCCCCACAACCGATCCGACGGCGCGGCGGGGAAACAGATCCGAGGTCAT
This sequence comes from Pyrinomonadaceae bacterium, assembly GCA_035630655.1. Taxonomy (GTDB): domain Bacteria; phylum Acidobacteriota; class Blastocatellia; order Pyrinomonadales; family Pyrinomonadaceae; genus PSRF01. The sequence continues at coordinate 1,922 of DASQKG010000086.1, forward strand.
CGTAAATACGTTTGCCGACCAGCCCTGGTGTGCCGCAGCGGCCAAACCGATGAGTCCGACCGCAACCCAGATATTCGAGGTTTGCGATACCAGCATGATAGGCGTAACGCAGAGAGCGCAGACCAGCATCGCAGTCTTCCGCGCTCGAGCGATGGGCCAACCTCGCTTTATCAGCGACGACGACAGCCAGCCGCCGCCCACACTGCCAACATCCGCCAGAAGATAGATTACGACCAACGGCAAGCCAAAACTCGTGATGCTTTCAGTTGGTACTTTGTACTGATCGTGCAGGAATCCGGGTATCCAAAACAGGTAAAACCACCAGACTGGATCGGTCATGAATTTGGCAATGGCGAAGGCCCAGGTCTGGCGATGCGGAATCAGTCGAGCCCATGGAATCTTGGTTTCTCTGTCAGGCGGATCGCTATTGATGTAAGCCAGCTCCCCAGGTGTGACGCTCTTGTGTTCGTGCGGCTTTCGATACAGCGCGATCCAGAACACCAGCCAAATAAAACCGAGCGCACCGGTAATAATGAAGGCCCAACGCCAACCCCACAACCCCACGATAAAAGGAACACTTAACGGAGTGACGATTGCTCCGACATTTGTGCCGGCATTGAAGATACCTGTTGCCAGCGCGCGTTCCTTCTTCGGAAACCATTCGGCGACCGTCTTAATGGCCGCGGGAAAGTTTCCAGCTTCGCCGAGCCCGAGAGCAAATCGCGCTACGCTAAACGTCATTACCGAATAGGCAGCGGCATGGGCCATAGCCGCCAGGCTCCAGAAAACAATCGCGAAGGAAAAACCCTTTCGCGTTCCCAGCCTGTCCATCAGGCGCCCCATGAGTATGAAGCCCAGCGCATACGCAGCCTGAAACCAAAACACAACGTTGCTGTAGGCGATTTCGTCCCAGCCAAGCTCAGTTTTAAGCGTGGGTTTGAGAATGCCAATGACCTGACGGTCGATGTAGTTAATGGTAGCGGCGAAAAACAGCAGCGCGCAGATGGTCCAACGAAAGCGGCCGATACGCTCTTTCAGGCTGAGTGTCTGATCCATTCAGAATTGTCTCCTCGCTGCCATTAGAAAACCAAGCGCTAGCGTCGGACGCTAGAGTGAACTTTCGAAATAACTGCGGGCAGTATCCGAACTTATAGAAAGGAATTATTCTTCAAGACAGTGGTGACAGTTTAACCCGTAAGTATCCATCCAGCATACCCTTCTGGGTGTGCGACCTCGCGTAGTAAGTACTGAAGCCAGCTATTGTTTCCGAACGCTGCGCTCGGTGTTTGGAACTCGAGTCTGAGCGCCAAAGGCGCGGAATGTAACAGCCTGGGCCATCGGCCCAGGTCGGATCATTTGAAGTCTTTTAGCGCTGAAGGCGCGAAATAGTATTGGACTACGCGCACTCGCCTTTATAAATGCATTCGGTCCCTCGCGCCTTCAGCGCTTCCAGGGTTTATTAACTTCTGCCTGGGGCGTTGCCCCAGGCTTTTACATTTCGCGCCTTTGGCGCTGAGGGGATCTAGCTTTTGTTTCCGTTGAGAAAATCCTCACGTATCGGCGAAAAGATATCTATTAGAACGACCTCCTGGTCCATCATCGTGGCCCCATGCCAGCAATTGGGAGGGAAGTGTAATATGTCGCCGGCTGAAGCAATCCTTTCCTTGCCTTCTATGAAAAACCGTACCGTCCCACGCTCGACGATTGTCATTTGCTCGTGAGGATGTTCGTGTTCCGGCGTAGCCAGAAAAGGCGCAAAACGGAAACGACAGATCATCATGTTGTCGCCGACGAGCATCTGCCGTTCGATGCCCTCCGCCGGCTGCTCAATTGGGATAGCCGACCAGTCGAGGTGGCGTCCGATTCCATTACCGTTTGAAGGGGTCACCGGTAATTGATCATTCTGGGGATCTGTTGACATGTTGAAGCCTCTACTTTCCAGCCACGGCTTCCAATCCGGATCCGCCGGCCGCGTATTCCGGTTGCACGTTCACAACTCCGTATTGGCGGTCTTCGCCTTCTTTTATGGCGGCCATCATCCAAAGAAAATTGATTTGCCCGCCCGGCGCCGCCACGTTGGGGTGATAACCCTGTGGCATCAGAACGCAATCGCCCTCGCGCACCACCTGGACCAACTCAGGCGATTCGGGATTCGTATAAACGAACTGCACGCCAAACGAAGGCGATGGCATATCTATAAACAGATACGCTTCTTCGAGCATTCGCGAATGCTCGTGGGGCGGCCATGATGTCCAGTTGCCGGGAGTGGAGAAGGTGACGCCCGCCATTATGCGTCCGGCATCGACGTTGGCCCCGATCAAAACGTTTAGGTCCCGCTCAGCAGGTGGTTTGCCGGCGATGAGATGCAGCTTGGGATTTTGCCTGACTTCAGAATACGAAACGAACTTGGCTGGGTAACGCTGGGACACGGGGGCCGACACCTCTGCCAGGTCGCAGCCTTCAGCGCCGTTAGCCTGAACTTCAATACTTGAATCTCGCGGAATATAGACTGCGTCGTAACGCGACAGGTTAAAGCTTTCACCGCCCGACGAAACTGTGGCAGCGCCGTTCAAACAGATCAGTCCGGTTTCGTGTTCGCCATTCTCAAAACTGATCGGCGCATCATCAGCGCCGAGCGTGATTCGCCCGTAGTGCAGGAATCTTGATGCGGTCGCACCGGGAGCGACAGAAGTGCGGCGTCCTGTGCCCTTGTGAGTCCCCGGTACAAAACAGGTTTCAGGCGTGATGCTGTTAAGCGTTTTATCTTCCGACATATATTCTCCCTTAATGTTTAACTTCGTTCTTTGTCACAGTCGAGTTGTCGCCCACTGTCAAAGTAAGCTCGTAACGTATCGGTTTACCGGGCTGGATATGCAAATTGGCCGTCTCGAAAATCAGGTGCAGTGGAATTGCTCCCCGCACGCCACGGCCTAATGGACTGTCTCCGGTAGCCAACACTCGTGTCGTAACGGGAAAACTCGCACTCGCCATCTTTACTTCCAGGCTTCCTTGATTGGAGGAAAACTTGTCTACGCGCATATTTCCGCTCGCGCTGGTGTCGAGGTTTGCATGAGTTGTGGGAACAGAGATTCTCCAACGCCGAACATTGACAGGCTGCTTGGCGGTCAAGGTTTCTTGACGGACCAGAGTATTGTTCTTTATCGTCCACTGCACTTCGCTCGTCAGCCCAACATCAACCGGCTCTCCCGGTTTACCCCCCACGACGGCCCATCGATTCCAACGCACTCGTAAAGTCTGACCATCACTCGACGGTTCGATCGCGTCCGCGCCATCGGTCGCCACGATCGTTCGTCCATCTTCAAGCTCGAGATATGGGGTCAGAGATGGATAGATTTGTTCGACCGGCGCTGAAAAACCGGCCAGGCCATACGGCACCGGCAAGTAGTCAGTAATGCCGGGTTTA
>DASQKG010000087.1:0-18887 GCA_035630655.1 Pyrinomonadaceae bacterium
CTTACAACGTTTCTCTTGCTACCATCTTCAGTCATGAGAGACCTCGACCATCTTTTAGAGAGCAACCGCGCCTGGGCCAACAAGATCAAGGAACAGGATCCCGCTTTTTTTCAATCGTTGTCAGAACAACAGTCGCCCAAATACCTCTGGGTTGGTTGTTCCGACAGTCGCGTCCCTGCCAATGACATTGTCGGGCTCATGCCGGGGGAGCTATTCGTCCACCGCAATGTAGCCAACGTGGTAGTGCATACAGACTTGAACTGTCTGTCAGTGATGCAGTATGCGGTCGATGCACTGAAGGTAAAGCACATTATTGTGTGCGGGCATTATGGTTGCGGTGGCGTTATGGCTGCCTTGCACAACTACAAGTTGGGACTGATCGACAACTGGTTACGTCACGTTCAGGACGTGAAGGGAAAGCACGCGGCCTTGCTCGATGCGGTAAAGGATGAATCGCAACGCCTGGATAGGCTGTGTGAATTGAATGTCATTGAGCAGGTTATCAACGTTTGCCAAACTACGATTGTGCAAAGCGCCTGGGGACGTGAACAGGAGCTGGCCGTGCGTGGTTGGATTTACGGATTGAGTGACGGTCTTCTACGCGACCTGAAGATTTGCATCACAAATCAGAGTGAGCTCGCAATGGCTTACCAGACAGCTCTAGCGGCCGTGGGAGAGAAAACCTAGGTAGGACAGACATTCCTGTCTGTCGAAGATTACTCAGGGGATTGTCTAAATCACACGGGCTGGTTGGGGGGTGGGAACTAAAACATTATCCATATTTCCACCTTCGTTGGAACGCGGACTTGTCCGCCCGGCACGGGCACAAGTGCCCGATCGCCTTTTACCATGTCATCCTGCCAATAAGCGCTTAGTCCTCTCCTTAGGCCCTTTGGTCACAAAGGGATTGTTCTCGAGTGGACTACAGTTGTATTACTCCCTTTCGCCGACTTCCATTTTCATCTTACAAACGGAGTCGCGGAAGTCTGTGAGCTGTACTTGACGACACCAGGGTCTTCTCTTCATCTCAGTTTTACGAAAGATCGAATCTGCGCCTGGCTATGCCAAACTCGCAAGGCCCTCGCACAAGTTTGTGTACTGGTTCGCACGAGAGTGCAATTCTTCAAGATCCTAGCCGGACACAACACTACAGAACCGAGCGCGGTAGCGCCGGATCCTATGATCTACTTTGGCAACAAATCCAGGCAATACGGCATAATACCGAGGTTGACTCCAGCATCCGGCGCTAACGCGCTCGGTTCTGTAATAGCATTCAGCGCATTGGTCGCTGAGCAGTTAATTCCGTGTCATCCTTTTCAGAGTCCACATGACTGAGGAAATTCATCACACTTCAGGGAACAAGCGCTTCACCTTCTCCGGTTCGCGGGGGCGGTGGAGCCGGCTCGCGATTATTTGGGGGCTATGGACGCTTATCGGCATCGTCTTTACCCTCCAAATGTATTTCACGTCTTATCGCTCAGAGCGTCCGGCGTTGCTGGTTGATTCCCTCTACCTGCAGATGGTCTGGGCTTATCTCTGGGCATTGGCCACCCCGTTGGTGTTGTGGGCTGCCAACAAACTCCCGTTGGAACGTAACAACTGGATTCGTAACAGTCTGATTCATCTACCAATCAGCATCCTTCTTAGCGGTATCGTCACCGCAGTCGGACACGTCATGGTATGGCTTTATCTTAGCTTGCCCCTGGGAAGACCTTTTTCCTTCGAGCGGATGGGCCGGTTTGTGCTGGCAAATTTCAGCGAAGGCATTGGGATTTACATGCTGATCGCCCTCACGAGTTATGCGTTCAACTACTACCGCCGTTATCACGAAGGTCAGGTCCGCACACTTCAACTCGAGGCGCAGCTTTCAAAAGCTCAACTAGAAGCGCTCAAGATGCAGCTCCACCCTCACTTCCTCTTCAATACTCTACATTCAATCTCCGCCCTGCTAACTCAAGACACCGAAGCGGCACGCAAGATGATCACTCGCCTGGGTGATTTTCTGCGCCTCACGCTGGAAAACTCCGGCTCTGAAGAAGTCACGCTGCAACAGGAGATCGAGTTTCTCACCTGTTACCTGGCGATTGAGCGCATTCGTTATCAGGATCGCCTACTGACACGCATCGACGTTGCCGACGACACACTTGATGCCAAAGTACCCAACCTAATTCTCCAACCAATCGTAGAAAACGCCATCCGCCACGGAATTGCATCCCGTTCCACCCCCGGCCTGATAGAAATTGAGGCGAAACATATAAATGGCCTCGTTCGTATCCAGGTGCGAGACAACGGCCCCGGGCTTTCTGAACATCGGATATCCGAGAATCTGTTCAATAGAGGTCTGGGACTGGCGAACACGGGGCAACGGCTGGAAAGACTTTACGGCTCGCGCCATCTCTTTGACCTTCGGAATAATCCGAATGGTGGTTTCGTAGTGACAATGGAAATTCCGTTTCATCACGATGACGCCACCCATGGTCAGTTCGAATAGTCTCTTCTTTGCTCAACTTCGCAGTCGAATAGGTACTCAGCGCAACACCCCTTGCGGTTGGTCGCTTCAGCTCCCCGGGTTCGATCATCATTAATGTAAAGGAAGTTATGGCTGACTCTCCCGTCCGCGTGTTGTTGGTAGATGACGAGCCTCTCGCACGCACCATGCTGCGCGAGATGCTCAAAGACGACCCGAACACGGAAATCATCGGTGAGTCAGTTAACGGACGCGAAGCTCTGGAAGCCATTCGCCAACTCTCGCCTGACCTTATCTTCCTGGATGTGCAGATGCCCGATCTTGGGGGCTTCGACGTTCTCGCGGCTCTCGGAAAACAAATTCCCAACGTCATCTTTGTCACTGCATACGACCAATATGCCGTGCGCGCGTTTGAAGTCAATGCCCTCGATTATTTATTGAAGCCGTTTGATAAAGAACGCTTCGACACAGCATGGCAACGCGCCAAGGCGCAGGTCATGCGAGAGCGAAACGGCGGCACCGACCAGCGCATCCTGGCTTTGCTCGAAGAGCTCAAGGCAGGAAACAAGTATCTCGAGCGCCTTGTGATCAAAGGTGGCGGCCGTATTTACTTTCTCGAGACCGAAGAAATTGATTGGATCGAAGCCGAGGGGAATTATGTGTCGGTGCACAGCGGCAAAAAGTCCCACCTGCTGCGGGAAACAATCAGTAGCCTCGAGTCGAAGCTGGATCCCAAGAAGTTTGTGCGTATTCATCGATCTTCGATTGTCCGGCTGGATCGAATTCAGGAACTTCAACCGTGGTTTCACGGTGAATATCGAATCATTCTGCAGGACGGCACACAACTAACCCTCTCGCGCAACCATCGCGACAATCTGCAGGAAGCCCTCGGTAAACTTCCCTGAGAAGGCGGATCAGGAAGGCCGCCGTTTAGACGGCGCACTTGTGCGCCCCGTAAGAGGAGTTGCGCGAGCCGGGGCGGACAAGTCCGCCATCTAAACGGTCCTGCGTTATCCGTCCCGCTGATTGTTACGCCGTCTTTAATAACCCTTGTCGCCAACCGACATAGTCACCGGATGAAGCCCGCTAGTCACAAGCGCCCGCCCTTCCGTCACAAAATTCATGTCTTGCGCTGAGTTCCCGCGTATAACTCCGACACAATCCGGGGTGAAGGGCGCTATCAATCGCGCGCCTTTCGGAACATTCTTTCGTTTCCTGTGTCCAAGTGCTCGGTCCCCGAGCGTAGCGCTATCCCGGAGCGAACCCTGATTGAGATCGGATAGGAGGTACTTCCATGAGGCTACGCGGGTTTTTGGCTTGCACCGCAGTGATGTCACTTGGGCTGGCAGATATTAACGCCGCACCGCCTCCCGAAATGGATCTCGCCCTGGCTGAATTGGCATGTTTGGAACCCGCGAGCGCCATGGCGACAAAAGCGAGCGCGCCGCTTCCTCCGGCGCCCTCGCCCCTGATCGAAGAGGACAAAGTGTTTGGCCAGGCCTATTACGACACGCTGGGCATTTTGAGCGAAGACAACGAGTGCACTGACTTTTTTGGCGGGACCACTGGAGCGGTCATGGTCTTCAACAGTTTTATGGGCCAGGTACGAAAGGAATATCTGCCGCCGACGATCGGGATGCGCATGTCCGGTGACGTTACCCTCGGTATTAGCGTAAAGACAAAAACGAAGTATCGATTGTTTGACAAAGTCTCGGTTAACACCAATGGCCCGTTCTATCGCAGGACGTTTTCGCAGTCAGAGGTTTCGATCCCGCGTCTCGGAAACTTTGAACCAAATACAAAAGAGGTTCGAGTGCTGATCTTGTTACACGAGCTTGGCCACCTCATGAAACGCAATGACGGAAATTGGCTGCTGGCCGACGACAGCAAAGCCGACACGATCAGTCGCGACAACTCAAAAAAGATCCTGGAAGTTTGTGGAGAGCAGATTAAAGCTCTGGGCCGGCCCAGTTCGAATTAATTCATCATAAGGAGAAATGTCATGAAGGGAACCGCAACTTATTACGCAAACGAGGCCGAACAGTCGGGGAATTCCATTTGGGAGGGGGGAGTAGTGGAACTGGTAACCTCCGGCGATGAGAATCAACCGCAGGAACTAAGAACTTCCCGTCGCCGCATTACGGCGCTGAAGCAGCTTACGCTGGAGCTCGTGCGCGAAGTGCAATGCATCGGGGAAGTAAATGTCCTGGATATAGACAACGGCCTCGACTTTTACAACGAAGTAACTCGTTTCGAGATCGACCTTATCACGCGCGCGTTGGTATTGACCCAGGGACATCAGGCGCGGGCTGCCAAGCTCTTGAATCTAAAAGGCACAACTCTTAACTCCAAGATCAAGCTCTACAACATCAGGCCTGAAACATTTGCCTCAACGTCGAGCTCCTGGTCTGCACCTGAGCCCTCGTTCGCCTGACCCTAGTATACGCAGATTACACATTGCGCCGATTACGCAAGAACAGAACCCCGCGGTTTTTTTCAATGCGTATCGGCGCAATTTGTGTCCAGGCGTTTATTTTAGAGAGCGGACTTTTCCGCCCGGCGGGCACAAGTGCCCGAACTAAACGTCCAGCGTAGTTGGCGCGCGATACGAAAATCTGATTATCCCCGATGAGCAAGTGCTCCATCTCGTTATCAGATTCTCCTCCTTCTCCAATTCTTCACACATTCACTTCCAAATTCAGCAATTGAAAAATCAGAGTATCTGCTGACTTGGCCCATGGAAGTGACGAAGCGGCCTTTCAACCGCGCGGCTGCCCAGGCACGCTCATTGCGCTTCCCGAATTACCCCAGGCTTGAACGTAATCGCCGTGAGCCCGAATTCTCGGAATCACGGCTAAGCCTTTTCGATAAAGGATGGGAGGTAATTCAATGAGTAGACAAAGAAGACTAGTTTTGGTCCTCGCCGCACTGTTGGCGTTTTCCGGAGCAGCCCTGGGCCAGGCAACCGGTGGTTCGGTGATTGGTCAGGCGCTCGATCAAAACGGCGCGGCGATTCTAAACGCAACCGTAACGTTGAAGAGCGAAGCCACAGGACAAACCCTGACAACGCAGACTTCAGGGTCGGGAGGATTTACATTTCCCAATACGCTCGGCGGTGAATATACGGTCACGGTCGAAGCGCAGGGCTTTCAGGCAGCAACCGAAAAGGTAAAAGTGCTGCTTAATCAGGAGAGCACAGTGAATGTGGTTCTTACGCCGGCAGGAGTTAGCAGTGTAGTGGACGTCACCTCATCGGGCGAAGCACTGGTGCAGACAGATACATCTCAGGTTGGCAGAAATTTCGAGACGCGGCAGGTTGAAGACTTGCCCATTTTCAACGACGTGCGATCACTTGCCTTGCTTTCACCGAACGTCGTGGCCCAGGGTGTCGGCGTCGCCGGTGACGGCGGGTCCGTAGGCGGCACGCGTCCGCATGCTAACGCCTTCAACGTGGATGGCGTCGACAACAACTCGCCGGATCTTACCGGCAAAGAGGTCAATATTATCCAGGATGCGATTTCGGAAGTATCGATCCTGACCAATAACTACAACGCCGAGTTTGGCACGGGCGCCGCCGGCCAATTCAACACCGTCACCAAGAGCGGCACCAACAAATTCCATGGTTCCGTTTTTGGGTACCTGCAAAACCGTCACCTTAACGCCGCGTCAACCAGTGAAGAGTTTAATCTTCAAACCGGCGTCATCGATCAAAAGGTACCGTTTACAAATCCGCGTTACGGTGGGACTCTCGGCGGACCCATCTTCAAGAACAAACTGTTTTTCTTTGGAGCGTATCAACGCGACCAAATTAATCAACAGTCGACAGGCGTGTCATACACCGCGCCAACCAGCGCCGGTCTTACACAGATTGCCGCTCTCCCAGGGGCGAGTGCCTTTGTGATTAACATGCTCCGAAATAATCTGGTGCTTCCGGAGACAGCTACCGAAACCCAAACGGTCCTCGGTAGGGCCGGAATTCCTTTCGGTGTGGTTTCACTGGTCACGCCGGGTGGATTTCTGGAGAAGCAATATCAGATCAATATCGATCATCTGATGGACTCCAGAAACCAGTTTCGTTACCGTTTCAGCTCCGACAACATCGGCACGGAGCAGCCAGGTAACGGCAACCCGAAGTTCAATAATCAACAGAACGTTCTCGCCCGGCTGTTTTCCGCAGGCTGGATCCACACCGTCAACTCCAGCGTGGTAAATGAAGTGCGGTTGTCGTACAAGCGTTTCCTCCGCGACTATCCGCTCAACGACCCGGCATTCAATACGTTTCCAAATATCACCGTGGCCCCGTTGAATTTGGGTCTCGGTCCAAATGGAAACCTGCCTCAGGGGGGATTGAACCATTCCTATCAAATCTACAACGCGCTCAGTTATTCGCGCGGCTCGCACAACTTCAAGTTTGGCGGAGAGATGAGGTTTCTGATCTTTACCAGCTTCTTCCTGCCGCGCGGCCGTGGTGACTACAACTATGCAACGCTCGATGAGTTGATTCGCGACGTGATTCCAACAAACGTCGATCTGCGCGGCGTTGGTTCGGCGGCTTTCACCGGCAACCAGCGTAAGTACTATGCGTTTGCACAGGACGATTGGAAGGTGACTCCGAACCTGACTCTCAATCTCGGACTGCGTTACGAGTATCTTGGTCTGCCGCGTGATGCAGCCCTACAAGGATTGAATTCAATTGCAAACGTACCGGGCGTGATCGAATTCAATGTTCCCAAAACAGACAAGAACAACTTCTCGCCTCGCCTTGGCCTGGCCTACTCTCCGGAGTTCACCAGCCGTCTGGGACGGATCATCTCCGGCTCGCGCGGGCAGAGTTCATTTCGGGCTGCTTTCGGGATCAACTACTACGAAACGTATCAAAACCTGTACCTGTTGAATCTGCCACCGCAGTTCCAGCAGGAAATCGGAGCTGCAGCTTTTGGCTACACTCCTCCATTTCTGCAAAACGGCGGCGTATCGCCCACGCCTATTCCGCCCAACACAGTGGCCGACGCGCGCGCCGCGACCGGCTCCTATATCAACAACGCCGTCGAGCCTTACATCATGTCAGGCACTCTTTCATACCAGCGTGAACTGGGACGCAGCACACTTCTTGAGTTGCGTTACCTGCACACTGCCGGCCGTCACTTGCCTGTGCAGGTCCGGCTCAACGGCGGACTTGTGGATTACAGCAGGCTGGTCATGCCCACTTTCCTTGCTGCTCCCGGGGCTGCCCAGTTGGCTGGGCGACCTACGCTGGGAAGCCTGGGTCTCAATAATCTCTTCCCGAAGCGGCTTGCGCCATATGGCTTCGTCGGCGCTGTGACGTCGTTTGAGCCCGAGGGAAACTCGGTCTACGACGGTGGCTCGGTTAGCCTTACCCGTAGGTTAACTAACGGCCTCGCGCTGACAGCGGCTTACACGTTCAGCAAAGCGATCGACAATGCGACTAACGAGCTCTTTTCGAGCACGGTCAACCCGCGTCGCGCGCAGGATGGTTTCGACCTTAGGCAGGAACGATCTCTGTCCGCGATCGATGTCCCGCATCGTTTTGCCGCTTCGTTCAACTATGACCTTCCCTTCTTCAAAAGAAGCAACAATGGTCTCTTGAAGGGAGTGCTGGGCGGATGGCAAATCAACGGGGTCTTTCAAACACAGTCAGGGCAGTTAATGACGCCGCAGTCGGTCCTTGACAGCAATCGCAACGGCGACGCTGCTGGAGATCGGACCATAGTGAACCTGGGCGGCGTACGCGGCACAGGCAGCGGTGTCTATGCTGTCAACGCGTTGGGCCAAAGAATCGTGGATGGCAGTGGCGCTGACGTACTTGGCGATCCATCGACGGTTGGTTACGTGGCGATCAATGGCTCGGCCGAGTACATTCAGGCTGGACCAGGCGCACGTGCCAATGCCGGCCGCAACACGCTGCGCACGAACAGCTGGAACCGTACGGACATGACCCTGGTGAAGAATATTCGCTTTGGGGAAGACAGGTACAACGTTCAGTTTGCAGCGGAAGTTGGCAATCTCTTCAACCAAAGGATTCGTACCATTGGTGATTTTGGTTCACCGTTCTTTGTGAACCAGAATGACTTTAACGGTACGAATCAATTCGGGATTGGCGCCGTATCATTCGCCTTTCCGGATGTAACCAGTCCGCTCTTCAATAACTACAGCGCGGGCAATTTTAGCGGCCGCACAGTTCAACTGCGCGCCAAGTTTGTTTTCTGAAACCGCGGCTTTGCCGCATTCCGTGCGGAAAGGCCCTGCCTTTCCGCACGGCCTCTTTTAAGTGAGGCTGTGCCTCTGCGTGAGTCCCAAGCGAAACATGGCCTCAAAAATCAACCCACTCTTACGGAAAGGCACAGCCTTCCGGACGGAATGCGGCACAGCCGCTAGGGAACTCCCCGAATAATCTTGGATCTAAAGAAGCTCTTCGGTCGTCTCCAAATATCCAACGATACAATCTTTAATCCGCAGGTAGGACCGTTCATACGCCGCCTCGCCCTCGGCAAACGGATCACCTAGTTCAGCGCCTCTCTTCTTCGGATCAAATTCACCCAGCAAGCTCACGCGATCTGGCGATATGCCGTGCACGTGAACGAGCGCGTCTGCATGGTCCTGTTCCATGACAAGAAATCGCGTGATTGATTCCAAAGGTAGCTCGCGGACCCATGTCGGCGCCTTATCAGGCGCCGGTGTGTTGTGTCGCAAACACATGCTGGAGGTTTCGTGCAACGGTGGTGCGTCTGAGAAATCAACAACCCCCGCCGAATACACTTCCACATCAAGCGATCTTTTCTTCGCCTCGTCGACAAAGATCGCGTGAGCCATCACGCTGCGACACCGGTTCGCTGTACAGATAAGGGCTACTGAAGGCATGTTAATTCCTGTCGACACGTTGCTGAAAAACGAAGAACGATCCACGAAACACCAGGAAGCAACACGAAAGAGCGCGAATTTCGTGTCACTTCGTGTGTTTCGTGGACCGTTCTGTTTCCTTCATCGAAATGGTTTTCCCATGTTTAGGACTTCTTCACCCACCCGCTACCGCGAGATGGTACTGACTTCATATCATCGAGCCAACTGCAATACGATCAACCCTCGACCCGTACCGCTTCAGACTTCATTTATCCAAGTGCCCGTTCGCGATCAGCAGTTCTGCATTGAGTATCGCTGCGCCCGCGGCGCCTCTAATCGTATTGTGGCTGAGCGCAACGAAGCGATAGTCGAGCACGTTGTCTTCTCGCAATCGACCAACCGTTACGCTCATACCGTTTCCGGCATCCCGATCGAGGCGCGGCTGAGGACGATCGGGTTCTTGCAGGACGACGATTGGCCTCTCCGGCGCTGAGTGCAGTTTTAGTTCCTGCGGTAGAGAACTAAACGAAGCAAATGCTTCGCTCACTTCTTCAGTCGTAGTCTGCTTGTCCAGTTTCACGCGCACTGCGGCCATGTGTCCGTCAGAGACATTCACCCGATGGCACTGCGCACTCACCTTCATGGAGGCGTCAGTAAGCTGTCCTTTTTCTATTGGCCCAAGAATCTTCAGTGTTTCTTTCTCGATCTTTTCCTCTTCACCATCGATGAACGGGAGAACATTGTCACTAATGGCCAGCGACGGAACGCCGGGATAACCAGCGCCGGATAACGCCTGGAGCGTTGTGGCGATAACGCTGGTCACGCGAAACTTCGTATGGAGCGGCGCCAGGGCCAACGCCAGCATGATCGTAGAACAGTTTGGATTGGTAACGATGAAGCCCTTTTGCTGTTGCAACTCGAGCAGCGCGAGGTGTTGATGGTTTACTTCGGGAATCAGTAATGGAACATCTGCATCCATCCGATAAGCCGACGAGTTGCTGATCACTGGAAATCCCGCCGCGGCAAAAGCGCCTTCACTCTGACGCGCGATGTCGCCGGGCAAACTCGAGAAAACGAGTTCGCAATCCAGAGGCGGCTGCGGCGCCGCAATCGGCATCGACTTCACAAACCCAGGCATCTCTCCAGCAAGACGCCAGGTGCAAGCTTCCTGAAAAGTCTTCCCCTGCGATCGATCAGAAGCCGCTAACGCTGTGATCTCAAACTGCGGATGATTTTCCAACAGCTGGATGAAGCGTTGGCCCACCATTCCGGTGGCCCCAAGTATTCCCACACGAAGTTTTTTGGTCATAGGTTGTGATAGGTACGCGAGTAAGCCGCTTCCCTTCGCGCGGCTTTGCCGCCTTCCGTGCGGAAAGGCTGTGCCTTTCCGGCTGGCATATTAGGATTTCGAGGCTATGCCTCGCGGCTGTTGCAGGCGTAGCCTCATGTAAGTTACTCAATCTGCGGAAAGGCATAGCCCTTCCGCACGGAGGGCGGCCGAGCCGCACCCCCTAGCCAAAAGCGACGGCTTCTACTCTAAGCTCTTCAGCGCTGCGCTCACCCGCGCGACACCCTCCGTCAGCACCGGTAAATCCGCGCAAAAAGACACCCGGAGGAATCCCTCGCTTTCACTACCAAAAGCATTGCCAGGAATCGTGACGACGCCAAAGTCCAGCAGCTTTTCCGCAACTTCCATGGACGAGCCGTATCGAGCGATATCCACCATCGTATAAAACGCGCCCTCCGGCGTAACACAGCGCAGTCCGACACCGCGCAACAAAGCCAGCAGATGATCGCGCCGCTCGTGGAAGGTCAGGCGAATCTTTTGCCGCGCTTCAAACGCTTCATTACTCCAGGCCATCAATGCCGCCTTCTGCGTGATTGTTGAAGCGCAAGTCGTGACGTAGCCATGAAGCAGATGAGCGGCTCGAATCACACCTTCGTCTCCGAGAATCCAACCAAGACGCCAGCCCGTCATACTCATCGACTTTGAAAGACCGCTGATTACCACCGTGCGCGGATAGAACTCAGAGATAGAACCGGGACGTTCTTCGGTGTAATAAAGGTCGCGATAGATTTCATCGCTGATAATAAACGCGTCGGAGCCGCTCTCTTCGACGGCTCTCGCGATCTCGCGCAGCTCCTCGCTGCTAAAGGTTCGACCCGTGGGATTCGAGGGACTCGTGACAACGACGATTTTCGTCTTCGAACTGATCTGTCGTTTGAAATCATCCAAATCAAAACTGAAGTCCCTGGTTGCCGGCAACTGGTAATACGCCGGGTGCCCGCCAGCCATTCGAGTAATAGTTGGATACGCTACAAAGCCGGGATTCGGAATCAACACCTCATCACCGGCTTCGACCCCACTTTCAACCAACGTCATCAAGGCAAGATACATCGCCTCCTGTGAACCGGCAGTGATGATCACCTGGTCCGTCGAAAGATTCAGGTGTGGATAATCCTGAGCAACGCGTTCACGCAGTGCTAACAAGCCTGCTTGCAGTGTGTACCCATTCTGCTCCTCACGAATGACGCGCACTGCTTCCCTGCGAATCACCTCAGGAGTAGGCAAGTCAGGCTCACCCAGGCCGAAACTGATGTCGCCAGGCTTCGCCCGATCCGTGATCTGGCGAATGGGACTCCTTTCAATGCCGCGCAGAAATGTTGGTGGCTGAAACTGTTTCAATGATTTCATCCGATCTGCCGTAACGCAAATCCAGAATGTGAGCAGGTTGCGTCCGTACCGGAAGAATTCTCACAACGTTAGGGCTTACGCGATTTCACGAAGGATCCGTGGGACATCGGAATGCTGTTTGTACCAAATAGGCGTTATTCCACGATCCACAAGATTCTCTGTCGCAACCTTCTTGTAGAAAGAAGACCACATTTCCTCCCACCATCGTGGTTGTTTTCGTTGATGGCTTGATGTTTTTCCTTTATCTGATTGATAAGTTGGCTCTCTCATAAGGGCAAAGTGGTTGGAAATGCGCAACTTTTTACTAGTATCTAATAACCGTCGCAGGTTCGGATCTTTCAGAGAGCAGCCAACAAAGAGCACAGCGAAAGACACGAAGAGATTCAGTTGGATAACGTTTGCCCAACGGTACGGCGAAGCATAGAGATCATGGTAATCATCTTCGGAAAGAACGATCGGCTCCATTCGGTAGTCACGCGAGTATGCAGCACGAGGTAGAAAGCCATGAGGATGAACAATCAACACTTCGTCGCCATCTAAAGGAATATCGTCGCCTGGAACCAATGGGCGATATCCAGTCCCTAGCCTGGTGTATCCCTCCTCCAAAACATCATCGTAATTAGAGCAGCATACTCTACGAATATTGGCCAACGATACAATCGCTTCGACCAGGGGAGAGAGATTTACATCTTCGGAATACAAGCATACTATACTGCATTCGGGTCATACGGACTTTCAGTGTAGTCCGAATCACGTTGCAATATCGAACAGCCGCTAGTTAGATGGTTTGGACGCAACGAGTTGTGATAAGAATCTCGACTTGTTGGAAAGAATGCTTGAGATCAAAGACGCGCAGCCCGTGCGATTTAGCAAATTGGGTAAGCAGACCATAGGATGAGTTACCGATCTCGGCAGTCAGGGGAATCGCTGAATATACTGCTACGAGCTGATCTATTTGCGTGACTTCCTTCTTGTCGCGAGCGCCAACAATAAGTTCTAACGCGGTGATGATTGACAGCGACCACGAATCCTCGAGTTGATCGAGGAAATCAATTGCCGCCTCATTATTTCTGGAGACATCAATCAAAACATCCGTGTCAACAAGGTAGGGCATCTGCTGGGCCTGTGCTTAAGACCGAGGGCTATCCCGTAGGCTGTCGACGTAACTCACGCCGTCTTTGATGTCCGCGCGCTCGGCCCACATTCCGACAAAACCAAGTCCTCTAATGGACGTTTTTCTGGTACCTTCCGCGCTGTTGACATGAATCTCCACCACGGTCCCTTCTTTGAGTTCTATTTCTTCAAGTGGCCTGAAGACACCGTTTTCATATTTTGCTTCAATCACCATGGGGTCACCCTCCGATAATCTGTTCGAGATGTTAGGAGCTACTGTGGGGCTGGTCAAGCACTAACAAGTCACCTCAGATAGTCTTCCAACTGCACCGCTCTATCAGTCTTCTCGTCGCGATACTTCACAATTACTGGAGCGTAAAGCGACAGTCCCCAGGCGCGGCCGATCTCGCTCCGAACGTTTCGTGATCCAGGAACAACAACTGCGCCCGCTGGTATTTCGAGTGGCGCCTCAGGTGTCCGTTGGTAGATCTTATCGTGCGCCAGGTCGTAAACCGGCGTCGAGCCCGTCAAAATCGTTCCGGCCGCTAACACCGCGCGCTCGTGAACGATCGTGCCTTCATAAACTCCACAGCCACCGCCAACCAGCACATCGTCTTCAATGATCACAGGCACCGCGCCGACCGGCTCGAGCACGCCGCCCACTTGTGCCGCCGCCGATAGGTGAACGCGCTTGCCGATTTGCGCGCACGATCCAACCAACGCATGGCTGTCAATCATGGCGCCTTCATCGACGTACGCCCCAACATTCACATACATCGGCGGCATGCAAACCACACCCGGTGCAACGTAGGCGCCGTCGCGAATACTTGACCCGCCAGGCACTATGCGAATGTTATCTGCGGCAGTGGTGGGACGAACCGGATAGGTGTCTTTATCGAAGAAGCGAAGCGGCGGCGCAGACATATCCATGAGCGTTCCCATCCGAAAGCCCAGGAGAATTCCCTGCTTCACCCATGAGTTGACGGCCCAGGTTCCATCCGCCGAACGCTCGGCGGCGCGAATCTCGCCGCGATTCAATGCCGCCTTGAACTCTTCAAACAGCTCCCTATCGTTGGCCTCAAACGCGCTTCCCTTTCGAGCGCTGAGAGCTTCGATTTCTTCACGTAGCGGCATGCGATGCTTCCTTCAGACCGGGGTCCCCAGGCGGGCAGCCCGACTGGGGTGGAGGAGGCCAAGTTCGGAAAGTACCTCACGCAGCCGCGCGCGACTCTTTTCCTGAATCGGCACCAGGGGCAAACGGAAATTCTCACCAATCAAGTTCATCATCGCGAGCGCGGCTTTCACCGGACCGGGACTCGATTCGATGAAATTAACTTCCATCAGCGCCAGCAGACGATAGTGCAGCTCGCGAGCTTCATCCCAGTTTCCTTCAAGCGCCCGATCAACCATTCGCGACATCAGTTCAGGCGCTTCGTTTGAAGCTACAGAGATGAGACCGTCGCCGCCTAGAGCAATCAAGGCGAAGGTAATCGCGTCGTCCCCAGAGAGCACGCGAAATCCTTCCGGCCGGTCGCGCAGTATCTCCATGATTTGCGACAGATTTCCCGAAGCTTCTTTTACGGCCACGATGTTTTCGCAATCTCGAGCGAGCCTCAGTGTAGTATCCGCTGCGATGTTGCACGACGTTCGACCCGGCACGTTGTAGATGACGATTGGCAAATCGCGTACAGCTTCCGCGATTGCACGAAAGTGTGCATAGAGACCTTGCTGTGTTGGTTTGTTGTAGAAAGGAGCTACCTGTAAAACCGCATCCGCGCCGAGACTCTGGGCAGCCTTAGAGTTCTCAATTGCGGCGGCGGTCGAGTTGCTCCCTGCTCCGGCGATCACGCGCGCTCGTCCTTTGGCCACGTCAACGGTTTGCTTGATGACCTGCCGATCTTCCTCTTCAGTCATCGTCGCACTTTCACCCGTGGTCCCACAGGGAACGAGCAGCTTCACGTTGCCACTGATCTGATATTCAATCAGCCGTGTTAAGGCCGCTGCGTCAATCGCACCGTCAGCAGTAAACGGTGTAACGATCGCCGTCGCGCAGCCTCGCATCCAGTCGAGATTCATGGTCATTGGGCACCTCCAGGAGGACTGATCAGTAACAGGTGTTTAGAGTACAACCTTTGCTGCTTCGCGACGACGCGAGCTAGTTTCTCCCCAACGACGCAAGCTAAAGCTTGTACTCTATACGCCTCTTACTCTTCACTCTTCACTCATTACTCACTTATGACTTCTCACCTGTCACTTGTCGCTCTTTATCACTTCATCAATCACTTCCGGAAACTCATAGATTCCTTTCCGTCCAATGATCCACCGCGCAGCCAGCAACGCTCCGGCGGCAAATCCTTCTCGCGAACGCGCCATATGCGTCAGTGTCACCTGGTCAGCAGCCGAGTCAAAACCAACGCGATGTGTCCCAGGTATATATCCCGCACGCGTAGACGCGATCGGAATCGGATTGCTTATATGTTCGGTCATCAAGCTCTTAAGCTTGAGGGCGGTACCTGACGGCGCATCCAGCTTGCGCACGTGATGCTGCTCCTCAATAAA
This sequence comes from Pyrinomonadaceae bacterium, assembly GCA_035630655.1. GTDB lineage: Bacteria > Acidobacteriota > Blastocatellia > Pyrinomonadales > Pyrinomonadaceae > PSRF01. The sequence continues at coordinate 15,693 of DASQKG010000087.1, forward strand.
CGCCTGGTACTGTTCAAGCCCGGCGAAAAGCTTTGCAGCCTGCTCGACGATTCGATAGAACACATTAACGCCGATGGAAAAGTTAGCGCCAAACACCATCGCCCCGTCATGTTCTGCCACCAGCCGGCGCGTATCGTCCTCCTGGTCTTTCCATCCGGTTGTGCCCTGGACCAGCGGCACGCCGGCTCGCATACATGCGTCGACATGCGTGAGGACAGCTGCACCAATCGAAAAATCAATAGCCACGTCGTGGCCGCGTAGCAGTGCCGCCATATCTTCAACGCTTCGCGCCGCGTCTTCCGACGTTAATGTCACCCCGATCTCGTCGCCGGCTACCTGGGCCAGTGTGGCAACTAACTGGCCCATCGCTCCATAACCCAGTAACGCGACCTTCATAGGGCCATTCCGATCGGGTAAATGGTAAATGGTGAATGGTAAATGGAGGTTGTTATAGCCACCTGATAATCACTCGCAGCTACGCGAGCTATCAGAACGCCGGCTTGGCACCATTTACCATTTACCATTTACCACTTACCTCCTTTTCAGCAGCGCGCGTACCAGGCGCACATACAGCTCCACCGCCTCTTCCAATTCCCGTTTTTCAATGAACTCGTGATCCGTGTGTGCATTCAATATCGAACCCGGTCCAATCAAAAGCGGCGAGCCCCAGTTCGAAAGAAAAGGAATATCGGTCGTAAACCGCACCACACATTGTTCGAGCGAATCCACGGTAAACAGGTGAACCGGATCGTTCTCCGAAAGATATTCCACTTCACCGCGCCCGGCCACCGCATCTTCCAGAATCCTCTTGACCTGCTCGGCGTTAGTCACGAGTCGTAGTTGGAAAACAGCACTCGCTTCCGCCGGAATCACGTTTGGGCGCGTGCCGCCACTGATTACGCCGATGTTGCAGGTCGTTTCCCCAAGCACATCGTCGCGAGGCCAGTCGGTGCTTCGAATACTCGTGAGCACGTCCAGCAACTTTTCAATCGCCGACTCACCTTGTTCGGGATATGCAGAATGGCACGCACGTCCCGTCGTCTTCAAACTCAGCCTGAGCGAGCCCTTAGTGGCCGCTGCGAGTTTGTTGTCCGTCGGCTCGCCATTAATCAGATATTCACAGGCGGGTGCAATTTCGTGCCTGTTCGCAAATCGCGCCCCAAGGCTGCCCAACTCTTCGTCGACCGTGAAGAGGAGTCCGATTTCGTCGATGCCCTCTGCGCGCAAACGCTCGGCCGCCATGATCTGAGCGGCAATGATTCCCTTTGCATCGCAGGCCCCGCGACCGAAGATCCGGGTTTCATTTTCACTCGACAGAATATGCGGCGGCACCGTATCCATGTGCGTCGACAACACGACCCGCGGCAAGGAGGCGGTAGTAGCGATTACGTTGAAACGATCCTTGTCAACTTCCTGTAGCCCGGAGCTATATCCCAGGCCTTCAAGATACGAGGCCAGAAAAATACCGACGGCCTTCTCGTCGCCAGTGACAGATGGAATATCAATCAGGTGTCTGGTTAGTTCGAATAGGTTCATTCGAAAAGATAGGCCTCTCCCTGGAGTGCAACCTAAAGGTTGAACTCTGAACTACAGGCCTGAAGTTCAGAGTTCATCAAGCTTCAGCTTGTTCTTCGCGTTCCAAAGCATAACCTAAGGATTGAACTTTCAACTCGCGTTCGAAGAATTCATCATGTAGTCGTTTAACCGCTTCCCGGACGCGTGCCTCTTCAATCGCAAACGTCAGGTTGATCCTTGACGCTCCCTGTGAAATCAACGACACGTTGATGTCGTTAATCGTCGAGAAGACTCGTGCGGCAATTCCGGGTGTACTGCGCAAACCTTCTCCAACCACACAGAGAATCGCCCTTCCCTCTTCAACACTAACAGAGCCCAGGGTTTTCAAGTCGTCAACAATTGCCGGCAAACTAGTCGTATCATCAAGCGACAACGACACACTTACCTCCGAAGTTGTAACTACATCGACCGCGGTTCGGTGCTCGTCGAAGACTTCAAATAGCTTTCGCAGGAAGCCGTAAGCGCCGAGCATCCGGGCGGCCGTTATTTGCACCGTGGTTACGCCGGTCTTGTGCGCAATGGCTTTAACTCCTGCGGAAGACTTTTCTGTAGTGGCAGTCACGAGCGTGCTTCCACCAATGGGATTGCGAGAGTTGCAAATGCGGACGGGAATATTTCGCTCGATCGCGGGTTGCAACGTCTTCGGGTGGAGCACCTTGGCTCCGAAGTAAGCCAGCTCCGCCGCTTCTGCAAATGATAGCTGCGGCACAGTGTGGGCCTCCGGGACCAGGCGCGGATCGGCAGTCAACACGCCAGGCACGTCAGTCCAAATTTGAATCTCGTCGCACCCCAGGGCGGCGCCGAAAATCGCCGCCGAGTAGTCCGAACCACCACGACCCAGCGTTGTTGTTTCTCCGTCGATCGTGGAACCAATGAAGCCTCCGAGAACGGGTATCGTGGCCGAATCGAGCAGCGGTTGAAGTTGTTGACACGTATTGCGAACAGTCTGGTCCATCAGCGGCGCCGCGCTGCCGTGATTGTTGTCCGTGATGAGGCAGCGGCGGGCATCCACGTCGCGTGCCGAATGGTTGTTATCCGACAACACCGCCGCGAGCAAGGCGGCGGACAAACGCTCGCCGTTGGAGACCACTGCGTCTTCGATACCTTTGCGGCGGCCATGACTCAGATTGCCTTCGACTTCGACCGCTTCCAAAAGCTCGCTGATGTCGCTACGGCTCTGTGCTACCAGATCGCGCATACGAGGCGCTTGCCTGTTTAGTAGTGACTCAATAACCCTGAAGTGGCGATCGAAATGTTTGTCGAGATTGGCCAGAGCGTCTGCCGCACCCAACTTCGGTGCTTCTTTAACACTTCCCAACAACGCATCTGTGAATCTCGCCATGGCTGAGACGACCACCACCGGCCGCTGAGCAACTCGCTCAGAGACGATGCGTGCGGCTGTCTGAAACGCCGTGGGGCCTTCCACCGAAGTGCCTCCGAATTTCATGATTATCGGCTTCATGGTTAACCGGTTAGTCTACCATCTACGACTGTAACCAAAGTAAAGAGGAGTGGTTTTATTCTCGACAGAAAGTAGGTAGGCTTCTCGCCTTTTGAACTCGTTAGTTACCTTGGCTATGCACAGTGATGGAGTTACACTGACGCAAAACGGAGGTGCGC